>NZ_JAPDPH010000238.1 GCF_026013475.1 Micromonospora yasonensis | reverse complement strand
GACGGCCGGCGTCCGGGAGAAGAGGTCACGTAGCCGCCTGCGGACGGGGAAGTGCTTGGTCAGGCCGACGGCCTCCAGCACCACCTCGTCGGCCGGCGTCGCGCTCTCGCTCAACGTCATGCCGAGTTCCTGTCTGGGGTTGCCATGTCATGAACGTGGGTTCCGCCTCCCCGGCCGGCCGCGGCCGACCGGGGAGGCGGGGCCGGGGGTCAGCTACCCGCCGGCTTGAGGTGCAGGACCACGTCCAGCGCGTTGGGTTGGGTGGGCTGCATGGCGCCGTACGGGTTCGAGTCGTCGGGCCATCCGGTCCAGTTCTTCGTGCTGTACGCGCCACCGATGTTGTCCGCGCCGACCGGGATCATCGGCACCTGGTCGACGAAGACCTTCTGCAGTGTGTTCATCGCGGCGGTACGGGCGGCCTCGTCGGTCGCGTTCGCGTAGGCGACCAGGGCGTCGGTCGCCTCCTTGTTGTTGAAGCGGCCGAAGTTGCCGGCGGGGGAGGCGGTGCCGATCGGCTTCAGCTGCCGGCCGTCCATCACGGTCCGGTAGATGTCGTACGGCGTGGCCCCGCCCTCGGTCCACCGGAAGGTCGCCTCGAAGTTGCCCTGCTCGACGTTGCGGAACCAGGCGTCCTGGTTGGCCTTGTCGACCGTCGCGGCGATGCCGATCTTCGACAGGCCGTCCTTCACGATCTCGAGGCTGGTCTGGTAGTCCGACCAGCCGGCCGGGTCGGTCAGCTTGATGGTGACGGCCTTGCCGGTCTTGTCCTTGAGGGTGTTGCCGTCGAGCTTGTAGCCGGCGCCGGTGAGCAGCGCCTTGGCGCCCTCGACGTCGACCTTGTGCTCCTGGCCCTTGAACTCCGGGGCGACGAAGGCGTCTCCGGCGGGGCTGGGCAGACCGGTCACGCTCTTCACCAGCGGGTGGAAGTATCCGGCCTCGGCCGTGGTGAAGATGTCCTCGCGGTCGATCACCATGTTCATCGCGCGGCGCAGCACCGGGTCGTCGAACGGCTTCTTCGTGGTGTTGACGTAGAGGCCGTGGATGCCCAGCACCGGGGGTGCCCAGACCTTGTGGTGGGCCTGGTCCTTGGCGACGAACACCGTCTGGTAGTTGGGAATGAAGACGAAGCTCCACTCCGACTCGCCGTTGGCCAGGGCGGTGGTCTGCGCGCTGTTGTCCGTGTACGACGTGAAGCGCAGTTCCTTGACCTTCGGCAGGTTTTGCCAGTAGCCGCTGTCGCGGACGGTCAGCGTGGTGGTGGCCGGGGTGAACGACTTGAGCGTGTAGGGGCCGCTGCCGACCGGCTGCTTGACCGGGTCGGTGGTCGGGTCGCTGATCTTCTCCCAGATGTGCTTGGGCACGATCGGCACCCGCCACAGCACCTTCTGCTGGTTGACGAACTGCGGGCTGGACATCGTGATCGTGACCTCGTTGCCGCTCGCCGTCGCGTCCGTGTAGGGCACGCCCTGGTCGTTGAGCGCCGGGTACTTCTTCACCAGGTTGTAGGTGAACGCGACGTCCTCGGCCGTGAGCTTCTGGCCGTCCGACCAGGTGGCGTCCGTCCGGATGGTGACCTTGACCGAGGTGTAGTCCGACGACCACTCGGCCTTGGTGGCCAGCCACGGCTTGAACGGCTCGGCCGGCTTCACCGGGTTCCACATCATCAGCGGCTCGTAGATCTGCCAGCGGTAACCCAGCGAGGCCGCGGCGGACGTGGTGAGGAACGGGTTGTTGTTCTCGGTCTGCGGGCCGTTCGGCATGCCGACGTTCAGCACGGTTGCCGCCTGGCCGTTCTTCTTGTTGGCGTTCGGGCTGTCGCCACACGCCGCGAGCCCGGTGGCCATTGCGCCGGCCAGCGCGACGGCGAGGAACTGTCTTCTTCTCATGGAGGGTCTCCCTCGGTGCTCCCGCATTCCTCAGGCGGGATGTGGTGGATGGAGGGTGTGCGGTGGTGCCACCGGGGGGCCAGTTGCCCCTCGGTGCGGGTTGCGGTCAGCGGTGGAGCGGTCAGGTGGTGCCGGTCGAGGCGCGGGCGGTGAAGCTCGTCGGGATGACGGTCGGGGTGCCGGGCAGCGGCGTGCCGGCCAGATGGGAGATCAGGGTGCGGGCGGCGGCCGCCCCCATCTCCCGCAACGGCTGGCGTACCGAGCTCAGCGGCGGGTGGGTGTGCCCCGCCAGCGGCAGGTCGTCGAAGCCGACGACGGCCACGTCCTGCGGGACGCGCCGGCCGGCGTCGCGCAACGCCTGGAGCGCGCCGGCGGCGGAGAGGTCGTTGTGGGCGAACACCGCGTCGAAGGGCACGCCGTCGGCGAGGAGGCGTTCCACCGCGGCCCGGCCGCACTCGAAGGTGAAGTCGCCCTCCACCAGCAGGGCCGGATCGATCGGCAGTCCGGCGTCGGCGTAGCCGGCCGCGAACCCGGCGAGCCGCTCCCGGGTGCAGCCGAAGCGGAGCAGCCCGGTCACCACGAGGGGGCGCCGCCGGCCGAGCCCGAGCAGGTGCGCGGCGGCGGCCCGGGCGCCGTCCTCATTGGTGGTACGGACGGACGGAAAGCCGGGTTGGTGGCCGCGGTCGTCGATGAGGATCACCGGCAGGCCCCGTTCGTGCAGGTCGGTGATGTAGTCCAGGGTGCCCTCCGGCTCGACCACCAGCAGGCCGTCGAAGGACTTCGCGGAGACCTGTGACGCGAACCGCCGCATCGACTCGTCGCCGCGGGTGCAGGTGAACAGCAGCATCCCGTACCCCTCCGCCTCGACCACGTCGGCGGCGCCCTGCAGCACCTCGCCCATCCATGGCCAGGTGAGCGAGGGCACCAGCATGCCGACCACCCGGGTACGTCCCCGGGCCAGGCCGACCGCACGGGCGCTCGGTACGTACCCCAGGTCGCTGATCACGGCCCGGACCCGGTCGGCGGTGCGGACGTGCACCTCGCCCTTGCCGTTGAGCACCCGGGACACGGTCGTCTTGCTCACCCCCGCCCGGGTGGCGACGTCGGCGATGGTGATCGGCACGGGACCCTCCGGGTCGCAGGGGTGGTCGGGTTGTTCGGAACCGGTTGCGGAAGCGGTTCCACCGCAGTCAACCGAAGTGGCGCCGGTCACGTCAATAACAGGCGGGTAACGAAACATGGCTAAGTTCAAAAGCTTAAAAAAGCCTGGCGCCGATGAGTGTGTGACCAGCATCGATGCGCGAGCCGAGGCCCTGCACCGGAGTCCGGCCGCCGGACGGCTGACTCGGGTGGTCAGCTCGGCGGGACGGCGGCGTACACGTCGCCGGAGTTCGTGCGGTGTGGGAGGCCGAGCAGGTACGCGGCCACCTCCGGCGCGGTCCGCCACCGCGGCAGGGCGAGAGCCATCTCGTCGCCGAGCGCGACGTTGAACCGGGTGAAGCCGAGCCCGGTGAGCCGATCCAGGCAGCGGCGGGCCGGCTCCCGGGCGATGGTGGTGAACTCGAACGACAGCGCCGGCAGTGGGCGGGTCAGCCCGGCCAGCACGGCCTCCTCGAAGCCCTCCACGTCGATCTTGACGAAGGCCGGTACGCCGTGCGCGGCGATGAGCGTGTCCAGGGTGGTGCCGGCGACCTCGACCTCGGTGTCCCAGGTCTCGTGCGCCCAGCCGTCGGCCCCGGCGGCGGCCGCGATGAACTGCGGGGACACCGTGGAGATGGTGGGGTTGGCCGAGTTGACGTGCAGCCGGACGGGGTCGGGGCGGGCGCCGCAGGCCGCCTCGACCAGCGTCACCCGCGGGTCGTCGGCGTAGAGCGCGCGCAGCGCGCGGACGCAGAGCGGCTGCGGCTCGACGGCCACCACGCGGGCGCCGAGGCGCCGGAAGCTGCCGAGCCGGTCCCCGACGTGCGCGCCGATGTCGAAGACGAGATCCCCGGGGCGGACGAAGCGGGCGTAGAAGGCGTCCATCGCGGCCTCGCGAGCCGGGTCGCCGTAGTACGCCTCGAGGGAGCGGCGCAACCCGGCCAGGTCCGGATCCGCCTTGAGTGCCTCGACCGCGGTGGGAAGATCCGCCACTGCTCCGACCGTAGTCGGCCGGGGATGGACGCGAGGCGGATTCGCTTCCATCCCCCCATCCGACCCGGGTGAGCCCAGCCTCCTAGGACGCCATAGGGGCGGTGACCGGGATCCGCAGGGGAGCTTTCATCCCGGCGAAGGACCACGGACTCCGGCGCGCCGGCGACGGGGACCGCCCCGCGCCTGGCCGGTACGGCACCGAACCGTGCGCGGCAGCCGCGTGACACGGTCAGGGCGCCTCGACGACCTCCTGGCCCAGCGGCCAGAGCGCGGCCGGCACCAGCTTGAAGTTCGCCACCCCGAACGGGATACCGATGATGGTGACGCAGAGGCCGACCCCGGCGACGATGTGCGACAGCGCCAGCCACCAGCCCGCCAGCAGCACCCAGAGCACGTTCGCCGCGCCGGAGGCGATGCCGGCGCCGGGTTTGGGGACGAGGGTGCGGCCGAACGGCCAGAGCGCGTACGAGGCGAGGCGGAGCGAGGCGACGCCGAACGGGATGGTGATGACCAGGGCGAAGCAGATCAGCGCGGCGATGCCGTAGCCGAGGGCGAGGACCAGCCCGCCGCCGAAGATCAGCCAGAGCACGTTGAGGATGAAGCGGAGCACGCCTCCCATGATGCCGACCGCCCGCAACCGTGGTCAGCCCGGCCGGTCCTCGTCCATCGGGGCGCGTCCGCGTCTCATCGAAGCGCTACTGCTCGCGGCGGCGGTGCGCGAGATGGACGGTGATGTCGGCGGCGATCTCCACCGTCTCCGGCAGGACCTGCATGATCCGGCTGAATACCTGCTCTCGCGCCGAGGTCGGCAGTTCGAGATAGGCCGAGATGGTCGAGAGAAGGCCGACGTAGTCGCGAGCGCTCATCGTGAAGCGCCGCTCGATGACGGACTGCTGCACGTCGGCGAACCACTCAGACCGTTGGAGCTCCGTACCCGGCCACTGCATGTCATGCCCCGGAGGCGTCCCGTCCGGGGACGGCACCTCGTCGCTCTCCAGGAAGGGTGCCCGGGCCGCGCGCACAGCTTCCTCCACAGCCGGGTCGGCCAGCTGGACCGGTCCACCGAACGAGGCGAACACGCCACCCGGCTCCAGCAGCGCGGCCATCCGCGACCACCGCCCCTCCGGGTTCGTCCAGTGCAGCGCCGCCGCCGCATAGACCAACCCGTAGCGCTCGCCCGGTCGCAGGTCCTCGAACGCGGCTCGCCCGGTCCTGACGCTTGCCGGCACCTGCTTACGCAGCTCGGCGAGCATGGCCCGGTCAGGCTCGGTCGCGGTGACCGTGATCCCCGGTTGCGCGAACAGCCGGGTTGCCTTGCCGGTCCCCGCGCCGATCTCGAGGGCACTCCGAACCGGCCGGCCCGCGTACGTCATCACCAGGTCGAAAAGCTCCACGGGATACCCCGGCCGGAACCGTTCGTACGCTTCCGCCGCCATTCCGAAGCTCAGTGCGCGACCAGGCATGCCGGGCATCCTGGCACGATCCGCGCCGTCGACGCCCGGTCTTTCGCGCGACCATTCGCCACCCGCGCCGTCGCGCCGACCGCGGCTCAGTCGAGGGCCCGCCGCTGCGGGTGGGGCGTCTCGCCGCGGGCCAGCATCTCGACGAACTGGGCGATCCGCCGGCTGCGGGTGTCGGCCCGCTTCGCGCTGGTGACCCGGTAGATCACCGCGTAGCGGTTCTGCCCCGTGAGGATGTCGAACATCCGTTGGGCGCGGGGTTCGGCGGCCAGCGCGGCCAGCAGGTCCGCCGGCGGCTCCGCGCTGGCCTGCCCGGCGTACGCGGCGTCCCACCGGCCGTCGGCCCGGGCCCGGTCCACCTCGGCGAGGCCGGCCGGGTGCATCCGGCCCTCGTCGGTCAGCCGGGCCACCAGGCCCACGTTCCGGGCCGACCACGGGCTGCGCGGCCGGCGCGGGGTGAACCGTTGCCGGTAGGTCGCCTCGTCGCGGCGGCGGACCTGGCCGTCGATCCAGCCGTGGCAGAGCGCCTCCTCGAGGGCCTCGTCGTAGCCGAGCCGGGTGGGTTCGGTGGTGCCCCGCTTCGCCAGCACCAGCCACACCCCGGTCGGGTCGGTGTGGTGCGCGTCCAGCCACCGCCGCCAGGCGTCGGCGTCGGTGACGACCAGTTCCGGCGGCTCAGCGGGCATGGCCGATGTCCAGGCCATCGCCGGGCAGGCCGACCCCGCCCAGGGGCGCCACGTCGATCCGCTCGGGCGGCCCGGTCAGCAGCGCCAGCACGTCGGCGATGCTCGGGGCGGCTCCGGCGGCGGCGGGAGCCGCGGCCAGCGCCGCCTGCACGGCCTCCTCGTCGGACCAGACCTCGGTCACCCGGACGGTGTCCGGGTCGGCGTGGTCCCGGCTGATGAGGTACAGCTCGCAGCCCGGGAACCCGCGCAGGCCCTCGGCCACCCGCAGCAGCGTGTCGGCCAGCTCGGTGCCCCGCCCCGGCTGCGCGCGCATGGTCATCAGCCGTCCGATCCGCGCCGCTGTGTCCATCGTGACCCTTCCGCCTCGTGCCGCTGCTCCGGCGTCGAGCGTACGGGGTGGTCAGCTCGGGAGGCGGTTGCTCGCCCCGTTCCGCGGCCCCGGTGATCACGGCCGGCGACTCCGGGACGGGTCCGACCGGCCGACCGGCTCCCCCAGCGCCCAAACGACCGTTAAGCTCTGGGGGTGGGATCCGAAAAGCTGTATCCGGCGGAGCGGCTGGCCGCCGCGCAACGCGCCACGGCCGCCGCCGGCCTCGACGCGCTGCTGCTCACCCCCGGCTCCGACCTGCGGTACCTGACCGGATACGACGCCCACGAGGGGGAGCGACTGACCTGCCTCGTGCTGCCCGCCGAGGGCGAGGCCACCCTGATCGTGCCGACCCTGGAGCGGCCCGGCGCGGAGGCCGCCCCGGCCACCGGCGTCCGGATCGTCGACCATCCCGACGGCACCGATCCGTACCCGCTGGTCCGCGCGGCCCTGCCCGGCCCGGTGGCGGCGGTGGGGCTGGCCGACCGGATGTGGGCCGCGCAGGTCCTCGCCCTGCGCGCCGCGCTGCCCGAGGCCACCCAGCGCCTGGCCTCCGCGGTGCTGCGCGAGCTGCGGATCCGCAAGTCCCCGGCCGAGGTCGCGGCGCTCGCCGAGGCCGGCGCCGCGATCGACGCGGTGCACGCCCGGATGGGGGAGTGGCTGCGCCCCGGCCGGACCGAGGTCGAGGTGGCCGCCGACGTCGCGGCGGCCATCCGCGCGGCCGGCCACGTGAGCGTCGACTTCGTCATCGTCGCCGCCGGCCCGAACGGCGCCAGCCCGCACCACGGCACCTCCGAGCGGCCGATCCGGCCCGGCGAGCCGGTGGTGGTCGACATCGGCGGCACCATGCCGTCCGGCTACCGCTCCGACTGCACCCGCACCTACGTCGTCGGTGGCCCCGCCCCGGCCGAGTTCACCGACTACTACGCCGTGCTGCACGAGGCGCAGCGGGCGGCGGTGGCCGCGGTCCGCCCGGGGATCACCGCCGAGGCGCTCGACGCGGCCGCCCGGGACGTCATCACCGCCGCCGGCTACGGCGACGCCTTCCTGCACCGCACCGGCCACGGCATCGGGCTCGACACCCACGAGGACCCGTACGTGGTCGCCGGCAACCACCGGCCCCTGGCGGCCGGCATGGCCTTCTCGGTCGAACCCGGGATCTACCTCGCCGGGCGGCACGGCGCCCGGATCGAGGACATCGTCGTCTGCACGGCGGACGGCGGCCAACGGCTCAACACCACCCCCACGGAGCTCATCGCGCTATGAACGTCGACCGGATCCTCCCCACCGACGAGGCCCACGACCTGCTGGCCCTCGCCACCGAACTCGCCGACCGCGAGCTCGCGCCGAAGGCCGCCGGCTTCGAGGAGCGCGCCGAGTTCCCCCGCGAGGTGCTGCGCACCCTGGGCCGGGCCGGCCTGCTCGGCCTGCCGTACGCCGAGGAGCACGGCGGCGCCGCCCAGCCGTACGAGGTCTACCTCCAGGTGCTGGAGATCCTCGCCAGCCGCTGGCTCGCCGTCGCCGAGGCGGTCAGCGTGCACACCCTGTCCTGCTACCCGCTCGCCCAGTACGGCACCGACGAACAGCGCAAGCTGCTGCCCGACATGATCGGCGGGGAGCTGCTCGGGGCGTACTGCCTGTCCGAGCCGCAGGGCGGCTCCGACGCGGCGGCCCTAACCACGAAGGCGATCCGCGACGGCGACGACTACCTGGTCACCGGCACCAAGGCGTGGATCACCCACGCCCGGGTGGCCGACTTCTACAACATCTTCTGCCGCACCGGCGGCCCCGGCCCGAAGGGCATCTCCTGCCTGCTCGCCGACCGCAACACCTCGGGCATCCACCCGCAGGCCGCCGAGCGGACCATGGGCCTGCACGCCTCCCCGGTCGCCCAGATCGCGTTCGACGACGCCCGGGTGCCGGCCGAGCGGCTGATCGGCGGGGAGGGCATGGGCTTCGCCATCGCCATGTCCGCCCTGGACTCCGGCCGCCTCGGCATCGCCGCCTGCGCCGTCGGTCTGGCCCAGGCCGCCCTCGACTACGCGGTGGGCTACGCCAAGGAGCGCGAGCAGTTCGGCCGGTCGATCATCGACTTCCAGGGCCTGGGTTTCATCCTGGCCGACCACGCCACGCAGATCTCCGCGGCCCGTGCCCTGATGCTGTCCGCGGCGCGGCTGCGGGACGCCGGCCGGCCGTACTCGATCGAGGCGGCGAAGGCGAAGCTCTTCGCCACCGACATGGCGATGCGGGTGACCACCGACGCGGTGCAGGTGCTCGGCGGCGCCGGCTACGTCGCCGACCACCCGGTCGAGCGGTACATGCGGGAGGCGAAGGTGCTCCAGATCGTCGAGGGCACCAACCAGATCCAGCGGCTGGTCATCTCCCGGGCGCTCGCCAAGGGTCACTAGTGGCCCTTCCGGGGGTCACCGTCGATCCGGCGTCCTGGGGGTGCGAACGCGGGCGTGGTGCGCGACCGGGCGGCCCGCCCAGCCTGACGACCGGCCGGGCGGGTGCGGCACGGGCGCGTCGTCTCCGGTAGGTTGCACCGCGTGGAGGAGATCGACCGCGCCATCGTCGCGGCGCTGACCGGGGACGGCCGGCTGTCGTACACCGACCTTGCCGAGCGGGTGGGTCTGTCGGTGTCCGCCGTGCACCAGCGGGTCCGGCGGCTGGAACAGCGCGGCGTCATCAAGGGGTACGCCGCGCGCGTCTCGTTCGAGGCGCTGGACCTGCCGCTGACCGCGTTCGTGGCGATCCGGCCGTTCGACCCGTCCCAGCCGGATGACGCGCCGGAGCGGCTGGCCCACCTGCCCGAGATCGACTCCTGCTACTCGGTGGCGGGGGAGGACTTCTACCTGCTGCTGGTGCGGGTGGCCGGCCCGGCGGACCTGGAGCGGCTGCTGCAGGAGATCCGGACGGCCGCCAACGTCACCACCCGCACCACGGTGGTGCTGTCGACCCCGTACGAGAACCGGCCGCCGCGGATCAATGGCGACCTGACAGGTCGGGGGCGGGCCCGGGCGGCGGGGGAGCCGGCTGGTTCCACCGCAGGATGACCGCCCGGCCGTGCTCGTGACCGAGCACGCTGACCGTGGCGGTGTCCAGCCGCAGCAGGCCGCCCGCGGCGGGCGGCAGCCCGATCCAGCGGGCGCCGAGCACCCGGAGGCTGTGCGCGTGCCCGAACAGGGCCACGGTGCCCCGGTCGAGCAGGGGAGCGACCCGGGCGAGCACCCGGTCGAGGCGTTCGCCGACCTGCGCCGGTGACTCCCCGCCGGGGCAACCGTCGGTCCAGATGTTCCAGTGCGGCTGGTCCTCGTGGATCTCCGGGGTGGTGCGTCCCTCGTATTCGCCGTAGTTCCATTCGGCCAGGTCGGGGTCGGCGGCGTCGACCTCCGGACCGGCGATGTGCGCGGTGCGCAGCGCGCGCTGTTGGGGACTGGACAGCACCCGGACGAAGCGGCGGCCGGCCAGCATCATGGCCAGGGCGCGGGCCTGCCGCTCGCCGTCGGGGGTGAGCTCCAGATCGGTGTACGAGGTGTGCCGGTGGCTGGCGCTCCAGGTGGTCTCGCCGTGCCGGATCAGCAGGATTTCGCCCATACCGTCCAGTTAACCAGCCACGCGGTCCCGCCGTTCACCTAGTGTCCTAGGACGCCATACAGGTGGCGCCGCGGGTCACCCAATGGGCAGGCGTTTCGGCGAGCACCGGATGGGGACGCGACAGCAGAGCGGGGCCGTACGGCCCGGTGTACCGCCCAGCGGAGGGGAGTCCCATGAGCTTCACCGAGAAGGCGAAGAACAAGGCCCAGGAGCTGAGCGGCGTTGCCAAGGAGCGGATCGGCGACGCCACCGACAACGAGCGGCTGCGGGCGGAGGGCGCCAGCGAGCAGAGCACGGCGCGGGCCCGGCAGGCCGGTCAGAACGTCAAGGAGGCCGGCCGAGACGTCAAGGACGCCTT
>NZ_JAPDPH010000237.1 GCF_026013475.1 Micromonospora yasonensis | reverse complement strand
GTCCCAGGGCCGGCGGGGCGGGGACAGTTCGCGTTCGATCCGCCCCACCTGGAGGACGAAGATCCGCTTCGCGCCGGCGGCGACCGCCTCACCGACCGGGATCGAGTTGACCACCCCGCCGTCGATGTAGTGCTGGCCGTCGATCTGGGTGGGCGGCAGCAGGCCGGGGACCGAGGCGGAGGCGAGCACCGCCGGCACCACCGGTCCGGTGTGGAACCAGTGCTCGGCGGCCCGCTCGATGTTCGCCGCGCAGCAGCGGAACGGCACCTTGAGGTCGGCGAAGGTGGTCTCCTCGCCCAGTTCGTTCTCCAGCAGCCGGCGCAGTGGCCGGGGCGAGTGCAGGTGGGTACGGGCGGCGAAGCGGCGCAGCTGCCGGGCGACGGAGTCGCCGTACACCTCGCTCGCCTCGGGTGAGGCCCAGAGCCGGACCAGCCGGTCGGTGACCGCCTCGGTCGGGTCGGCGGCGACCAGGGCGCCGTTCACCGCGCCGATCGACGTGCCGAGCACCATGTCCGGCCGGATCCCGACCCGGAACAGGGCGCGCAGCATGCCGACCTCGACCGCGCCGAGCACGCCGCCACCACCGAGCACGAACGCCACCGGACCACTTGCCATGCCGTTCATCCTGGCACGCGGCCGGAAGGGGGCCCGGCGGAGACGGCCGGCCGGGCGCCCCTGCTCACCGGCGGCGACCAGGGATGTGCAGGCCGTCGACGACAGACCGGACAGCCGTTGACACGCCGGACACATTCCCGCAACCTGATACCGCTCCCAAGCCAGGCAGGTGCGATGTGAACGCGTCACTGCACGGCGGCAGCTTGCTGGCCCGCAGGTACCGGCTCATCGACCGGATCGGGGCCGGTGGCATGTCCGTGATCTGGCGTGCCCGCGACGAGGTGCTGGACCGGATCGTCGCGGTGAAGGTGCTTGCGCCAGCGCTCGCCGCGGACGCCCGGTTCCGGGACATGGTGCGCGAGGAGGCCCGGTCCGCCGCCCAGCTGGTCCACCCGCACGTCACCGCCGTGCACGACTACGGCGAGACGGTGGCGCCGGACGGCAGCATCACCTCCTTCGTGGTGATGGAGCTGCTCGCCGGCGAGGAGCTGGAGCACCGGCTCACCGAGGGGCCACTGCCCTGGCCGCAGGCGGTGGAGATCGGCGCGCAGGTGGCCGAGGCGCTGGTCGCCGCGCACCGGCTGGGCATCGTGCACCGGGACATCACCCCGGCGAACGTGATGATGACCCGGGTCGGCGCGAAGGTGCTGGACTTCGGCATCGCCACCCGGGTCGGCGCGCCGGACGAGGACGAGGACGGCGACACCTTCGGCACTCCCGCGTACGTGGCACCGGAACGGCTGGACGGCGCGGCGGCCCAGCCCGCCACCGACGTCTACTCCCTGGGCGTGCTGCTCTTCGAGACCTTGACCGGCCAGGTGCCGTTCCCGGCGGACACCTGGGAGCAGCTCGGCGAGGCGCTGGCCGAGAGCGACGCGCCGACGCTGGACGTGCCGGGACTGCCGCCGCCGGTGGCCGAGATCTGCCTGCGCTGCCTGGCCCGCGACCCGCGGCGCCGGCCCACCGCGCACCAGGTGGGGGCGGCGTTGCGGGACCAGTTGCTGCCCGCCGACCCGCAGGCCGCCACCATGCGGGTGCCGGCCGGACCGGCCCCGGCCCTCCCCACCGTCGCCCGGATCGACCCGGGCAACGACCGGCCGGTCCGCGAGGCGGCGGCCCACGCCACCCGCCCGGCGGGCCGCCGCCGGTTACTGGTGCTGGTGGGGGTCGGTGTGGTGGTGGTCGTCGGCGCCGCGCTGCTGGTGCCCGCTCTGGTCCCGGACCGGGAGCCGCCGTCCGGCGGACCGCCGCCGGTCGCGGGGCCGGTGGTCGTCCCCTCCACCACGCCGCCAACCCGGAGCGCCCGGTCGGAGCCGCCGTCACCGCGCCCCAGCCGGCCGGCCCGCACGACCAGCGGCCCGCCCGCGCCGCCCGGGGTCAACCTGATCGAGGCGGCCAACCGGGTGGCCGACCTGATCGACGCCGGGCTGGTCGCCGGCCAGATCCGTGAGGACGTCGGGGTGGACCTGCGCAACCTGCTGCACAACGCGACCGCCGCGGCCGAGGCGGACGATCTGGCCGCCGCGGTGGACCAGCTCCGCAGGAAGGTCGCCGAGCGGTGGCGCGAGGGCAGCATCAGCCCGGAGTACGCCCGGCGGCTCGACGCGGCCGTGGCCGAGCTGGCCGGCACCCGCGCCTGACCGGTCAGCGGGCGACGACGGGAACGGCCCGCGGCTGTTCGGCGGAGGTGGCCCGGGCAGCCAGGAAGGTGCGGTACACCGACTCGTAGCCGAGCGCCATCCGTTCCACCGAGAAGTTCTCCGCCACGTGCGCCACACAGTCGGCCGGATCGAGGCGGGCCGACTCGCGCAGCGCCCCGGGCAGTTCCTCGGGGCGATCGCAGACCAGCCCGGTCAACCCCGGCCGGACCAGCTCCGGCACCGCGCCCCGGCGCAGCGCGACCACCGGCGTGCCGGTCGCCATCGCCTCCACCATGACCATGCCGAACGGCTCCTCCCACTGGATCGGCATGATCAGGCAGCGGGCGTCGAGCAGCAGCCGCAGGGTCGCCTCCCGGTCGGCGTTGAGCACCAAGGTGACGTCGTCGGCCAGCATCGGCTCGACCACCTGCTCGAAGTAACGGCGTTCGGCCGGCTCGTTGCACTTGCCGGCGAGGGTGAGCGGCAACCCGGCCGCCCGGCAGGCCCGGACCGCCAGGTCAGGCCCCTTGTCCGGGCTGAACCGGGCGAGCCAGAGCACCGGCCCCCGGCCCGGGGCGCGCTTGCGCGGGAAGTCGCGCAGCGGCATGGCGTTGTGCACCGTACCGGCCCAGGGCAGGTCCGGGTTCGCCCGGCGCTGGGCGTGCGAGATCGCGACCAGGCCCACCCCGCGGTCGGTGTTGCCGAGCACCGTGCCGTACTCCCCCACCGGGTTGCCGTGCACGGTGGCCACGGTGGGTACGGACCGGCGCCCGGCGACCAGCGGGCCGATCGTGGTGTGGTCGTGCACGATGTCGAACTCGGCGGGATCGACCAGGCGGCTGACGTGGGCCAGGTGGGCCAGTTCGGGCAGTGACTCGCCCAGCCGGTCGTACTGGAGGTCGGGGCAGGTGGAGACGAAGTCGGCAGCCGTGCCGTGGCCCCGTCCGGCGCCGAAGAGGGTCACCGCGTGGCCGTGGTCGACCA
This sequence comes from Micromonospora yasonensis, assembly GCF_026013475.1. Taxonomy (GTDB): domain Bacteria; phylum Actinomycetota; class Actinomycetes; order Mycobacteriales; family Micromonosporaceae; genus Micromonospora; species Micromonospora yasonensis. Next base: position 7,297 of record NZ_JAPDPH010000237.1, on the reverse strand, counting down.
GGCCGTCCACCAGACCGGCCACCACCTGCTCCAGGCCGCCGTAGCCGGGTGGGGGCACGGACAGCCAGGGCGGCGCCACCATCGCGATCCGCAACGGCCGGGCGCGCGAGCGGTCCGACATCAGGTGGTTCACGGGCACGAGTCCTCCCCAGGTCCCGGCGTTCGTGATCGGGGGCGCTTTCCCGGCCTGACCGGTGGTAAACGGGCGCTCAGCGGGTCACCACGATCCGGTCGTGCACCTCGCGCACGCCCGGGGTGGCCCAGGCGGCCCGTTCCGCCTCCTCCCGCTGCCACCAGGAGCGGACGGCCCCGCCGAGCACCACGGTGTCGCCGGTGACCTGGACGTCGATCCGTTCCGTGCCGGTCCGGCGGAAGAGCACCCGTTGCAGGTCGCGGCGGTTCTGCTCGTCGCTGGGCGGGGTGGGCGGCCGTACCTCGACCAGGTTGGTGACCCCGCGTACGCCGCGCAGCCGGCGCAGCTCCCGCTCGGCGGTACGCCGCTGGAACCCGTACTCCACCTCGCCGCGGAGCATGATCCAGCCGTCGGCGACGGTCACGTCCAGCCGCTCGGCGGGAACGAAGCTGTCCCATTCCAGCGCCCGACTGGCCGCGATGGCGATGTCGGCGTCGGTGCGCTCCTCGGCGATGGGCAGGCGTACCTCGAGGTCGCTGGCCACGGCCCGGACGCCGCGTACCCGGTGGGCGCAGCGCTCGGCCGCCCAGCGCCGGGCGTAGCTGTCCACCTGGCCGGTCAGCGTCACCACGGCGTCGGCGACGGTCACCCCGATCTCGGCCGGCCGGGTCTGCGCGTCCCAGTCCAGCTCGGCGAGCACGTCCCGCTGGATCTCCGGATCGGTACGGGCGGCGCTGGTGGTGGTCATGACGTCCCTCCCCGTGCGGTTCCCGGTCCGTCGAGCGTCCCGCCCGACGGGGTGAACCGGGCTCACCCGGATCGGGTGAGCCCCGAAAAAAGTGGGCGGCGGGTGACGAAGCCAACCCCCTTGGCTCCGTCACCCGCCACCCGTGGAGGAGGCAGGTCTGTCGGTCAGGACGTCTCGGCGAGGGTCACGCTCGCCGTCTGGGTCGAACCGTTCCGCTTGAACTCCACCTGGACCCGGTCGCCGACCTTGCCGGACTGGACCGCGCCCACCAGGTCGTTGGAGTCGTTGATCACCTTGTCGCCGAACTTGGTGATCACATCACCCCGCTGGAGCCCGGCCTTCTCGGCCGCGCTGCCCGGGGTGACCGCGCCGATCATCGCGCCACCGTCCTCGGCGGCGCTCACGCTGACCCCCAGCGACGGGTGGCTGATCTTCTCGCCACGCTGGAGCTTCTCGGCGACGTCCTTGGCCTTGTTGCTCGGGATGGCGAACCCGACACCGATGTTGCCGTTGCTGCCCTGTCCGGCGGTGGCGATCGCGGTGTTGATGCCGATCACCTCGCCCCGGGTGTTCACCAGCGCGCCGCCCGAGTTGCCCGGGTTGATCGGAGCATCGGTCTGCAGCAGGCCGGAGATCGAGCTGGCGCCGCCCTGCTGCGGGTTCTGCTGCTGGCCGCCCTCGCCGGCCTGGATGGTGCGGTCACGGGCGCTGAGGATGCCGGCGGTCACCGAGCCCTGCAGGCCGAGCGGGCTGCCCAGGGCGAGCACCTGGTCACCGACCTGCATCGCGTCGCTGTCGCCGAACTTGGCCGCCTTCAGGCCGCTCACCCCGCTGGCCTTGACCACGCCGAGGTCGGTCTTCGGGTCGGTGCCGATGATCTTCGCCTGCGCGGTCTTGCCGTCGGCGAAGACCACCTTCACGGTGTTACCGCTGGCCGAGGCGACCACGTGGTTGTTGGTCAGCACGTACCCGTCGGCGCTGAGGATCACCCCGGAGCCCTCACCGCTGTCCGTCATGATCGTGACAATGCTGTCCTGGACGGAGGCCGCGATCTTCGGCAGGTCGGCACTGTTGATCACCGGGGCCGCCGAGTAGGTACGGGTGATGGTGGTGTGCCCGCCCACGGCGAGCGCGAGCGCGCCGCCGGCCACGCCGGAGCCGAGCATCAGGGCCAGCGCCAGCGCGCCCGCGCCGACGAACTTCCCGGCCCGACTCGGCCGGACCGGCTGCGGCTGCGGGCCCCACGGCGGGACCGGCTGGCCGGGCTGCGGCGGCTGCGCCCCAGGGTACGGCTGGTGCGCCTGGTGGTTCTGGTACGGCGGCACCGGGCCGCCGTGCGGCTGGTAGCCACCCTGGTGCGCCCAGCCCTGCTGCTGGCCGCCGTACCAGGGCTGCTGCGTCTGGTAGGGCGGTGCGGACGGGGTCGCCACCGGCGGCGCGTACGGGCTGTCGGGGTGGGTCGGGCTGGCGTCGGCGGCGGCCGGGGCGGGGGTTCCGGCGGCCGGGGAGTCGGCCGGAACCGGCGCGGCGGCCGGGCTGCCGCCGGCGTCCGGCTGTCCGCTCGCGGCGCGGGGCAGCGGGGCGGTGGAGTCCGACTGCCCGTCTGCGGTGCGGGGCAGCTCGGCGGTGGGGTGCGACGGCTCGGCGTCGGCGGGGGCCGGCGTCCGCTGGGGGTCGGTCTCGTGGTCGGTCATGTCTCCACCTTGCCCGCTGGCACTGCGACCAGCCTGGAACCTGCCTGAAGGTTTTCTGAAAGTCACTCTCCCGGCTCGGGCGTCTCCGGCAGCAGCGGCAGCTTGACCCGGAAGGTGGCCCCGCCGCCCGGCGTCTCGGCCACCTCGACCGTGCCATGGTGGGCGGAGACCAGCGCGGCGACGATGGCCAGCCCCAGCCCGGTGCTGATCGGCCCGCCGGCCCGGCGGGTCCGGGCGGCGTCCACCCGGTAGAACCGCTCGAAGACCCGTTCGGCCTGCTCGGGAGAGAGCCCCGGTCCGGTGTCCGCCACCTCCACCACGGCCAGGTTGCCCGGCTCCACCCGCAGCCGCAGGGTCACCGAGGCCTCCGGCGGGGTGTGGGTGAGCGCGTTGGTCATCAGGTTGCCGATCACCTGCCGCAGCCGGGCGTCGTCGCCGAGCACCACCAGCGGGCCGGCGCCGGGCTCGATCTCCAGCTCGATCCGGCGTTCCGGGTCGACCGCCCGGGCCGCCTGCACCGCGTCGGAGGCGAGCACCGGCAGCTCGACCGGGGCCAGCGCGATCGGCCGCTCCCGGTCCATCCGGGCCAGCAGCAGCAGGTCCTCCACCAGCAGCCCCATCCGGGCCGCCTCGTCCTCGATCCGGCGCAGCAGGCCGGCGGTCTGCTCGGGCTGCCGGGCCGCGCCCTGCCGGTAGAGCTCGGCGAAGCCGCGGATGGTGGTCAGCGGGGTACGCAGCTCGTGCGAGGCGTCCGCGATGAACTGCCGCATCCGCTCCTCGGAGCGGCGCGCCCGCGCCTCGGACGCCTGCGCCGCCGCCGCCGCGTCCCGGGCGCCGACCTCCGCGCTGCGGGCCGCCGCCTCGGACGCCGCCCGGGCGGTGAAGGCCGCCTCGATCTGCGCGAGCATCGCGTTCAGCGCCCGGGAGAGCCGGCCCAGCTCCGAGGTCGGGCAGGCCCGCCCCTCCTCGGGATCGGGCACCCGTCGGCTCAGGTCGCCGCCGGCGATGGCCGCTGCGGTCCGCTCGATCTCCACGAGCGGCTTGAGACTGGTACGCACGATGCCCGCGCCCACCGAGGCCAGGATGATCAGCACCGCCCCGCCGACCAGCAGGTCGATCCAGATCAGCCGCTGTACGGCCCGGTCGACGTCGGTGAGGTGCTGCCCGTAGGCCAGGACCCGGCCGTCACCGAGGTCGGTGTAGATCATGCGCCAACGGGTCCGGCCGTCGATCGAACGCACGGTGCGCGGCTCGCCGACCTCGGACCGGTAGCTGGCGTAGTTGGTGGGGAGCCGTGGCAGTTCCGCGGCGCGAAGGCCCGAGTAGTGGAAGGGCCCTCGAATTTCGCTGGGGGGGGGTCGCCTCAGCGGCTACGAAGTCGGAGGGGAGGTCGATGACGACCGGCCCCCCGCCCTGGTCCAGCAGCCGGGTCACGCCGGCGGTGTCGCCCCGGAGCTGGTCGTCCACCTGGTCGACCAGGTACTGGCGGAGGAAGTACGTGGTCAGGGAGCTGATCACCAGGAGGGCCGCCGCGACAAGAGCGAGGACGGCGGCGACCAGCTTCACCCGCAGGGGTACGCCGCGCAGCCAGCCCTTCGCGTCGTGGACGGCGCTCACGCCGCCGGCTTGCGCAGCACGTACCCGACCCCGCGCAGGGTGTGGATCAGCCGCGGCTGGGTGTTGTCGACCTTGCGCCGCAGGTAGGAGATGTAGGACTCGACGATGTTGTCGTCGCCCCGGAAGTCGTAGTTCCACACGTGGTCCAGGATCTGCGCCTTGGACAGCACTCGGTTGGCGTTGAGCATCAGGTAGCGCAACAGCTTGAACTCGGTCGGCGAGAGCTGCACCCGCTGGCCGGCCCGGTGCACCTCGTGGGTCTCCTCGTCCAGCTCCAGGTCGGCGAAGGTGAGCCGGGAGGGGGCCTGCTCGCCCGTGGCGGTCCGCCGCAGCACCGCCCGAATCCGGGCGGTCAGCTCCTCCAGGCTGAACGGCTTGGTGACGTAGTCGTCGCCGCCCAGGGTCAGCCCGCGGATCTTGTCGTCGGTGGCGTCCCGGGCGGTCAGGAAGACCACCGGGGTACGCGTACCGCCCTCGCGGAGCATCCGGATGACCTCGAAACCGTCGAGGTCGGGCAGCATCACGTCGAGGACGACCAGATCGGGCCGGTGGTCCTTGGCGGCGTTCAGCGCCGCGCTCCCGCTCGTCGCGGTGGCGACGTCGAAGCCGGCGAAACGCAGGCTCGCGGAGAGCAGCTCGAGGATGTTCGGGTCGTCCTCGACGACGAGCAGTCGGGCCTCGGTCTGGGTAGCCACCATGGCACCCATCATCCGCGCACTGGCTGCGGTCGCGCTGGGTGGATCCTGGAAACAACCTGTGAGCGCGCTCCGCGGGCCGGCCTCAGCGAAGCAGCCGGCGCAGCCCGTCCAGCGCCCCGTCCAGCAGCCGGATCGCGGTACGCAGCTGGGTGTCGGTGAGCCGGCCGGCGCGGACCAACGCGCCGACCTCCACGGTGAACGCGGCGAGCCGCTGGTCGAACTCGGCGAGCAGGGGCGACTCGGCGGGCACCGTCCGGCCACCGTTGGCGGCGGGACGGGTCGGAGGCGGCTCCCAGCGGGTCCGGCGGGTCTGCCGGGCCGCCTCGCGCAGTTCCCGCTTCAGGTCACGGACGGAGCCGCGTACCTCGGTCTGGATCTCCCCGGCCAGCGCGGAGAGGTCCGCGACGGAGGCGGTGATGTCGGACTCCAGGGTGGCCAGCTCGTCGGCGCGCTGCCGCAGCTCCGCGCGGCCGGCCTCGGTGATCTCGTACACCTTGCGGCCGCCGGCGGCGGTGTGCGTGACCAGGCCCTCGACCTCCAAGCGCTGGAGCCGTGGGTAGATGGTCCCGGCGCTCGGCGCGTACAGGCCGAGGAAGCGGTCCTCCAGCAGCCGGATCAGCTCGTAGCCGTGCTTCGGGCCGTCGTCGAGCAGCTTAAGCAGGTAGAGCCGGAGCCGCCCGTGACTGAACACGGCGGTCACGGCAGCTCCTCAAGGTCGTCGTCGTCCTCGACGGGCCGGGAGAGCAGGGCGATGCTGCCGGACGTCGCGGAGGCCCAGAGCTTACCGCCGCCCGAGCCGAGCACCCCGTGGCTGTCCTTCACCGCGCCGAACCCGGGGCCGCCGGAGACCTGCGGGAAGCCGCTGGTGATCCGGCCGGAGGTGGTGTGCAGGTGGACGGCGAGATCGCTGTCCTCCCGGACCCGGACGGTGATGCTGCCGGAGATGGCGCTGAGCCGGATCTCGCTGCCCCGGGGGTTGTCCAGGTCGCAGGTGATCGACCCGGAGACCGCGTGGGCGCGCACCCGCTCGGGCGCGCTGTCGGCGAGGATCAGCTCGCCGGAGACCGTCTCCAGGTTGAGGTCGCCCCCCACACCGAGCGCCTCCACCGGCCCGGAGGTGACCTTCGCGCTGGTGCGGCCGCGCAGCCCCATCAGGGTGACCTGGCCGGAGGTGACATCGACCCGGGTGTCCCGGCGCAGCCCGGAGGCGACCAGCGAACCGTCCACCAGGCGCAGGTCGGCCAGCACGTCGGCCGGTACGGCGATCGACACCTCGGCCCGGAACCGGCGGCCGAGCTGACCGAGCCACCAGAGCACTCCCGGCCAGCGCGGTTGCCGCTGGTGGCCGACGCTCAGCCGGCCGTCCCGGTGCTCGACCAGGACGGGCCGACGGCTGATCCGGGTGATGTCGACCCGGGCCGGACCGTCGGTGCCCACCACGTTGAGCCGGCCGCTGATCAGATGGACGTCCAGCCGGGTGACCGGCCCGTCCAGAGTGAGCTGCAGCGGGCTGTCGACCGTCCAGCTGGCCATGGCGTCCTCCCCTCGGAGACGTGCCGACCTACGGCACGTCGAGCGACGGGAGAAGCATAACGCGATACATCGCGACTGAACAAGACTGTCGCGAGTGTGTCGCCCGCCGCGTGAATCGTCTGTGACGTCAGCTCCAAAGGGCGTCTCGGACGCACCCCCGCCCCGGGGCGGCTGACGCCCGCGCCGGACCTTCGAGCTAAGCGGGGGCCAGCATGCCGGCGAGGCTGATCTCGGCACTCCGACGGCCGCCCGCACCATGTTCGTCACCGGCGGCGGACCGGTCCCGGGCGCCGACCGACCGGATCACGGCCCGGGGCCGGGCCAGGTGGATGGCCGACTCGGCGGCCCGGGCCAGCGCCCGCCGGTCCGCCCCGGCGGCCGGGTGCAGCGGCGCGGCCACCCCGACCGACACGGTCAGGTCCCGGGCGGCCAGCACCCGGCGTACCGACGCCCAGAGGGTCTCCTCGCCGAGGAAGGCGGCGAGTGTGGTGGGGTCGCCCGCGTACCGGTAGCTCAGCCGGAGCGGCACGACCGGCGCACCCGCGTCCACCGCGGCCTGAAGCATCGCCGGGCGGAATCCGCGGGCGGGCCGGCAGCCGTCCGCCACGCCGCACCAGGTGGTGCCCTCCGGGAAGACGGCCACCGAGTGGCCGGCGCCCAGCGCGGCGGCCACCCGCCCGACGGTGGCCGGCAGGTCACGCGGCCGGGACCGGTCCACGAAGACCGTGCCGGCCGCGGCGGCGAGCAGGCCCACCACGGGCCAGTCCCGTACCTCCCGCTTGGCGAGCATCCGGGCCGGGGACACCGCGAGCACCGCGAGGATGTCCAGCCAGGAGACGTGGTTGGCGACCAGCAGGGACCGGCGGCGGGGCAG
>NZ_JAPDPH010000236.1 GCF_026013475.1 Micromonospora yasonensis | reverse complement strand
TCACCGAACTGATGAACTTCGACGAGGTGAACCGCTATCTGATTGAGAAGATCACCGCGATCGGCATCCGCTACGACTTCGGCGCAGGCCCCGATCTGCTCGGCCGCCGCCTGCGCGACATCGACGTGAAACAGGGCCACCTCTACGGTCTGCTGCATCGCGGCCGCGGCCTGCTGCTGGACCGCACCGAACGCCTGACCGTCGGCGGCTGGTCGGACCGGGTCGATTACCTCGGGGATCCCACTGCGGTACTGGATCTTCCGTGCGTCCTGCTACGCCCCGACGGCCACGTCGCCTGGATCGGCGACGATCAGCAGGACTTGGACGACCACCTCTCCCGCTGGTTCGGCAAGCCCGCCAACTGATTTCGCCTGAGCAACCGAAAATGAAGGCGAACACGCCTGTCTCGGGCCGAGACCATGACAGGGACTGGTTCGTGTGGTCATCCCGCTGTAGGTGGCGAGACGACGAGCAGATCTGCGGCGCTGTCGGCCAGGAGCTGGGAATGGCCGCCGTTCTCGTCGGACATCCACCGCCCGCCCCCCGACTTCGCCGAATGGCTCCACCGCCCATCGATGCGCCTACGCTACGGTGGCGGCTACGACCGAGAAGAGACAGCCGAGTCAGGCCGAGGCGGCCAGGCGCCCGGCCGCCGCCAACCGCTGGACGACGGCCTCGTGCGGTACGGCGTGACTGACGCGACCGGCCACCCCGACCGTGGTCGTGGCGACGAAGAGCGAGTTGAGCAACGCTTCCTCGACCGAGTCCAGGACGGCGGCGAAGATCGGATCGAGCTGCGCGTCCGAGAGCGGCGGCTGGCCCGGCTCGGCCGTGCTGAACGCGATCGCGTAGTCGCCGCTGCCGTTGCTGTACGACGCACCGACCCGGGCCATGGCGAAGACGGCCCGTCGGGCGAGGCGGCCGAGCTGCCGGGCGTCCAGGGGTGCGTCGGTGGCCACCACGATCATGCACGAATTGCCGGGTGGCTCGGCTCGGTCGGCAGCCGGGATCAGGTCCCGGACCGGCATCGGGACGCCCAGCACGGTCAGCACACCACCGAAGTTGGACTGGGTGAGGGCGCCGACCGTCACCGGGGGGTCGAACCCGTGGACGATCCTGGACGAGGTGCCGATCCCCGCCTTGTAGCCCAGGGCGGTGGTGCCGGTTCCGGCACCGACGCAGCCCTGCGCCGGCGGGTCGTCGGACGCCCCGGCGATGGCGTCCAGCACGTGCTCCTCGGTGATCGGGCGGCGCCGGACGTCCGACAGGTGACCGTCGTTGGTCTCGCCCACCAGCGGGTTGAACGACAGGCCGTCCGGTCGGCGGTCCATCAGACAGGTCAGCAGCGCGTCGGCGGCCCGGAACACCGAGAGCGTGCCGGTCAGGACGATCGGTGACTCCAGTACGCCGAGTTCGTCCACCTGGGTTGAGCCGACGAGCTTGCCGTAACCATTCCCGGTGTAGACGGCTGCCGGCAGGGCCCACCGCCCTGGGCCGAGTTGGCTCGGGACGATCGCGGTGACGCCGGTGTGCAGGTCGACGCCGTCGTCGACGGTGGTGTGCCCGACCAGCACCCCGAAGACGTCGGTGATCGCGTTGTGCCGCCCGATGGGCAACGGTCCGACGACGACGCCGAGGTCGCGAGCGCGAGCGCGGTGGGCTGGCTGGTTCATGCGGCTCCTGTCGTCGGTGTCAGCTTCCCCACCGTCGGGGAAGATCGCTCCATTTTTGCTGGTACCGGCGGTGGTGGTGGTCGCCGGCGGTCGGCCTGCGCCCCTCCCGCCGCGCCGCTATGGTCGACGCATGATCAATGGCGCTCATGTGATCATCTACAGCTGCGACCCGGAGGCGGACCGGGCCTTCTTCCGGGACACGCTCGGCTATCGCCACGTCGACGCCGGCCACGGCTGGCTCATCTTCAGGCTGCCGCCGGCCGAGCTCGCCCTGCACCCGACCGACGGCGAGCCGGCCCACGAGCTGTTCCTGATGTGCGACGACGTCGAGGCGACCCGGGCCGAGCTGGCGGCGAAGGGCGTCGAGTTCACGATCCCGGTCACCGAGGAGCGGTGGGGGCTGCGCACCGCACTGCGCCTGCCCGGCGGCAGCGAGCTCGGCCTCTACGAGCCGCGCCACCCGGTCACGATCTGAGGCCGTGGATCGTCGCCGGGCAGCCGGCGCCGCAAGCTGAGGGTCCTAGCTCGGCGGGGCGTCCCTGACGAACAGGATTCCGTCATAGCCAGTCAGGTGGGCCGGGTCCAGCGGGGCGTAGCCGAACCAAGGGGACACCCGGGAAGCGGGCGTCCCCTCGCCGAGGATCGCCGCCAGTCGGCGGGTGTCGACGACGTATCGGTCCGCCGGGAGCGCGTACAGGAGCCCTTCGAGGGTGTCCGGGGGTGGGGTCTGCACACCGTGGTGGCGGATCGTGCCCAGAGCCGTGGCCAGGAAGGCGTACCCCTCGGCCAGTTGGGTGCTGACGATCGCCCCGGCGCTCCACCACTCCACCGGTCCCTCCCACATCCGCATCGTGCTCTTGTTCCGCTGCAGATGTGCGTTGTGGGCGTGGACCAGCGTCGGGCTGCGTTCGGTGAGGGCCAGGAGGTTGGCGGCCATCATCGAATCCCGCACACCCAGCAGCCGCGCCATGCGGCTCGGTGACGTGTCGGCCATCCAGAAGTGGTACCGCAGCAGGCCGACGGCGGTACGGCCGTACATCCGTGTCCGGTCCCAGTCGTCCGGTGAGGACGCCGCGATCAGGTGTGGCGTCTGCGTGTCAAGCAGGGTTACCAGGTCGTCGGCGAGCAGCCGCAGCTGTTTGGCCTCGGGCGTCTGCCCCACGGACTGGGACGGGTCCATCATCGCGGCGGGATTGGTCCACCGGTCGTCGGCACCGAGCAGGCGGTCGAGCGTCTCCGCGGTGCAGGGAAGCAGGTCGGCGTCAACCCGGGCGGTGAGGTACGCGTGCAGCGCGGTGAGGGCCTGCCGAGGGCTCGCGGCGCCGGTGGTCTCCAGCGGGCCGTCGAAACCGGCGAAACGCAGCCGCTCCGCCACGGGCCGGCCCTCGTTGTACGCACGCATCCAGCGCACCAACTCACGGTTGCCCGCGAAGGCACCCCACTCGTGGCTGAAGCCGCGCTCCATCACCTCGTCCAGGGTGCCCGTACCCGACGTGAGGTAGTCGTCCACGACCAGGCCCATCAGGCAGTCGCTCTCGATCGCGATCGTCCGGTAACCCGCCTGCTCGACGAGTTGCCGGAAGAGATCGTTTCGCAGGTCGAGCAGAACGTCCGCGCCGTGGGTGGGCTCACCCAGGGCAAGCAGCCGCGGCCGGGCCGGGAGCAACCCCATGACGGTGGCAGCATCGACGACATGGGCGGCGTCCTTGATAGCAGCAGTCATTCCCTCAACGGTATCGTTGAACCGTCGGTTGAAACTTTTCCCGCAGTTACGGCAGAACGGTGCGGCACAACCTTCAAAGTGACGGACAACTCAGGCCGGTTGACCTGGCGCGTGAGCACGGCCTGTCCACGCAGGCGGTCAGGAACTACGAGGCGGCCGGGATCCTTCCGGGCGCCGAACGCACTCCGCATGGCTACCGCACCTACACGCCGCTGCACGCGCAAGCGCTGCGCGCGTTCCTCGCCCTCGTGCCCGGACACGGCCACCAGACGGCCACGTCGATCATGCAGGCGATCAACCGGGACGCGACCGAGGACGCGCTTCGGCTCATCGACGAAAGTCACGTTCAGCTTCTCGATGACCGCCGCACCCTTCAGGCCGTCGAAGCCGCGCTTCGCGACCTCGAGCCCGTACCGCAGGAACGCGGTGACACGTTCGTCGGCCCCCTCGCGAGAAGGCTCGGCATCCGACCAGCCACCCTGCGCAAATGGGAACGCGCCGGCCTGGTCCAGCCGCGCCGCGACCCGCAGACGGACTACCGGGTCTACACCGCGGCCGACGTACGCGACGCCCTGCTCATCCACCAGCTCAGACGAGGCGGCTACCTCCTGGAGCAGATCGCCCCGCTGATCGTCCAGGTCCGCTCCGCCGGAGGCGTCGCACCCCTGGAGTCGGCGCTGCGCGACTGGCACGCCCGTCTCTCGGCCCGCAGCCGCGCCATGCTCACCGGTGCCGCCGCGCTGGGCGCCTACCTCGACTGCCGGCCGGACCCCGCCCGGAGACCGGCCGAGTCCCTCTGATCGTCGGAACCGCCCCCGGATGCGCGGCGAACGCATGTCGGCCGGCGGCCCCGGCTGGCCGGGCGGGACGGCCGATGGCAGGGTCGGGGGCGTGACGGGGATGACCGGGGCGGACGTACGGGCGGCGGCCGCCGAGATGACGCCGGTACTGCGGGGCACCACCGACCGGGACTGGACGGTCCGGGCGGGCGACCTGGAGTGGTCGTGCTGGACGACGGCGGCGCACGTGGCGCACGACCTGCTCGCCTACGCCGGGCAGGTGACCGGGCGGCCCGATGGCGGATATCTCCCCTTCGACCTGCGGGTGCGCCCCGATGCCGGCCCCGCCGACCTGTTGACCGTGGCGACTTCGGCCGCCGGCGTGCTGGCCGCCGTCGTGGACACCGCCGACCCGGACAGCCGGGCCTGGCACTGGGGCCCCTGCGACCCGGGCGGGTTCGCGGCGATGGGCGTGGCGGAGATCCTGCTGCACACCCACGACCTCACCCGAGGGCTCGGCCTGGACTGGGCGCCGCCGGAGCCGCTGTGTGCCGGGGTGCTGCGCCGGCTCTTCCCGGACGCGCCGGACGGCGAGCCGGTGCCGGTGCTGCTCTGGATGACCGGTCGGGCGCCGCTCGGGGACCGGCCACGGCGTACCGCCTGGACCTGGCGGGCGGCGCTGGACTGAGGCTTGCCGCGCGTCGCGCTCAGCCCCGTCGCCAGGGCAGCCGCCAGCGCCGCCGGGGCCGGGCCGGGGCACCGGGAGCGGCTTCCGGGGCGGCGAGGACCCGCTCGGCCGCCGTCCGCTCCCGGTCGGTTCGCCACTGGCGTACGACGTCGTCGGCGTTGACCGGGCGGACCACCACGCGCGGGCCCGTCGGGGTACGCAGCCAGGCCACGATCTCGGTGTTCAGGTCGGCGACGTAGGCGCGCACCGACTCCTCGGTGGGCAGGTCCCGCACCTCGCCGGGGAGCCGCTCGACACGGCGGCGCAGTTGCAGCGGGGTGGGCAGCATCAGGTCGGCCGGAAGCTGCTCCCGTTCCAGGAAGCTCTTGATCCACCACGACTCGTCGTACGGCAGGTTCCGCCCCGGGATGGGCTTGCCGGCACCGGGCAGGTTGTCGAACTCACCCCGCTCCTGGGCCGACCGGATCTGCGCCTCGACCGCCGCCTCCCAGCCGTACGTCACCGCCGTCACCTCCCGCACCCACCGTATCCGCTGGTCCCGACGCCGGTCAGCGCTCCCCGCGGGCGGCGCATTCCCGTTGGCGGACGTGGCGGTGGCCGTCACGCGGGAACGGCGGCCGGGCGGGCAGCACCTCCGCGAAGACGTACCCGCTCTTCTCGGCGACCCGGCAGGAGGCCGGGTTGTCGACCTGGTGCAGCAGTTCGAGGCGGGTCAGCCCGTGGGCGGCGAAGCGGGCGAAGGCCCACGCGCTGACCGCGTCCACGGCGCGCGGCGCCACCCCGCGCCCGCGCGCCGGCGCCGCGGTCCAATATCCGATCTCGGCGTCCGGCCGGCCGGGGATGACCTCCTTGAGCACCACGTTCGCGACGAGTCCCTCCCCCTTTGGGGTCGGCTCCAGTACCGCGAAGCTGAACCGTCGATCGGCCGCCCAGCCCTGCCGGCTGCGTCGCAGGAACGCCCGGGCCTCGGCCCGGGTGGTCACCGGGTTCCGGGTCCAGCTCAGCAGCACCGGGTCCCGGTACGCGGCCAGCAACGCCTCGACGTCGCCGTCGCGCCACGGTCGCAGCAGCAGGCCGGGTGCGGTCGGGGTGGGCGCGGCACGCAGCACGATCGACATCCCGGTAGTGTCGCCGGTCACCCCGGTCGGTGGCGAGCCCGGCCGCCGAACGGGCGTAAGGTCCCGGTGGCAGGACCTCGTTCACCCCGGCGCCGCTGCCGCCCGACCGGCCCCGGCGGCTGTTCACCATGGGCCTGGTCACCAACCTGCTGAACCCGAAGATCGCCATCCTGTACGTGTCGCTGCTGCCGCAGTTCATCGACCCGGCGCGGGGGCACGTCGCGGTGCAGAGCCTGCTGCTCGGGCTGACCCAGATCAGCATCGCGCTGACCGTGAACGGGCTGATCGTGCTCACCGCCGGCAGCGTGTCGGCGTTCCTCACCCGCCGTCCGACCTGGGCCAGGGTGCAGCGGTACGTGATGGGCAGCGTGCTGGCCGGTCTCGCGGTACGGATCGCGGCGGACCGGTCCCGCGCCGTCGCTGCCACCCCCTGACCGTCAGCGGAGCAGCTCGCGGAGCACGGCCGCACCGCCGGCCGGGATGGTCACGCTGTCGTCGACCGGCTCGACGGTGACCCCTCCCACAAGACAACCGGCAGCGGCTGGTCCTCGACGGCGAGCCGTACGCCGGGCTCGGCCTGCAGATCGGCGCCGACGAACTGGTCGCGGTCGCCGTCGACCTCGGCGGCAACCGGCTGCTCACCTGGCGGCGTGCCTTCGCCGCCACGGCCGCCACGCCGGGGCAGACCGTGCAGGCGCTCGCCGCGCTGGCCCGCCGTGCGATCACCCGGGTCACCGGGCAGGGCCGCGCCGTGCTCGGCCTCACCGTCGGCGTACCCGGACTGGTCGACGCCGACGACGGCGTCCCGCTCGCGTCCGCGCTGGGCTGGCGGGACGTGCCGCTCGCCGCCGAACTGCGCCGCGCGCTGCGCGACCCGGGCTTCACCATCGGCGTCGACACCGACGCCAACCTCGCCGTCCTGGCCGAGCAGCGGCACGGCGCGTACGCCGGCACCACCGACCTGGTGCACCTCACCGGCGGGGTCGCGGTCGGCAAGGGCCTGGTCAGCCGCGGCCAACTGCTGCGCGGCGGCCGCGGTTTCGCCGGCGAGCTCGGCCACGTGCCGGTGGACCCGGCCGGCCCGGTCTGCGCCTGCGGCCGGCGTGGCTGTCTCGCCGCGCTCACCGGCGTGGACGCCGTGGTCCGCCGGCTGCTGCCCGACGCCGCCCAGCACGGTCCGGTCACCGACTACCTGCCGGAGATCGACCGGATCCAGGCCCTCGCCCGCTCCGGCGACGACGCCGCGCTGAGCGGGCTGGCCGAGGTCGGCCGGCAACTCGGCCACGGGGTGTCCGTCCTGGCCAACCTCCTCGACCCGCAGGTGGTCGTGGTCGGGGGGCACTTCGCCGCGCTGGCGCCCTGGCTGCTGCCGGCGGCCCGGACCGAACTCGCGGCCCGCACCCTGGCCCCGCAGGCCGGCGGCTGCCGGCTGGAGGCGAGCACCCTCGGTTCGGCGGCCAGCGCCCTCGGCGGCGCCACCGCCGCCCTCGCCACCGTCGAGGCGGGCCGGTTGCCGGCCGCCTGAGACCGCAGGCTGCCGCTCCGCCCAGGCCGGACGGAACGCGGCCGGTGAGCCGGCCTTGACCGGCTCGGTGTCCGGGTGCCAACCTCGGTACGGGCCACTCCGGCACAGGGCAGTCGGGGCGGCATTTCTTTCCGCGGTCGTCGAAGCGCTTCACCAGCGTCCGGGCCGACGGCCGCCCCTCCCGCCAGCGCCGCCACTCGTCACGACGGTCGTCGAAGCGCTTCGACCCACCGCCGGGCGGACCGCACGCCCTACAGAAGGCACCTCGCCATGACCGATCGCATCCCTCAGCGCCTCGACGACCTGCTGGCCCGGCTCACCCTGACGGAGAAGCTCGGCCTGCTGCACCAGTGGCAGGCGCCGGTGCCCCGACTCGGCCTGCCGTCGTTCCGCACCGGCACCGAGGCGCTGCACGGCGTCCCGGCGACCGTCTTCCCGCAGGTGGTCGGGCTGGCCGCCACCTCCAGCGACCTGCCACCCCGGGTGTTGCACGAGTACGAGTTCCCCGCCTTCCGCGCTCCCCTCGAAGCCGACGCGGCGGTGGCCGTGATGGTCTCGTACAACCGGGTGAACGGGGTGCCGGCGCACCTGAGCCCGCTCATCGAGGACGAGCTGCGCGCCTGGGCCGACGACGAGATCCTGGTGGTCGACGACGCCGGCGCGGTCGGCAACATCGCCGGCGTGCAGGGCCACCTGCCCGACCACGTCGAGGGATTCGCGGCCGCGTTGCGCGCCGGGATCGACAGCTTCACCGAGGACGACCGGGACGGCACGCCCACCGTCGAACGGCTGACCGCAGCACTGCACCGCGGGCTGATCAGCGAGTCCGAGGTGGACCGTGCGGTCCGCCGACCCCCGAAGGCGGGCCGCTGACCCTCGACGGCGATGCCAGCGCGTTCGACGTCCTCGACTGGGGGCAGGGTGTGCTGGCGCTGCGCGCGGTCGGCAACGGCCGGCACGTCGGCGCGCACGAGACCGGCGCGCTGGTCAACGACCGGCCCGGCCCGGGCGGCTGGGTGGTCCGCGAAACCTTCCGCTTCCACCACCGGCCCGACGGCACCGCGCTGCTGCGCCACCTGGCCACCGGCCGGTGCGTCACCGTCGACGCCGACGGCACCGCCGAGGCCGCCGCGCTGGCCGCCGCCGCCGACGTGGCCGTGATCGCGCTCGGCAACCACCCGATGGTCGACGGCAGGGAGACCGAGGACTGGGTCGACCTGGCCCTGCCCGCCGGGCAGGAGGAACTGCTGCGCGCCGTGTACGCCGCCAACCCGCGCACCGTGCTGGTGGTGACCAGCAGCTACCCGTACGCGGTGGGATGGGCGCAGGCGCACCTGCCGGCGGTGCTGTGGACCTCGCACGGCGGCCAGGAGCACGGCAACGCGCTGGCCGACGTGCTGCTCGGCGACGCCGACCCCGGTGGGCGGCTGACCCAGACCTGGTACGCCGACGCCGCCGAGCTGCCCGACCTGCTCGACTACGACATCATCGGCGCCGACGCCACCTACCTCTACCACCGGGGCGAGCCGCTGTACCCGTTCGGGCACGGGCTCAGCTACGCCCGCTTCGAATACGTTGACCTCCGGTTGAGCTCGTCGCGGTGCCCGTCGGCGAGGCGGTCGAGGTGAGCGTCGAGGTCGTCAACACCGGCACCCGCCCGGGCACCGAGGTGGTGCAGCTCTACAGCCGGCAGCGCCGTTCCCGGGTTCAAGCAGCCGCTGCGGCAGCTGCGCGACTTCGCCCGGGTCACCCTGGATCCCGGGATGAGCGCCCGGGTCACGTTGCGCCTGCGTACCGACGAGCTGGCCTGGTGGGACGAGGCGGTGGGGGCCATGGTGGTGGAGGACGCCACCCACACGCTGCTGGTCGGCGGTCCGCCCCTGACGTACGCCTGGTGGGCGCGGTGACGGTCACCACCGCCGCCCGCGCCGGCCGGGGCCCGGTGCGGGGCCGCCCGATGAGCGGTCGTACCACCGGTGGCCAGGTCACCATCGCCGACGTCGCCCGGCACGCCGGGGCCGCCGCGAGCACCGTGTCGTACGTGCTCAGCGGCACCCTGACGTGTCCGGGCTGGTGGTGCAGCAGCACCGGCACCGGCCGGTGACCACGGTCAAAGGTTGTCCGGCTGGTGCAGGGCCGGGTGGTGCTCATCCGGGGCGGCGTACCAGGCGGCCCGGTCCGGGCGCAGCGCGGTGGCGATCCGCAGCCGGGACCAGTCGTCCAGCTCGGGCAGGTCGTTCGGGGAGAACCAGTCGACGGCGAGGGACTCCTCACCGTCGACGGTGGGCGCGCCGCCGACGGCTCGGCAGTGGAACCAGACGTTGAGGTACTCGCAGACGTCGCCGTTGGGGTAGACGACCGGGTGGGTGGCGACCCCGCCGACCCGCTCGATCTCCACCTTGACGCCGGTCTCCTCGTACACCTCGCGCAGCAGCGCGTCGGCCGGCTGCTCGCCCGGGTCGACCATGCCGGCCGGGACGGACCAGCGGCCGTTGTCGCCCCGGCGGGCCAGCAGCAGCCGCCCGGCGTCGTCGGTGACCACGCCGCTGACGCCGTAGAGCATCAGCAGTTCGTGTCCGATGTGGCGGCGCATCCGGGCGATGTAGGGCGACAGCGGCATTCCGGCACCCTACCGCCGGGCCCGGGGCCGGCCACTAGACTTCGCCCCCGATGGACGCCCAGCCCGCCCCCGAGACCCGCCCCTGCGCGCACTGCGGACGGGAGGTGCCGCAGCGCGCCGGCGCCGGCCGGCCGTTCCGCTACTGCCGGGACAACGACGGCGCCTGCCAGCGCGCCTCGCGTAATTCCCGGATGCGTCACCGCAACGCCCCCGGCCTGCCCGGGCAGGTGGCCCGCACCTGGGAGGCGGTGGACCGGCTCGACCAGATCGTGGTGACCCTCAGCGAGGCGCTGCACGCCGAACTCTCCCCGGCCGGGGTGGAACGCCAGCTCGCCGAGGTCCGCGCCGAGACCGCCGCCCGGGTGGCCGCCGCGCACGGCGAACGCGACGAGGCCCGCCGCGACGCCGAGGACGCGGCCGCGGCCGCCGCCCGGGCCAACCAGGAGGCGCGGACGGCGGCGGCCGCCT
>NZ_JAPDPH010000235.1 GCF_026013475.1 Micromonospora yasonensis | reverse complement strand
CCGGGACATGCCGCGGCGGGGCACCTCGACCGGCGGCGGCGCGTCGGCCAGGGCGGTACGCAGGCGGGCGAGAATCTCGTCACGGGCGTTCAACGCTTTTCCCACCATTCACGGAAGGTCTGCGGCGCGGGCAGTGGGGCGTCGCGGGACTGGGTCCACGCCGAGCCCGGCCAGGGCAGCCAGCGCAGGGTGCGCGCGCCGATCCGCCGCTGCCGGGCGGCCCCGAGAGGGCCGGCGCCGAGCCGGGCGGCGCGCAGGGCGGCGGCCCACCGTCGGGGGTTGCGCATGATCCATGACAGGCCACGCATGCTGGCCCGCTCGGCCACCGGGTGCGGTGCCTGCTGCCGCAGGTGGATCAGCACCTCCGGAATATTGATCTTCACCGGGCAGACGTCGTAACAGGCTCCGCAGAGGGTGGAGGCGTACGGCAGGGAGGCGTTGTCGGCCACCCCGGTCAGCTGGGGTGACAGGATCGCCCCGATCGGACCGGGGTACACCGAGCCGTAGGCGTGGCCGCCGGCCCGCTCGTACACCGGACAGACGTTGAGGCACGCGGAGCAGCGGATGCAGGACAGCGCCTGCCGCCCGACCGGGTCGGCGAGCACCGCCGAGCGGCCGTTGTCGACCAGGACGATGTGCACCTCCTGCGGTCCGTCACCGGGCGTCACGCCGGTCCACATCGAGGTGTACGGGTTCATCCGTTCGCCGGTCGAGGAGCGGGGCAGGAGCTGGAGGAACACCTCCAGGTCGGCGAAGCTGGGCACGATCTTCTCGACGCCGACGACGCTGATCAGCGTCTGCGGCAGGGTGAGGCACATCCGCCCGTTGCCTTCGGACTCCACGACCACCAGGGTGCCGGTGTCGGCGACGGCGAAGTTGGCGCCGGAGACGGCGACCTTGGCCGACAGGAACCGCCGCCGCAGGTGGGTGCGCGCCGCCTCGGCCAGTTCGCGTGGCTCGTCGCTGAGCTGTGGCGGTGCGTCGGCCATCCGGCGTCGGAAGATCTCGCGGATCTGTGCGCGGTTGTAGTGGATCGCGGGTACCAGGATGTGTGACGGGGTGTCGTCGCCGAGCTGCACGATCAGCTCGGCGAGGTCGGTCTCGTAGGCGGTGATGCCGGCTTCTTCCAGCGCGTCGTTGAGTTCGATCTCCTGGGTCGCCATCGACTTGACCTTCACGACGTCCGTCGCGCCGGCCGCGCGGCTGAGCTCGACCACGATGCGGCAGGCCTCGGCCGCGTCGCGCGCCCAGTGCACGTGTGCGCCCGCGGCGGTGGCCGCGTCCTCAAAGCGTTCCAGCAGCTCGGGCAGGCGGCGCTGCACATCGGCCTTGATCGCGGCGCCGGCGTCGCGCAGTGCCGCCCAGTCAGGCACCTCGTCAACCACGCGCCGGCGTTTGCCGCGGATCGTGTGGGTGGCGCGGCGCAGGTTGGCGCGCAGTTGCGGGTTGGCGACCTCGGGCCGGGCGGCCGTCGGGAAGGGTAGGGGAGCGGTGATCCGGCCACCGCCGTGGGCCGGTGTGGCGTGCTGGCTCATGCGGGCGCTCCGGTCGAGGCGAGGATCTCGGCGTAGTGCATGACCCGGACTCCGGACCGGCCGCGGCCGAGGCCGCCGCCGATGTGCGCCAGGCAGGAGTTGTCGGCGGCGGCGAGCACGCTCGCGCCGGTGTCCAGAATCCGGCGGCACTTGTCGGTGAGCATCGCCGTGGAGACGTCGGGATTCTTCAGGGCGAAGGTGCCGCCGAAGCCGCAGCACTCCTCGGCGTCGTCGAGCTCCACCAGGTGGATACCGCGCACCTGGCGCAGCAACGCCAGCGGCTTGTCACCCAGCCGCAGCATCCGCAGGCCGTGGCAGGTCGGGTGGTAGGTGACCCGCCCGGCGAACTCGGCTCCGACGTCGGTCACGCCGAGGACGTCGACGAGGAGCTCGGACAGCTCATAGGTGCGGGCGGCGACGGCGGCCGCCGCGGGGTGCAGGTTCGGGTACTGGTCGCGGACCATCGCCGTGCACGAGCCGGACGGGGTGACGATCGCGTCGTAGCGGTCGAAGACCTTGACGTAGTTGTGGACCATCGGCAGCGCCTCGGCGCGGTATCCGGTGTTGGCGTGCATCTGGCCGCAGCAGGTCTGCGCGGTGGGGAAGTCGACGGTGTGGCCGAGCCGCTCCAGGATGCGGGTGACCGCGATGCCGGTCTGGGGGTAGGCGAGGTCGTTGACGCAGGTGATGAAAAGGGCGATGCGCAAGCTGCCTCCTCGGTGCGTGCCGGCCCGCCGGGATCAGGCCGCTGGACCCGACGGCATCTGGTCGAAGGCCGGCAGGTGGCGCAGCCGGGCGGCGGTCAGATGGTCACGCATGGCCGCCGTGGCGGCTTCCGGATCGCCGAGGGTGATGGCCGCGGCGATGCGCTGGTGCTCGACGGTGGTGTCAGCGGCCTGCGCGGCGGGGAAGTACAGCCGGTGCAGGTGCAGGTGGGAGTGCAGCCGCGTGATGGCTTCGCGCAGCAGGGCGCTCCCGGCGACCTCGGCGATGAGGTCGTGGAACTTCGCGTCCAGTGCGGTGAACGCGGCGTGCCTGCGGTATCCGTCGCCGGCCTCGACGCCGACGGTCGCGTCGGCCTCGGTGCTGATCCGCTGCCGGTTGGCGGTGGAGGCGTTCGCGGCCGCTCGGGCGGCGGAGTCGCCTTCCAGTAGCAGGCGCATGTCGAACAGGTCGTCGAACTCGGCCCGACTCAGCAGCGGGGTCGTGGTGTACCCGGACAGGGGGCGTTTGCGCACGAGGCCGTCGGATTCCAGCCGGGCCAGCGCCTCCCGTACCGGGGTGGGGGAGACGTCGAGCTCGCGGGCCAGGGCGTCGATGTTCACCCGTTCGTTCGGGGGGAGGGTGTGGTCCATGACCAGGCCCTTGATCGTCTCGTACACGTCCTCGGTCAGGGTGAGCCGTCGGGCGGGACGGATCCGGCCGCGGATCGTTTCGGTCATCTCGTCTCCTTCGGCCCCTTGACTGTGACGGTGTGAGCGAGTAGACACTAGCAGGCAAGCATCCTATAGGAAAGATCCCACGGGATCGCTGCCTGGGGATGCGTACGCTACCACCACCCCCTCACCCCCGTGAGGTTCCCTTGAGGAGAACCCGATGAAGCGCACTGCGCTGGCCCGTCTCGGTGTGGGTCTCGTTGCCTTCGCGCTCACCGCCACAACGGCGGCGTGCACGAAGAAGAGTGATGCCGACACCGGCGACACCGCGGGCAGGATGAACCCGGAGCAGATGAAGGTGGCGCTCGTCCCCGGCGGCTCGCACCCGTACTTCCAGCCGTGGAAGGACGCCGGGGCGAAGGCGAAGGCTGACTTCAAGCTCGGCGACGTCACGTACAACGAGACCGCCGGCTGGGACCAGACGAAGCAGAACGACGTGCTCAAGTCCCTCGCCGCACAGGGCTACAACGCCTTCGGCATCTTCGGCGTGTCGCCCGACAACATCAACTCCACCTTCGAGGACCTCAAGCGCCAGGGTTACCCTGTCGCCTCCCTCGCCTCGTGTCCGGCCGGCGACGTCAACAAGGCTGACTTCTGCCTCTCCACGGATGTCGAGCTTGCCGCGTACAAGGCCGCGAAGGCCGCCATCGACGCCATGGGTGGGCAGGGCAACCTCGTGCACCTGACCGGCAACAAGGTCGACTCCAACACGCAGCGCCGGATCAAGGGCGTGGAGAAGGCGGTCGCCGAGACCGGCGGCAAGGTCGTGCTGCTCCAGAACGTCACCGACATCGACAAGGACCTGCAGAGCGCGCAGAAGGCCGTCGCCGACCTGCTCGCCGCCAAGGGCAACCAGATCCAGGCGATCGTCAACACCGCCTACAACCCGTCGGTCGCCTCGGCCGAAGGCGTCAAGCAGGCGAAGCTGGCCATCAAGGTCATCGCCATCGACGACGACAAGACGATCCTCGACGGTATCCGGGACGGCTCCGTGGCCGGCACCGTGCTCCAGAACCCGGTCGGCCAGGCCTACGTCGGTTCGTACGCGCTCAGCAAGCTCGCCGGCGGCTGCACGATGTCCCAACCGGGCGTGATCATCGACTCCGGCTCGTTCGTCGTGACCAAGGCCAACGTGGACGGCTACGAGGCCGACCGCTCCGCCAAGACCGACGAACTCAAGAAGGAGTTCGACGCCACGTACCTGACGTGCCGGTGATGTCGGTCATCACGCACGCCGAGGCGTACCTGGTCGACATCGCCGTCGAGACCGTCCGGACCGATGCGGTGCAGGCGTTCCTCAAGCAGGAGACGGTTTTCGTCGAGGTCCGTACGGCCGGCGGCCAGCAGGGTACCGGCTATTCGTACACCATCGGGACCGGTGGGACCGCCATGCTCGCGCTCCTGCGCGACCACCTGGTGCCCCGCCTGATCGGGCAGGACGCGGCCCGGGTGGAATCGGTCTGGCGCGACCTCTACGCCAGCACCCGGGCCACCACGGTCGGCGCGATCACCTCGCTGGCCCTGGCCGCCGTCGACACCGCGCTGTGGGACCTGCGCGCCAAGGCCGCCGGCCTGCCGCTGTGGGTGTTGGCCGGCGGGGCCAAGGACCGTATCCCGCTCTACGACACCGAGGGCGGCTGGCTGCACCTCAGCACCGACGAGCTGGTCGCCGGGGCGAAAGCGTCCCAGGCGGCCGGCTGGCCGGGCGTCAAGCTGAAGGTGGGCAAGCCCGACCCGGCCGAGGACGCCGAGCGGATCGCCGCGGTCCGGGCCGCCGTCGGCGACCGGCTCGACGTGATGGTCGACGCCAACCAGTCGCTCACCACCGCGGAGGCGATCCGCCGGGCGCGGCTGCTCGAACCGCACGGGCTCGCCTGGTTCGAGGAGCCGCTGCCCGCCGACGACGTCGCCGGGCACGAGCTGCTCGCCCGCTCGACGAGCATCCCGATCGCCGTCGGCGAATCGATGTACTCGATCGGGCAGTTCGCCGAGTACCTGCGCCGCCAGGCCGCGGGCATCGTCCAGGTCGACGTCGCCCGGGTCGGCGGGATCACCCCCTGGCTCAAGGTCGCCCACCTGGCCGAGGCGTGCAACGTCGCCGTCTGCCCGCACTTCCTCATGGAGCTGCACGTGAGCCTGTGCGCCGCGGTGCCCAACAGCCGGTACCTCGAGTACATCCCGCAGCTGCGGGCGGTGACCCGGTCCGAGATCACCGTCGCCGACGGCCACGCTCTCGCGCCCACCGACCCCGGCCTCGGCATCGACTGGGACCGGGACGCGATCGAGGATCGGAGGGTCGCATGACGACGGCCACCACCCCGCCGGCGGCGCCCCCCGCGCCGCCGGCCGCGGTCGCGGGCACGCGCTCCCGCACCCTGCCGTTCTGGGCCAACCCACGCCTGGGGCTGGTCATCGTCATCGTCGTCCTGGTCGCGCTCTTCTCGTCGTTGACCCCCGCGTTCCTCGACCCCAGGCTCACCCTCGCCCCACTGCAGGCCGACATCAGCGTGTACGCCGTCGTCGGCCTCGCCCAACTCGCCGTGCTGTCCCTCGGCCACATGAACATGGCCGTCGGCCGGATGGCCGCACTGTCCACGTTCGCGATGGGCCTCGCCTACGACCGGCTCGGCGTGCCGCTGCTGGTCGGCCTCGCCGTCGGCCTGGCCGTCGGGGCGGCGATCGGCGCCCTCGCCGGCCTGGTCATCGCCAGGACCGGGGTGAACTCCTTCGTCGTGACCCTCGCGCTCGACTTCGGGCTGCTGGGCCTGGTGACGATCCTCTACACCCGGGCGACCGACGGCGTCGCGTTCGCGGTGAAGCCGGCCGGCCTGGCCGAGCTACGCTTCGACACCTTCGCCGACTACTGCCTCGGCGAGGTGTGCGGCCCTCGAGTCCCGCTCGTCGTTCCGTTCGCGCTCGTCGCGGCGCTGGCGGTCGGGCTGCTGTTCCGCTCCGCGCGCCTCGGCCGGGAGATCCTTATGACCGGCGCCAATCCGGTCGCCGCCCAGCTGTCCGGCATCCCCACGCACCGGCGGGTCGTCGCCGCCCACGCGCTCAGCGGCCTGCTCGCCGCCCTCGCCGGCTTCCTGCTCGCCGCCAACAACGGTGCCTTCTCCGCCAACATCGGCGAGTCGTTCCTGCTGCCGTCATTCCTCGCCCCGGTGCTCGGCGGCACGCTGCTCGCCGGGGGCGCGGTCAGTGTGCTCGGCACGGTGCTCGGCGCGACCCTCACCCAGGTCATCTACAAGGGCCTGAACCTGCTGCAGTTCTCGCTGGAGGATTTGAAGCTCTACATCGGGCTGGTGCTGCTCGCCGCGCTGTCGCTGGACCGGATGCGGGCCGTGCTCGCCGAGCGGAGGGCGGTGTCCTCGTCATGAAGAACCTGGTACGCACCAACGAGTTCACCCTCGCCGCCGTCGCGGTCGTCGGCTTCGCCACGCTCGCCGTGGCCACCGACTTCAACCTGCTCACCGCGGGCACGATGGACGCCTTCCTGAGCTTCCTCGCCGTACCGATGGTCATCGGTCTGGCCCAGATGGTGGTGCTCGCCGTCGGCCAGATGAACCTCTCCGTGGGCGTGCTCACCGGCTTCTGCGCCATGGCCTCGGCCTGGCTGATGGTCGACGCCGCACTGCCCGCCCCGCTCGCGGTGCTCGCCGCCCTCGCCCTCGGGGCGCTCGTCGGCCTGCTCAACGGACTGCTGGTGGTCTTCACCCGGATCAACGGCTTCATCGTCACCCTCGCCACCATGACGGTCCTGGAAGGGCTGCGCTACGGAGTGCACGGGACGGGCACCTATCAGGGCTACTCGCCGGGGCTGCGGGCTGTGGGCCAGGCGTCGGTGCTCGGGATACCGGTGGTGTTCCTGCTGGCCCTGGCGGTCGCCGTCGTGGCGGCGCTGTTCTTCCGCCGTACGGTGTCCGGGCGTCGCCTGCTCGCCTCCGGCGGCAATCCCTTCGCGGCGCGGCTGTCGGGCATCTCCAACGACCGGGCGCTGGTGCTCGCCCACACCCTGTCGGGTCTGCTCGCCGGGGTCGCCGCCGTGATCGTGGTCGCCGCGTTCGGCTCGGTCAACGCCTCGATCGGCGATGACCTGCTGCTGCCCAGCTTCGCCGCGCCGATCATCGGCGGGGTAGCCCTGGTCGGCGGCGTGGTCAGCGTGACCGGCACGGTGCTGGCGGCATTCCTGGTGCGGCTGGTCGACGTGACCCAGGCGCAGTTCGACATCAACCGCCGGTGGGTCGACCTCATCATCGGCGCGGTCGTGCTCGGTGCGGTCCTGCTCGGCCGGGCCCGCGAGCGGCTCACCGGAGGTGCGCGATGAGTGTCGTGTTGTCGGCCGAGAAGCTGGTCAAGACGTTTCCTGGCGTGCGGGCGCTCGATGAGGCGACGTTGACCGTCTCCGCCGGCACCGTCCACGCGTTGCTGGGGGAGAACGGCGCCGGCAAGAGCACGCTGATCAAGCTGCTGACGGGTGTGTACCGGCCGGACGGCGGGCACATCCGGCTGGCCGGGCCGGACGGGCTGCGAGAGGTGCGCTTCGCCGGCCCGCAGGACGCCCAACGGGCCGGCGTCGGTGTGGTGCACCAGGAGCGGAACCTGATCCCGGCGTTCAGCGTCGCGGAGAACATCTGCCTGCAGCACCTTCCCCGACGTAACGGGTTGCTCGACCGGGCCCGGATCCGCGCGGAGGCTCGCCGCTGCCTGGACCTGCTCGAGGTGGACATCGACCCCGATGCGCCGGTGTCGGGGCTGTCGGTTGCCCAGATGCAGCTCGTGGAGATCGCCAAGGCGCTGTCGGCCGACTCGAAGGTGCTGCTGCTCGACGAGCCGACCGCGTCGCTGACCGGCGACGAGGCCGACCGGCTGTACGCCGTCGTACGTCGGCTGTGCGAACGCGGCCACGCCGTCGTGCTGGTCAGCCACAAACTGGAGGAGATCTTCGCGGTCGCCGACACGGTGACCGTCCTGCGGGACGGCCGCAGCGTCGCCGAGGCCGAACCTCTCGCCGCCCACACCCGGGGCCAGATCGTGGACCTGATGGTCGGCCGGGCCTACCAGGAGGTACGGCTCACCCCCCGCACCCCGGACCCCACCGCCGAGCCGGCGTTGGTCCTCGCGGCCGTCGCCACCGCCGCCGGGCACCACGACGTCAACCTCGCCGTGCGCCCCGGCGAGATCCTCGGCCTGTACGGCCTGGTAGGGGCGGGCCGCAGCGAACTGGCCAAGGCCCTGCTCGGACTCAAGCAGATCACCGCCGGCGAGGTACGGGTACACGGGAAGGCGGCCCGGATTCGCGACGTGGGTGACGCGCTGCGGCGGCATCGCATCGGCTACGTCACCGAGAACCGCAAGGAGGAAGGCCTCTTCCTGTCCCAGACGATCGCGCGCAACACCGCCGTGACCGTGTGGCGGCGGCTGTCGCGCCTGGGACTGGTACGGGATCGCGCGGAGCGGGCGCTGGTCGCCGAGTACGCCGACCGGCTGGGTATCCGGCTCGCCTCACCCGACCAGCTCGCCGGGCAGCTCTCCGGCGGCAACCAGCAGAAAGTCAGCCTGGCCAAATGGTTGGCCGCCGACTGCGACGTCCTGATCATCGACGAGCCGACGGTGGGCATCGACGTCCGCACGAAGGCCGCCTTCCATGAGTTGATTACCGGACTGGCCGGACAGGGTATGGCCATCCTGCTCATCTCGTCGGATCTGCCGGAGACGGTCACCCTCGCCGACCGGATCGCGGTGATGCGCGACTTCGCCGTCGTCGGCGAGCTGGTCAACGACCACGAGTACCACCGGATGAGTCAGGCGGTCATTCGTCTGATCCATGGCGCGGAGGAGGCCGCGTGAAAGCGACGGAACGGGTCCGCCTGGGGCGTACCGAGGTGCAGGTGACCCGGCTGGGCTTCGGGCTCGCGCCGATCGGCGGGCTGTTCACCGCCGTCGGCGACGAGGTTGCCCGGGCCGCGGTCGAGACGGCCTGGGATCTCGGGCTCCGCTACTTCGACACCGCCCCGCTCTACGGCTGTGGCCTGTCGGAGCGCCGGGCCGGGGCGGTGCTGTCGGGCAAACCGCGCGCGGAGTTCACGCTGTCGACCAAGGTCGGTCGGCTGCTCGTGCCCGCCGGTACCGACACGCAGGAGTTCTGGGCGGAGCCGAGCGATCTCACTCCGGTCTTCGACTTCTCGTACGACGGGGTGCTGCGCTCGCACGCGGAGAGCCTGCACCGGTTGGGCCTGGACCGGATCGACATCGCGCAC
Organism: Micromonospora yasonensis; assembly: GCF_026013475.1. GTDB lineage: Bacteria > Actinomycetota > Actinomycetes > Mycobacteriales > Micromonosporaceae > Micromonospora > Micromonospora yasonensis. The sequence continues at coordinate 1,441 of NZ_JAPDPH010000235.1, read as the reverse complement.
ATCCACGACCCGGACGACCATTTCGACGAGGCGGTGAGCGGGGCCTACCCGGCGCTGGCCGAGTTGCGTGCGCGGGGCGACATCGGCGCGGTCAGCGCGGGCATGAACCAGGCCGAGATGCTGGTGGACCTCGCCCGGGCCGGCGACTTCGACTGTTTCATGCTCGCCGGGCGGTACACGCTGCTGGATCAGTCGGGGTTGGCCGAGCTGCTGCCGCTGTGCGTCGAAAAGGGCATCTCCATTCTCGCGGCCGGCGTGTACAACTCGGGTCTGCTCGCCAATCCGAAGCCGGGTGCCCACTACGACTACGCCCCAGCCGACCAGGCGTTGGTCGAGCGGGCGATGGCGATCCGGGCGGTGTGCGAACGGCACCAGGTGCCGCTGCGGGCGGCGGCGATCCAGTTCCCGCTCGGCCATCCGGCGGTCGCCAGCGTCGTGATCGGGGCCCGGGATCCGGAGCAGCTCTCCGACAACGTGGCGATGTTCGAGTGGGACATCCCGGGCGCGTTGTGGGCCGATCTGAAGCAGGAGGGCCTGCTGCCGGAGGAGGTGCCCACGCCGTGATCGTCGACGCACACCACCATCTGTGGACCGCTGACTACCCGTGGCTCGCCGAGCCGGGTCTGGCAGCGATCCGGCGCGACTACACCGTCGCCGACCTCACGCCCCGGTTGGCGGCGGCAGGCGTCACCGCCAGCGTGCTGGTCGAGGCGGGCCGTTGCGACGGCGCCGAAACCGCCGAGTTCCTCGCGCTGGCCGCCGCCACCCCGCAGATCGCGGGTGTGGTCGGCTGGGCGTCGCTGACCGATCCGGACCTGCCCGCCACGCTGGCCGGCTACCGCGAGCTGCCGGGCGGGGCGAAGCTCGTCGGTGTCCGCGACCAGGTGCAGGGCGTCGACGACCGGGCCTACCTCGCCCGCGCGGACGTGCGGGCGGCGCTGGCCACCATCGGCGCCGCGGGGTTGGCCTACGACCTCGTCGTCCACGTCGGGCAACTGGCCGCCAGCGCCGAGGCGGCGCGCGCCACCCCGGGCACCGTCTTCGTGCTCGACCACCTCGGCAAGCCGCGGATCGGCGCGGGAGCCGACGGGTTCGCCGAGTGGCGCGCGGCCGTGGCCGGACTGGCCGCCTGCGGCAACGTCGTGGCGAAGCTGTCCGGCCTGCTGACCGAGGCCGGCCCCGGGTGGAACGTCGCCACCATCGGGCCGTACGTCAAGGCCGCCCTGGACCTGTTCGGTCCCGAGCGGCTCATGGTCGGCTCCGACTGGCCGGTCTGCGAACTGGTCGCCTCCTACTCCACTGCCCTGGAGGCGATCGACAGCTGCCTGAGCGAGCTGTCCGCCGGTGAGCGGGCCGCCGTCACGGCGGGCACCGCAATTCGTACCTATCGTCTGGAGGTTGGTTCGTGAAGCTCATGCGGGTGGGACCGGTGGGGGCGGAG
>NZ_JAPDPH010000234.1 GCF_026013475.1 Micromonospora yasonensis | reverse complement strand
AGCCCGGCACTTACGCGCACGGCGAACCGAGGATCGAGCCGGCGTGGCGGGAGCTCCCCACCCGACCTCCCGACCGCCCGGTCACGCGGGTCGAGGGGCCGGGCGTGGAGAGTGCCTCCACGCCACCGGCCTCCACCGTAGTCCGAAAGACTGAGAGCCCGCTGAACGTCCGCTTGACGTATCCCCGGCCGATCAGGCGCGGGCGTAGACCTCGGGCTTGAGCACGCCGACGTAGGGCAGCTCGCGGTAGCGCTCGCCGAAGTCGAGGCCGTACCCGACGACGAATTCGGTCGGGATGTCGAAGCCGACGTACTTCACCGGGACCTGGACCTTCACCGCGTCCGGCTTCCGGAACAGGGCGACCACCTCGACGCTGGCCGCGGAGCGCGACTCCAGGTAGCGCAGCAGCCAGGAGAGGGTCAGGCCGGAGTCGACGATGTCCTCGACGACCACCACGTGCCGGCCGGCGATGTCCCGGTCCAGGTCCTTGAGGATCCGGACCACGCCCGAGGAGGTCGTGCCCTGGCCGTACGAGGAGACGGCCATGAACTCGAGCTCGGCGGGCGGGCCCTGACGGCCCAGCGCCCGGGCGAAGTCGGCCATGAACATGACCGCGCCCTTGAGCACGCAGACGAGCAGGAGACCGTCGTCGACGTGCGCGTAGTCCGCCGAAACCTGCTTGGCCAGTTCCGCGGTCTTCTCGCGGATCTGGGCCTCCGAGATGATCACGTGGTCGATGTCGGCGTCGTACCAGGAGCCGTCAGCCATGGTCATAGCCTGCCGTACGCCCGCTGGCCCCCGTCGGCGGGGCCGCCCCTTTTGGCGCGGTCCCGCCGGGGATTTTCGGCACGGAAGGGGTAAATCACCTCAGCAGGTACGGGAGCGCCAACGGCGTCCGTCGTCGGTCGGCTTCCAGTCGGCCGAGTCCCGGCTGTCGGAGGTCAACCCGGAGGCACTGGCGACGAGCAGGAAGAGCAGGAAGAAGAGGAGCAGCAGGAGGGCCATGGCGGCGCTCACTTTCACATGGTTGATGTCGGTTTCGCCGCCGGTGCGCACCGGAGTGGAACCAGTCTGCGACTGACCGCATCACCCGGACAGTGGCAGGAATGCCAGGGGGCATCGATTTTCTGCCACCCCTCGGGTTACCCTCGTCACATGCTCCGCTCCGTGGCCGTCATCGCGCTCGAGGACGTCGCCGCCTTCGAACTCGGCGTGCTCGCCGAGGTCTTCGGCACCGACCGCACCGCCGACGGCTTCCCCGGCTACCGGTTCGACGTCTGCACGATGGACGGCGGGCCGGTCCGCAGCCGCTCCGGCTTCCTGCTCACCCCGCACGCCGACCTGACCCCGATCGAGGACGCGGACCTGGTCGCGGTGCCCGCGCACGCCGACGGGGCGGCGGTGCCGGCGCCGGTCCTGGACGCGCTGCGCCGGGCCGCCGACCGGGGCGCCTGGGTGCTCAGCGTCTGCTCCGGGGCGTACGTGCTGGGCGAGGCGGGGCTGCTCGACGGGCGGGACTGCACGACCCACTGGCGGCACGTCGACGACCTGCAACGGCGGTTCCCGGCGGCCCGGGTGCGGTGCAACTCGCTCTACGTGCAGGACGGCCGACTACTGACCAGCGCGGGCACCGCCGCCGGCATCGACGCCTGCCTGCACCTGGTACGCCAGGAGCACGGCTCGGCCACCGCCACCCGGCTGGCCCGGCGGATGGTCGTCCCACCGCATCGGGACGGCGGCCAGTCCCAGTACGTCGAGGCGCCGATCCCCAAGGCGCCGGAGGCGCCCACGCTCGAGCCGGTGCTGGAGTGGCTGATGGGCCACCTGGACCGGACGGTGACCGTGGACGAGCTGGCGGCCCGGGCCGACATGGCCCCGCGGACCTTCGCCCGCCGGTTCCGCGCCGAGACCGGCACCACCCCGCACGACTGGCTGACCAACCAGCGGGTGCTGCTGGCCCGGCGGCTGCTGGAGGAGACCCGGCTGAGCGTGGAGCACGTGGCCGACCAGGCCGGCTTCGGCGACGCCGCCGCGCTGCGGCACCACTTCACCCGCCGGGTGGGCACCACCCCGCACGCCTACCGGACCACCTTCCGGGAGCGGGTCGAGGCCTGATCACCAGCCCAGCATCGCCCCGTCGACCCGGGACTCCGACCCGGCGACGTACCCGCCCGCGGGGTGGCGCCAGATCGCCTGCCCGTACCCGAAGGCGGCCGGCTGGTCGGCGACCACCACCTCGTGCCCGCGGGCCCGCAGGCCGGCGACCAGGCGCGGGTCCAGCTCGGGCTCGACCAGCACGATCCGGCCGGCGTGCCAGTACCAGCGCGGGGTGTCCAGCGCGGCCTGCGGGTCGCGCCCGGCGTCGAGGGTCGCCGAGACCAGCTGCACGTGCCCCTGCGGCTGCATGTGCCCGCCCATCACCCCGAACGGGCCGACCGGGGCGCCGTCCCGGGTCAGGAAGCCCGGGATGATCGTGTGGTACGGCCGCTTCGCCGGCCCCACCACATTCGGGTGGTCCGGGTCGAGCCGGAAGCCGAGGCCCCGGTTCTGCAGCGCGAAGCCGTGGCCGGGCAGCACCACGTGCGAGCCGAACGCCAGATAGGTGGACTGGATGAGGCTGACCATCATGCCGCCCGAGTCGGCCGTGCAGAGATAGACGGTGCCGCCCCGCTCCGGCTCACCGGCCACCGGCTCCCCCGCCCGGTCGGTGACCAGCGCCCGGCGCCGCGCCCCGTACCCGGGGTCGAGCAGGGCCGCCGTCGGCACCGCCGCCCGATCCGGGTCGGCGACGTACGCGTGCGCGTCGGCGAAGCCGAGCTTCGTCGCCTCGATCTGCCAGTGCAGTCGCTCCTCCGGCGACAGCGCCGCCAGGTCCACCCCGTCCAGCACCTGCAGCGCCAGCAGTGCCGCGATCCCCTGCCCGTTCGGCGGCAGCTCCCACACCTCGTGCCCCCGGTACCGGACACAGACCGGGTCGACCCAGGTCGAGCGGTGCCGGGCCAGGTCGTCACCGGCCAGGAAGCCGCCGGTGCGGGCCGCGTGGGCGTCCAGCGCCGCGGCGATCCGGCCCCGGTAGAAGTCCTTCGCCCGGCTCTCGGCGATCCGGCGCAGCGTCCCGGCCGCGTCCGGGTTGCGCCACCACTCACCCGGTCCGGGCGCCCGACCGTCCACGGTGAACACCCGGTCGAACTCCGCGAACTCCGCCCCGCTCAGGCCGGAGTGCCCGGCGACTCCGTGGGCCCAGGTGGCGGCGGTGCCGGCGGCCACCGGGAAGCCGCGCTCGGCGTACCCGACGGCGTCGGTGAAGAGCTCGGCGAAGGGCAGCGAGCCGAACCGCTCGTGCAGGTCCCGCCAGCCGGCGGGCGCACCCGGCACGGTCACCGGCAGCCAGCCCCGGGCCGGCATCGCCGGCCCGGCCGCCTGTGTCCCGCCGAGCGCCTCGACCGGCGCCGCGCCCCGCCGCTCGGTCGCGGCCAGCACGATCTCCCGGGTCAGCCCCGCCGGGGAGCGCCCGGACGCGTTCAACCCGTGCAGCCGGTCGCCGTCCCAGACAATCGCGAAGAGGTCGCCACCGATGTCGTTCGACGGCGGCTGCACCACGGTCAGGGTGATCGCGGTGGCCAGCGCGGCGTCGACGGCGTTGCCGCCACGCCGCAGCACGGCCAGGCCCGCCGCCGCCGCGAGCGGCTGGCTGGTCGCGACGGCGCCGTTGGGGGCCAGGAGGGGCTGCCGGGGGTACGCCATCCGCCCGTTCTACCGGCTTCGGCGGCTCCCGGCGACCCCCGCTGCGGCTGAGATGTCAGCGGGTTCTGCGCTCAGTCCAGCAGGTGGGTCAGCGAAGGGCCCAGCGGGTCCCCGACCAGAGCGAGAGAGTTCTCGGCACGGGCCACCAGGTCCAAGGGTTCCAATCCCAGGGTCAACTTGGCATGCACCAGACGATCCATGCCGGCCCCCACCAGGGGCGCTGCCGTACGCAGAGCGGCATCGAGCGCTACCGCCGCAGTCGTTCCCCCATGCATCACGATATTGCGCTGCCGGTACAACCGCCGGAGCACGCCTTCGAACACGGCCCTGACGTCACCCAGTTCCCTGAACGGGTTTGCCAGCACTTTGGTCATCCGCTGGCCCGCCGCAACATCGCCGGGCAGTGACAACGCCAGCTTATCACCGCCGCCGAGCGCTGCGGCCAGGATCTGACACCGCTCCGCGTTGGTTGCCGCGACTTCGAGCTTCCCCAGCAGTGCGTCTTCTTCTGCCGGACCATGCCGGTACGAGAGCGCGGTCAGTTCGGCCCTGGGCCATGAACAGGCCACCAATGCTGCCAGTCGATCAGCGGCCACTGCGCGATTCCGCTCGGAGTCAGGATCCGCCTTGTCGCCGGGGTGATATAGCAGCGACTCGATCGCCGCCCATGCACCGGACACCGCAGGTGCCGGAGGTCCCTCGTTGAGCGGTGCCGCCAACTCCAATGCATCGTCGAGGCGGTCTGATCCGGTCACCGAGTACATCGTGCGTTCACGCTTCAGCGACAAGACATCGGCGCCTCGTGCTGGCGGTTGTACCGGCAACGGCTGCGGGTAGGCCTTCACTCAAACATGTCCAACAGGCTGGAGACGCCCTCGACCAGACCGTGCGAACGTGCTCCTCGCCTGCAGCCGCAAGACGAGAGCTCCAGCCTTCCGCGCGGCAGCAACCGCGTCTTTCGCTCTCACCTTGTAGAGGAACGCGCCGTTGTGGCGGGGTGGCCGCGTTACGCCCTCGGCTCGAAACCACGCGGCAGCTGCGGGAGCAGTCAACCATTCCGGCAACCCCACGGCCAGTGTTTGATGCTTAGGTACCGACGCGAACGGCACCAGCACCTCAAACTCGCTGTCCTCGCAATGTGAGAGGTCTGCCGCGAACTCAAGCAGATGACGCAGCGTCGCGTCCGGCAGGGCCGCCGTATCGTGGACCCATCGGTGCAGCCGCCCGGAACTCCACCCCCGGTCCAAGAGATGGGTGGCGACCGCGCGCCAGGCGCTCAGGGGACGGCGGAGCTGCCCCTTCCGCAGCAATCATCCACCGCCGCAGATACCCGTCATTGATCAGCGGCATCAGCTGCCGGAAGTCGCCGCCGTTGCTGGCTGTCCGGTCCCAATCCTGAACGCAGTAACTGCGTCAACTCCTTCCGAAGCTGGCTGTCACCCAATCCCCGGTCGGGCCCGAGCAACCGCTCAAGGGAACGCAGGTACCAGGACACCAGCTCCGCTGGACAGCACCTGCTCACGCTGCCAGTCACCGGCCTCCCACGCCTCCTCCAAAGCCAGCACGCTACTCACGTCCCACAGACGCCGAGGCCATGGCGTCGTGTCGGCGAAAAAATCCAGCAGACGAGCAGTCACGTGTGCTGCGTACGGATCGCTCAGAGGAACATCCAAGCGATTAGGGGCACCGGTCACGGAGTGCTCTGCTCCCACCAGAGCCACCAAGCTCGAAGTCTAAAGATGGGGAGCCGCCCTGCGAGGGCCGCTCCCCTCTTTCTTTGTCCACGTCAACCCGTGGATTGACGGTCTGTTCATCGACTTGCAACGGCGTGTCGCGGCCTGCGCGTCCAGGCCTCAACCAAGCCAGGATTGATTCAGGCATTGAACGGCTTCTCGTCATGAGCTAACCCATACATGAGAATCAGCGTGTTGCCGCGCCGGACCACCGGGAGGCCGCCGGGCAGGTGCACGGCGCCCTGGCCGTGCCAGGCGGTGAGCAGGGCGTCCAACGCGGCGATGTGCCGGTGCGACAGCGCGGCCGGGGACGCGCCCAGCTCCCGTGCCCAGGCGTGCAGCGCCCGGGTGCGTACGGCGGCGGGCAGCGCGACCAGCGCGTCGACCGAGAGCCCGCCCTCGGTGGAGCGTGCGTCGGCGAGCGCGGCGGCGGCCAACTCGTCGAGCGCGGCGGTGTCGGCGGCGAGCAGGCGGGCGGTCCGGGCCAGGTTGTCCACCACCCCCGGGCCGAGCGCGGCCACCAGCGCCGGGAGCAGGTCGACGCGGACCCGGGACCGGGCGTACGCCGGGTCGGCGTTGTGCGGGTCCTCCCAGGGGGTGAGGCCGAGCGCGGCACACGCCTTGCGGGTGTCCTCCCGGGCCACGTCGAGCAGCGGACGCAGCAGTCGCACCCCGCCCACCTCGCGGCACTCCGGCATGCCGGCCAGCCCGCGTGGGCCGGCGCCCCGGGCCAACGCGAGCAGCACCGTCTCGGCCTGGTCGTCCCGAGTGTGGCCGAGCAGCACCGCGGCCGCGCCGTGCCGGCGGGCGGCGGCGATCAGTGCCTCGTACCGGGCTTCGCGGGCGGCCGCCTCGGGGCCGCCGGGCCGCCCGGCGACCCGTACCGGCACCACGTCGACCGGGTCCAGCCCCAGCTCGCGGGCCCAGCCGGCGACCGCCTCGGCCCGCTCGGCGGAGCCGGGTTGCAGGCCGTGGTCGACGGTCACCAGGCCGGCGCGCCGGCCGAGCCGGGGCGCCACGAAGGCGGTGGCCGCGGCCAGCGCCAGCGAGTCGGCACCGCCGGAACAGGCCACCAGCACCGGCCCGGCCCCGGGCAGGCCGGCCAACGCCCGGCGTACGGCGACCCGGACGGCGGCGACCGGCGGGGCGAGCGCGGCCACGGCTCTCCCGCTCAGTCGGCGGCCGGAGTGGCCCCGGTCGGCCCGTGCACCCGGGCCACCCACGCGTCCGGGTCGCCCAACTCCTCGAGCCGGGGCAGGGTCAGCGGTGAGGCGAAGATCTTGTTGAAGCCGGCCATACCGATCCGGTCGACTACGCCGTGCACGAACTTGCGGCCCTCGGCGTACTGCCGCATCTTGACCTCGATGCCGAGCAGCCGGCGGATCGCCTTCTCCAGCGGGTTGCCGGACTCCCGCCGGCGGTTGAAGGCCGCCCGGATCGACTCGACGCTCGGGATCACCTGCGGCCCAACCCCGTCCATGACGAACTCGGCGTGCCCTTCGAGCAGGGTCATCAGCGCGGTGAGCCGGTCGAGCACGGCCCGCTGCGCCGGGGTCTGCACAATGTCCAGCACACTGGCCCGGCTCTCCGGGTCCTTCACCGCGTCGGAGAGCGTGGCGACGCCCCGACGCAGCCGTTCGAGCAGGTGCTCGCCGCCCTGCGCGGCGTCCACGAACGCCTGCACCTCGCTGAGGAAGTACGCGCGCATCCACGGCACGGCGGTGAACTGCGTCCGGTGGGTCACCTCGTGCAGGCAGACCCAGAGCCGGAAGTCCCGGGGATCGGCGCCCAGCTTCCGCTCCACCTCGACGATGTTCGGTGCGACCAGCAGCAGTTGGCCGGGGTCGCCGGCGAATACCTCGTACTGGCCGAGCACCCGGCCGGAGAGGTACGCCAGCACGGTGCCGGCCTGCACCCCGGTCAGCCGGGACCCCACTGCCTCGGTCAGCGGCCCGGGCCGTTTGTCGCCGGAGAGGCGGCTCACCAGCGGGCTGATCACCTCGCGCAGCCCGGCGATGTTCGCCGCGGCCCAGTCCCGCCGGTCCACCACCCGCACCGGCGGGTGGGCGACCTGCGACCGCAGGCCGGTGTAGTCGGCGACGTGCCCGGCCGCCTCCTCGGTCAGCCGTCGCAGCTCGGTGACCACGTCGGTGGCCTCCGCGTACGACACCCGGGGGCCCGACTTGCCCAACGCCCCCGCGGTGGCGGCGGCCAGATCCCAGTCCACGAACTGCGCCATGCACCCACCGTACCCGCGCCGCGACACCACAACCGGTGATCGACGGCTGTCGCAGCCTCTCAGCGGCACCCGCAGCGGGCCAGCACGGAGCTGATCCGGTCGAGGGCCTCCCGGGTCGCGTCGAGGGCGCCGGCCGGGGCCTGATCGGTGAGGACGGCGAAGGTGAGCAGCCGACCGTCGGCCGTGGTGACCACGCCGGCGATCGCGCTGACCCCGGTCAGCGTTCCGGTCTTGGCGCGTACCACACCGGCCCCGGCCTTGGTGGCCGTCTCCTGGTAGCGGTCGTCGAGGGTGCCGGACCAGCCACCGACCGGCAGGCCGCCGAAAATCGCCGCCAGCTCGGGGTGGCTGCCGTTGCCCGCGAGGGTGATCAGGTCGGTGAGCAGGGACGGGCTGATCCGGTTGGTCCGGGACAGCCCACTGCCGTCGGCCAGGCTGATCTCGTCGGCGGGCAGCCCCAGCTCGCCGAGCACCTGGTCGGTGGCCGCCGCGCCGCCCTGGAAGGAGGCGGGCTTGCCCTTGGCGAGCGCCACCTGCCGGGCCATGTACTCGGCGATCACGTTGTCGCTGTCGCTGATCATGATGTCGACCAGGCGGACCATCGGCAGCGACTGGACCTTGCCCAGCTCGGTGCCGGGCGCGGGGGCCGTACCGCCGGAGGCGGTGGGCGCCGTACCCCGCTTCACCTCGGCGGCGTCGCCGGAGAGCCCGAGCAGCCTGGCGAACTGCCGGCCGGCGGTCAGGTCCGGCTGGGGCACCCGCTCGGCCATGCCGTGGGTGGCGTCGAACGACTTGCGGGCCGCCTCCGGGTCGCGCCGGGCCGCGTCGGTGGTCAGCGCGGTGATCGCCGCTCCGAAGCCGCCGGTGGGGATGTCGTCGTCCCAGCCGGGGCCGTACACCTGGCCGCTGAACAGGGACGAGTCGACGATGACCTTGGTCGGCGCGGTGCCGCCGAGCGCCTTGCGCACCTGGGCGGCGAGGTCGTCCAGCCGGGCCGCGCCCGGGTAGAAGCCGTTCTTGTCCACGGCCAGCGTCGGGTCACCGCCACCGACCAGGACCACCTCACCGGGGTTCGGGCCGGCCACCGCCCGGGTGGGGATCCGGTACGCCGGGCCCCGGGCGGCCAGCACGGCCACCCCGGTGGGCAGCTTGGTCACCGAGGCGGGGACGGTCGGGCTGTCCTGCCCCCGGCCGTAGAGCGCCTTGCCGGTGGCCACGTCGGCCACCGAGACGTTCACCCGCTCACCGAGCGCGGCGGCGCCGACCAGCGGTTCGAGCGCGGCGCGTACCCCCTCGGGGGTCGGCGCCGGGGCGTTGGGGTCGGCGGCGGCGAGCACCTCCGACGGGGCGGGTTCGGCGGTCCGGGCGGCGGTGGGCGCGTCGGCCTCGCCGCCCAGCCAGCCGGCCACCGGACCGGGGCGGACCACGGCCAGCCCGACGGCGGCCACGGCGATCACCAGCACGGCGGCCAGCACCGCCAGCAGTCGGACCCGGCCCCGACGGGCCGGCGCGGGCGGCGGAGGCGGGGCGGCACCGGGCGGCGGGACGGGCGGACTCACCGGGATCCCGCCGGCCGCGTCGGGCCCCGGCCAGTTCACCGGGGCGACCGGGCCTCCGTACTGCCGCGGGTCGGCCCGACCCACGGGGCCGGGACCGTAGGCGGAGGGTTCGACGCGACCCACCGGGCCGGCACCGTACGTGGAGGGATCGGCCCGACCCACCGGCCCGCGGCCGTACTCGGAGGGGTCGGCGCGGCCGACCGGAGCGGAACCGGCGGCCGCCCCAGGGTGACCGCCCGGGGTGGTTCCGGGGATCCGGACCCGGCCGGTGGCACCGCCAGGTGCGGAACCTCCGGACTGCCGCCCGTCAAGCCCCTCAGGGCGGTAGTGTGAATCTTCCCTCCCCACGACCCCCTCCTCCCCCGCTCGAAAGCACCTTGGGTGACACTACTTCCGTCCGAACACTATGCGGCGGCCGGAGCCGGCGGGGGGTGATTCTTCCGCGCGGGGGGCGGCGCCACTGGTTCCGTTAGCCAGCGTGGGCAAACGAGGGAGCGTGGAAGATGGATTTCGACGTCACGGTTGAGATCCCGAAGGGTCACCGCAACAAGTACGAGGTGGACCACGCGACCGGCAGGATCCGGCTGGACCGCACCCTCTTCACCTCCACCCAGTACCCGGCCGACTACGGCTTCATCGAGGGCACCCTGGGCGAGGACGGCGACCCGCTGGACGCCCTGGTGCTGGTCCCCGAGCCCACCTTCCCCGGCTGCCTGATCCGCTGCCGCACCATCGGGATGTTCCGGATGACGGACGAGAAGGGCGGCGACGACAAGGTGCTCTGCGTCCCCTACGAGGACCCGCGCCAGGAGCACCTGCGGGACATCCACCACCTGGGCGAGTTCGACCGGCTGGAGATCCAGCACTTCTTCGAGGTGTACAAGGACCTGGAGCCGGGCAAGTCGGTCGAGGGCGCGACCTGGGTGGGCCGTACCGAGGCCGAGGCCGAGATCCGGGCGTCGTTCCAGCGCGCCAAGGAGGCCGAGGAGCGCGGCGAGACGTTGCACTGACTGTGACCTGCGTCGACGGGCCCGGGCCGCTCAGCCGAGCGACCCGGGCCCGCGCGCATGCTCAGCCGAGCAGCCCCCGGGCCCGGTCGTAGAGGTCCAGCACCGCGCAGGCCACCGGGACCACGGAGACCACCAACGCGGTGTCGGTCAGGTCGGCCAGCCGACCGAGGTACGGGGAGACCGGTCGCCGGGCGTACGTGGCGCCGGCCGCGACGGCGATCAGGGCCAGCAACAGCCCGCCGGCGGCGAGCACGAGCCGGCCGGCCGGGTCGGCGGTCCCGACGAGGACCGCGCCGAGCAGGGCGTACCCGGCCAGGCCGGCGACCACCGGGGGCACCCGGTGGCGGACCGCCACGAAGAGCCGGGAGCGCAGCAGCAGCACGGCGCAACCG
>NZ_JAPDPH010000233.1 GCF_026013475.1 Micromonospora yasonensis | reverse complement strand
CACGAGGTGGTCTGGGCCGAACTGGACCCGCCGATCCCCGACGCCCGGACCGGGCCGCTGGTCCTCGCCGGGGACGACGCCGCGCTCGTCGCCGAGCTGGCCGTCGCCGCGGCGGCCCGGGGTCTGGCCGGTACCCTGCTCACCCCGCAGCCGGCCGACGCCCCGCCGGGCTGGCGGGTGGCGGCGCTGCCCGAGGGGGCCGGGGAGTGGATTCGGTTCTGGGCCGACCGGCCCGAGAAGACCCTCGTGCTCGTCCCGGCCGCGCACGCCGTATCCGACGACCCGGACGACGGCGCCGACGACCCGGTCGACCCGGCTGCGGCCACCGTCGCCGCGGTGACCAGGGCGGTGGCCGCCCTGGCCGGCACCGGAGTCGCCGGCCGGCGCGCGGTGCTGCTCACCCGGGGCGTCCGCCGCACCGGGCCGACCGACGAGGTGACCGCCACCGACCACGGGCCGCTGCACGGCCTCGCCCCGGTGCTCGGGCTGGAGTTCGGCCCGGCCTTCGGCGGCGTCGTCGATCTGCCCGTCCGGCCGACCCCCGGCGACCTGGCCGTCACGCTGGACCTGCTCACCGCGCCGCCCGGCCCGATGCTGGAGGACCTGGTCGCGGTGCGCGCCGGCCACCTCCACGCCGCCCGGCTCCGCGACGCCGACCCCACCCCGGCCGGCCTGCGGGTCCGCGCCGACGCCACCTACCTGGTCACCGGTGGGCTCGGCGCGGTCGGCCGGGAACTCGTCACCGACCTGGTCCGGCGGGGCGCCCGCCGGCTGCTGCTGGTCGGCCGGCGCGCGGAGGCGGACCTGGACCCCGCCGCCCGGGACCTGCTCATCCGGCTGCGCGACGACGGGATCGGGGTCGGCTACGTCGGCGGTGGGTGCGACAGCGCCGACTCCCGCCGGCAGGTGACCGCCGCGCTGCGCGGCATGCCGCCGCTGGGCGGGGTGCTGCACGCCGCCGGCACCATCGCCCGGGTACCCGCCACCGAGCTGGACGCCGCGCGGATCGCCGCCGCGCTGCGCGCCAAGGTGGGCGGCGCCTGGTGGCTGCACCGGCTCACCCGCGACCTGCCGCTGGACTTCTTCGTGCTGGTCTCCTCGGTCTCCGCGCTCTGGGGCACCGAGGGCTACGCCGCGTACGCCGCCGCGAACGGCGGACTGGACGCCCTCGCCGCGTACCGCCGGTCGCTCGGGCTGCCCGCGGTGAGCATCGCGTACGGGCCGTGGGCGGTGTCCGGGATGGCCGACGGCGACTCCCGGGAACGGTTCGCCCGGCTCGGCGTGGGTGCCCTGGACCCGGCCACCGGCTGCGCGGCGCTGCGCGACGTCACGCCCGGACCGGAGGGCTACCTGGTGGCCTGCCCGCTGGACCGGCCGCGGCTGGACAGCGTACTGGGCGGGCTGCGCCGGCGCGGGCTGTTCACCGCCCCGCCGGACGCCCCCGCCGCCGGGGCGCCCGCCCCCGCCGACGGCGGGCTCGACACCGGTGCGGAGCAAGAGCCGTCGGTGGTGGCGGAGCTGGTCGCGCTGCCGGCGGCTGCCCGCCCGGCCGTCGCCCGCGGCCACGTGGCCCGGCTGCTGGCCGCCCAGCTCGGCCACCCGGAGGGCCACGTCGTCCGGGAGGACGCCGGCTTCTTCGACCTCGGTCTGGACTCCATCATGGCGGTCGACCTGGCCCGCCGGCTCGCCGAGGCGTTCGAGGTGCCGCTGCAGGTGGCCGACGTCTTCGACCACCCCACCGTCCGTCAGTTCGCCGATTACCTGCTGGCGCTGCGCGCCGGTCCGGCCGTCGTCCCCGCGCCGGCCGTGGCGCTGGGCGTCCCCGCCGCCGACCACGCCCGGGTACACGGCGCCGAACCGCCGTTCCACGGTGGACCGACCGCGGTCCACCCCGTGTCTCCGGCCATCCCGACGTACCTCGCCCCGGCCGCCCCGCAGGTCGGGGACTTCGCCGCCCCGGTCGCCCCGGTGACCGGGCCGGCGGCGTCCCCGGCCGGTCCGGCGGCGATCGTCGGGATGGCCGGTCGCTTCCCCGGCGCCGACTCGGTGGAGGAGCTGTGGGACCTGCTCCGCGCCGGCCGCGACGCCGTGGCCGCGGTGCCCGCACGCCGCTGGAGTCACCGCACGTTCCACACCGCCGACCCGGACACCGGCCCGCGGATCACCACCGACCAGGGCGGCTTCCTGCGCGACGTGGCCCGGTTCGACGCCGGGTTCTTCGGCATACCGGCCCGGGAGGCGGAGAACCTCGACCCGCAGCAGCGGCTGCTGCTGGAGTGCGCCTGGCACGCGCTGGAGGACGCCGGCATCGACCCCAAGGGGCTGGCCGGCACCCGGACCGGCGTCTTCGTCGGGGTGAGCAACGGCGACTACGCGCGGGTGCTGGCCGGCGGGGGAGTGGATCGGCTCGACGCCTACTACAGCACCGGCACCGCGCTCAACGCCGTCGCCGGCCGGCTCGCGTACGTGCTGGGCCTGGCCGGGCCGGCGCTCGCCGTGGACACCGCCTGCTCGTCCTCGCTGGTCGCCCTCCACCTGGCCGTCCGGGCGCTGCGCGGCGGGGAGATCGACGCGGCCGTCGTCGGCGGCGTCAACGTCATCGTCGACCCGCTCGCCTCGGTGGCGGTGAGCCGGGCGCACATGCTCTCCCCGGACGGGCGCTGCCGGACCTTCTCCGCCGACGCCAACGGTTTCGTCCGGGCCGAGGGCTGCGGGGTGCTCGTCCTCAAGCGACTCGCCGACGCCGGGCGGGACGGCGACGCCGTGCTGGCCGTGGTCCGGGGCAGCGCGGTCAACCAGGACGGCAGCTCGTCCGGCCTGACCGCGCCGAGCGGCCGGGCGCAGGAGCAGGTCATCAGCGCCGCGCTCGCCGACGCGGGCGTGGCCGGAGCGGCGGTGGACTTCCTCGAAACGCACGGCACCGGCACCTCCCTCGGCGACCCGATCGAGGTCGGGGCGGCGTGGCGGGTGCTCGGCCCGGGCCGGCCCGCCGACCGGCCGCTGCGGCTCGGCTCGGTGAAGAGCAACATCGGCCACTGCGAGTCGGCCGCCGGCATGGCCTCGGTGATCAAGACCGTGCTCGCCCTGCGGCACGGCACCATCCCGGCCAACCTGCACTTCACCGACCCGAACCCGCACATCGACTGGTCCGGGATGGACGTCATGGTGGTGGACGCCCCGGTGGCCTGGCCCCGCACCGGCCGGGCCCGGCTGGCCGGCGTGTCCGGCTTCGGCTTCACCGGCACCAACGCGCACGTCCTGCTCGCCGACCCGGAGCCGACCGCCGGCACCGGGAACGGGACCGCCGCGAGCGGCCCGGGCGGGGCCGCGGGCCCGCTGCTCGTCCCGCTGTCCGCGCCGAGCCCCGAGGGGCTGCGCCGGCTGGTCGAGCGCTGGCACGAGCGGATCGCCGGCTGCCCGGCGGAGGAACTGCCCGACCTGGCCGCACTGGCCGGAGCCGGCCGGGCCCACCTGCCGTACCGGGCGGCCCTGCTCGGCCGCGACCGGGAGCAGCTCCTCGCCACCGCGCCGCCGGCCGACCCGGTGGCGGCGACCCGGCCGCCCCGGATCGCGTTCCTCTTCTCCGGCCAGGGCAGCCAGTTCTTCGGCATGGGCCGCGAGCTGTACGCCACCGAGCCGGTGTTCCGGGCGGTCTTCGACGAGTGCGACCGACGTCTCGCCCCGCTGCTCGGCACCTCGCTGGCCGACCTCGTCCTGTACGGCGACGACCGGACCGCGATCAACGAGACCCGGGTCACCCAGCCGGCCCTGGTCACCCTGGAGGTGGCGCTGGCCGAGCTGTGGCGCTCGTGGGGCGTCACCCCGGCCGTGGTGATGGGGCACAGCGTCGGCGAGATCTCCGCCGCCATCGTGGCCGGGGTGCTCGACCTGCCCGCCGGGCTCGACCTGATCGCCGAGCGGGCCCGGCTGATGCAGGCCACCCGGCCGGGGGCGATGCTCGCCGTGGTCGCCACCGAGGAGCGGGTCCGGGACCTGATCGCCAGCACGTCGCTGGACCTCGCGGCGGTCAACGGCCCCGAGGCCACGGTGGTCTCCGGGCTGCCCGAGGAGGTCGAGGCGCTCGCCGGGCGGCTGCGCGCCGAGGGCGTACGGCACCGGGCGCTGAGCGTCTCGCACGCGTTCCACTCGCGACTGCTGGACCCGGCGCTCGACGAGTTCCGCGCGGTCTGCGCCACGGTCCGCCACGACACCCCGACCGTCCCGGTCATCTCCAACCTGACCGGGGCGGTGGCCGGCCCCGACACGTACGACGCCGACTACTGGGTGCGCCACGCCCGCCAGCCGGTGCGCTTCCACGCCGGCGCGGGACAACTCGCCGCGCTCGACGTCGACGTGTGCCTGGAGGTCGGTCCGGACCGTACCCTGGTCAACCTGGTCCGGGCCGCGGGACTCACGCCGCCCGGCGGCCTGCTGTCGTCGCTGCGCCGCGGCTCGCCGGACCGTGCCGCGCTGCTCGCCGCGGTCGCCGCGCTCTATCCGCTCGGCCAGGACGTGACCTGGTCGCGGGTGCAATCCCGCCCGCGCCCCGGCGTCCGCGTCGAGGCGCCGCGCTACCCGTTCGCGGAGACCCGCTACTGGGCGAAGACCGCGGCGGCCGGCGATCCGGTGCCGGCGGCCGGCCCGGCCGGCGACGCCCCCGCCTGGGGTACCCCGGTCCGCTCGCCCGCCCTGCGTGGGCGGCTGTTCCGCACCGAGCGCAGCACCGAGTTCCCGCCCCACCTCACCGACCACCGGCTCTACGGGACGGTGTCGGTGCCGGGCGCCTCGCAGACCGCCACCGTGCTCTCCGCGCTGGCCGGCGACGGCACCCCGCCCGCGCTGGCCGACCTGGTCTTCCCCCGGGCCCTGGTGCTGCACGACGGCGAGCGGTACGAACTGCAGGTCATCGAGGCCGAACAGGAGCACGGCGGCCGGACGGTGAGCGTGCAGAGCCTGGTCGACCCCGAGCGGGACCGCTGGCAGGAGCACCTCTCCGCCCGGCTGCTGCCGGAGCCGGCGGCCGAGCCCCGACCGGTGCCCGACCTGGCCGCCTTCCAGGCCGCCGCCGAGCGCCACCTCGCCGGGGCGGACTTCTACCGGCACTTCCGGGAGATGGGCTACCTGCTCGGCCCGTCCTTCCGCTGGATCGACGAGGTGTGGCTGCGCGGCGACGAGGCCCTGGTCCGGTACACCCGCCCGGAGCGGATGAACGAGGACCCGGCCGACTGGGCCATCCACCCCGGCCTGCTCGACTCCTGCCTGCAGAGCACGGTGACCTTCGGGGTCGACCCCGCCGGTACGGACGACCCGGCGGAGGCCGGCCGGGCCGGGCTCGCGATCCCGTTCGCCGCCGCCCGGCTCACCCTGGCCCGCCGGCCCGATCCCGACGGGGAACTCTGGGGCCACGTCCGGGCCCGGCGGGCCACCACCCGCCCCGACGGCACCCGGCAGGTGGACGAGGCGGACCTGCACCTGTTCGACGGGCGCGGCCGGACCGTGCTGGCGGTCGACGGCTTCCGCATCCGGCACGCCCCCCGGGACCTGCTGGAGCGGTCCCTGCGGGACACCACCGTCCACGTCCACGAGCTGATCTGGGCCACACCCGAGCCGGACCGGCCGGCACCGGCACCGGCCGCCCCGCCACGCGCCGCCGTCCGCGGTGGCGAGGGCGCACCCGCGCTCGTCGACGCGCTCGCCGGGCAGGTCGACATCGTCGACGAAGACCCCGACCTGGTCCTGGACCTGCGGTTCGCGGCCACCGAGCCGGGGGAGTCGGCCGAGGCGGCCCGGATCGCCGTCCGCCGCCTCGCCGACGACCTGCGCACCGCCCCCGCCACCGTGCCGTACCTGGTGGTCTGCGCCGACGGCGCCGGGGCCGCCCCGGTCCGGGAGGCGCTGTGGGGGATGCTCGCCGCGGTCGAGGCGGAACACCCCGACCGCCGCCTGGTCCGGGTCGTGCTCGCCGCCGACGCCGACCCGGGCGACGCCGCCGCGCTGCTCCTCGACGAGGTACGCCGCGGCCTGCCGGAGACCCGGCTGCGGCTCGACGCCGACGGCCTCCGGGTGGCCCGGCTGCGCCCGCTGCCGCCGCCCGACGCGGACCTGCCGGACGGCGTCACGACCGGCACGGCGCTGGTCACCGGCGGGCTCGGCGCGCTGGGCCTGAGCGTCGCCGGCTTCCTGGCCCGGGCCGGCGTCCCCGCGATCACCCTGGTCGGCCGGTCCGCGCCCGACTCCGCCGCCAGCGCCGCGATCGACCAGCTCACCGCCGGCGGCACCCGGATCCGGGCGGTACGCGGCGATGTCACCGACGCCGAGGACTGCCGGCGGATGGTGGCCGAGGCGGAACGCGACGGGCCGATCGGCAGCGTCTGGCACCTCGCCGGGCGTACCGCCGACGGCGCCTTCACCGAGCTCGACGAGGCCGCCTTCGACGAGGTCTTCGCCGGCAAGGCGGCCGGCGCGGACCGGCTGCTGGAGGCCATGGCCGGCCGGCGGCCGGCGGCGCTGGTGCACTTCTCCTCGGTCTCCGCCGTGCTCGGCTCCGCCGGGCAGGCCAACTACGCCGCCGCCAACGGCTACCTGGCCGGCCTCGCCACCCGGCTCCGCGACCGCGGCCTGCCGGCAGTCAGCGTCGACTGGGGACCGTGGACGCCCCGGGCGAAGGGCGGCCTCGCCGCCACCGAGGCGACTCGGCGCGCCATCGACCGGCTGGGCGTCCGGGCGTTCACCGACGAGGAGGCCGAGAGCATCCTGCGCGCCGCGCTCACCGCCGGCCGGGACCGGCTCGTCGCGGTGGCGGTGGACGCCCGGGCGTACGTCGAGCGGGCGGCCGGCCACCCCCGGGCGGCGCTGCTGCTCCCGTTGCTCGACCGGGGCGCCCGCCCCACGCCCACGGCCCCGGCGGCACCGCGCGGCTGGCTGCGCGCGGAACTGGACCGCACCGCCGCCGACGAGCGGGAGGACCGGCTCCGGGCGGCGGTGCGCCAGGTGGCCGGCGAGGCGCTGGGTGACCCCGGCGCGCTGGACGACGAGGCCGGCTTCGTCGACCTCGGCCTCGACTCGATCATGGTGATCGACCTGCGGACCCGGCTGTCGCACGCTCTCGCCGTGGACCTGCCGGCCACCGTCGCCATCGACCACCCGACCATCGCGCAGGTCGCCGCGCACGCGATCGACCTGCTCTACCCCGACGACGAACCGGCCGACCCCGCGTCGCCCGCCGACGGCTGGGCCGAAGCGGCGTACGCCGACCCGGCGGACGACCCGGCCGGGGCGGACGGCGACCTGGCCGACCTGTCGATCGACGAGCTGGTCCGGGCCGTCCGGGCGGACCTGGCCATGGAGGAGTGAGGGACGTGACCATGGACGCCACCGAGCTGCGCCGACTCGTGGAGGACCAGCTGCGGCTCTCCCGCCGGCAGCAGGCCCGGATCCGCGAGCTGGAGCGGGAACAGCGCCCACCGCTCGCCGTCGTCGGGCTCGGCCTGCGCTTCCCCGGCGACCTGCGCACGCCGGAACAGTTCTGGGACTTCCTGCGCGGCGACGCGCACGCGGTCACCGGCATCCCCGACGACC
Organism: Micromonospora yasonensis; assembly: GCF_026013475.1. Lineage (GTDB taxonomy): Bacteria > Actinomycetota > Actinomycetes > Mycobacteriales > Micromonosporaceae > Micromonospora > Micromonospora yasonensis. The sequence goes on along the minus strand of NZ_JAPDPH010000233.1, from coordinate 3,102 downwards.
GGCCCGGGCTGCGCGCCGCGTACCGGCCGGGACCGGTCCGCCCGGGGCGCTCCTACGTGGACCGGGCCGCCTTCCTCAGCGACATCGGTCACTTCGACGCGGACTTCTTCGGCATCTCGCAACGGGAGGCCGAGTTGCTCGACCCGCAGCAGCGGCTGCTGCTGGAGACCGCCTGGGAGGCCCTGGAACGGGCCGGGGTGGCGGTCCGCCGGGCCGACCGGCTCGACGTCGGCGTCTACCTCGGCATGATGGCCTCCGAGTACGGCGAGCGGCTGGCTGTCCAGGAGGACAAGACCCCGCTCGACCCGTACTACGCCACCGGCGGCGGGCTCTGCTTCGGCGCCGGCCGGATCAGCTACGTGATGGGCTTCGCCGGCCCGGTGGTCAGCGTGGACACCGCCTGCTCCTCCTCGCTGGTGGCGATGCACCTGGCGGTCCGCGCGCTGCGCGCCGGGGAGTGCCGGTACGCGCTGGTCTGCGGCTCGAACCTGCTGCTGTCGCCAAACCTGATGGTGTCCCTGTGCCAGAGCCGGGCGCTCTCCCCGGAGGGCCGCTCCAAGTCCTTCCTGGCCGCCGCCGACGGGTACGGCCGGGGCGAGGGCGTCGGCGTGCTGGTGCTGATGCGCCTCGACGAGGCGGAACGGGAGGGCCGGCCGATCCTGGCCGTGGTCCGGGGCAGCGCGGTCAACCACGACGGCGCCGCCTCCGGGCTGACCGTGCCCAGCGGCCCCGCCCAGCAGCAGGTGGTCCGGGCGGCCCTGGCCGACGCCGGGGTGGGCGCGGCCGACGTCGGCTGGGTCGAGGCGCACGGCACCGGGACGCTGCTGGGCGACCCCGTCGAGGTGGGCGCGCTCGACGCCGCCCTCGGTACGGCGGTCCGCGAACGCGGGGTCCCGCTCGGCATCGGCAGCGTCAAGGCCCGGCTCAACCACCTGGAGGCCGCCTCCGGTGTGGCGGGGCTGATGAAGACCGTGCTCATGCTGCACCACGGGGAGATCCCGGCCGCGGCCGACGAGTCCGACGGACCGCTCAACGAGCACATCCCCTGGGACCAGCTCGGCTTCACCGTGCCCCGGCGCACCGCGCCCTGGCCGGCCGAGCTGTCCCGGCGGGTGGCCGGGGTGAACTCGTTCGGGATGAGCGGCACCAACGCGCACGTGGTGCTCGAGGCGTACCGGCCGGAAGAGACCGACGCGGCGGCGACGCCGGCCGGCCCGGAGCTGCTCACCCTCTCCGCCCGGGACCCGCAGGCGCTGGCCACCCTCGGCGCCGCCGTGGTGGCGCGGCTGCGCGCCGCCGACCCCGCCGAGCTGCCGTCGCTCTGCCACACCCTGCGTGCCGGCCGGGCGCCGCTCGGGCACCGGGTGGCGGTGGTCGGCGGCAGCGCCGACGAGCTGGCCGTCCGGCTGGCCGCGGCGGTCCGCCAACCGGCCGGCCCGGCCGGACGGCTGCGTCCGGTCACCCTCTGGGCCGCCCCCGACCACACCGCCCTGGAGGTGGCGCTGGACGCGATCGGGGCCCGCTGGCCCCGGCTGGTCCCGACCGACCCGACCGGCGAGGCGGCCGACCGGTGGGTGGCGCTGCTCGGCCGGCTCGGCGTCCGGGTCCGGTTCCGGCGCGACGCCGGCCGGCCGGCCGGGGCGGGCCGCCTGGAGTGGCGCGGCGAGGACGGTACGCCGCACACGGTGCCGCTGGTCACCGCCGTCCCCGAGGCCGCCCCCGGACTGCTGCTGGACGCGCTCGCCGCGCTCTTCCTGGCCGGCCTGGACGTCCGCTTCGACGCGCTGCGCCCGGCCGGCGCCCGGTTCCTGCCGGACCTGCCCACCTACCCGTTCCGGCGGCGGCGGTTCTGGGTCGACGAGCCGGTCGGCGCCGCCGGCACCGCGGCCGCGGCGATCGGCGGCCCGGACGTGGCGCCGCTGCCCACCGACCGGGCGGGCATCGAGGCCTACCTGATGACCGAGTTGCGCGACGTGCTGCACGCCGAGGACGACCTGGACCCGAGCCGGTCCTTCCTGGAGACGGGCGGCGACTCCTTCGTCTCCACCCTGTTCATGACCCGGATCGAGGAGCGGTTCCAGATCGCGCTCACCCCCGATGACCTGCCCATCGACCGCCCGCTGGCCGCGCTGCTGGCGACGATCGCCGACCACATCACCGGCCGCCCGGTCGCGGCCGGCGGACGGGAGTGACCCGATGAGCGCCTTCCTCCGACCGCGGCCGGTCCCCGACCCCGACCTGCGCCTGGTCGCGTTCCACCACGCCGGCGGCTCCAGCAGCGCCTACTTCCCGCTCAGCCGGGGCATCCCGCAGGAGTGGGACCTGCTCCTGCCCGACCTGCCCGGCCGTGGGCGCCGGCACCGCGACGAGCCGCTGCGGGACATCCCCGCCATGGTCGCCCGGGTGGTCGAGGACCTGCGCGACTGGGCCGACGCCCCGCTCGCCCTGTTCGGGCACAGCCTGGGCGCGGTGGTCGCGGCGGAGACCGCCCGGGCGCTCGGCGTGCACGGCGTCGCGCCGGTCTGGCTCGGCGTCTCCGGCCGCCCGGCACCCGGCTACCGCGGTCCGAAGGCGACCCTGCCGTACGACGTCTCCGACGACGAGATGCTGCGCCACCTGTTCGCCCTGGGCGGCATGCCGGACCGGATCCACGAGGTGCCGGAGTTCCGCGCCCAACTGCTCCGGCTGGTCCGCGCCGACCTGGGCGCGCTCGCCGGGTACGCCCCGCCGGGCGTCCGCCCGCCGCTGGCCGTGCCGATGACCGCCTTCGGTGGCACCGAGGACGACTGGGCGCCGCCGCCGGCGATGGCGGCCTGGGCGGGGGAGACCAGCGCGCCGTTCCGGCGGCTACTCTTCCCTGGCGGGCACTTCCACTTCCTCGGTGCCGCGTTCGGGTCCTTCACCGCCGCGCTGGTGGCGGAGGTCCGCGCCGCGACCCGGTCCACTTCCCGGTCCCGGCCCACGCCCGGCGTGGTCGCCGCCGGGGCCGCGTCACCCCCGGTCTGAGGAGCGCAGCATGAACACGAAGGACCAGCTCGTCCCGGCGGAAACCGCACCGGTCGACATGCGACCGCTGATGGCCAGCTTCCCGTCCGGCGTCAC
>NZ_JAPDPH010000232.1 GCF_026013475.1 Micromonospora yasonensis | reverse complement strand
CGCCCGCGACCTGCCGTGGCGGAAGCCGGGCGTCGGCGCCTGGGCGATCCTGGTCAGCGAGGTCATGCTCCAGCAGACGCCGGTGGTCCGGGTGCTGCCCGCGTGGGAGGCGTGGCTGGCCCGCTGGCCGGTGCCGCTCGCGCTCGCCGAGGACACCCCGGCGGAGGCGATCCGGATGTGGGGACGGCTCGGCTACCCTCGCCGGGCGGTCCGGCTGCGCGACTGCGCGGTGGCGATCGTGGAGCGGCACGGCGGGGAGGTGCCGGACCGGCTGGACCAGTTGCTGGCCCTGCCGGGCGTCGGCACGTACACGGCCCGGGCGGTGGCCGCCTTCGCGTACGGGCAGCGGCATCCGGTGGTGGACACCAACGTACGCCGGGTGGTCTGCCGGGCGATCGCGGGCGAGCCGGACGCCGGTCCGGCCACCCGCCCCGCCGACCTGGTCGCCACCGAGGAACTGCTGCCCACCGAGCCCGCCGCCGCGGCCCTGGCCAGCGCCGCGTTCATGGAGCTCGGCGCGGTCGTCTGCACCGCCCGCGCCCCACGCTGCGAGGTGTGCCCGGTCGAGTCGGTCTGCGCCTGGCGGGCCTCCGGCCAGGAGGCGCCGGCCGGTCCCACCCGCCGCCCCCAGCGCTACGCCGGCACCGACCGTCAGGTACGCGGCCTGCTGCTCGCGGTGCTCCGGGAGGCCACCGCCCCGGTGCCGCACCAACGGCTGGACCAGGTCTGGCACGACGACGTGCAGCGGGCCCGGGCGCTCGCCGGGCTGGTCACCGACGGTCTCGTCGAGCCAATCGGCGAGGCATCCTTCCGCCTGATCGGCGACGGCCCCCCGGTCCCCCTCACCCAGCGGAGCTGACCCACGGGTTACGGCAATCCGGTCTGATGCAGGCAGCGAAGGCGCGGTTTGCCGCAGCTTGTGTTGATCAAGGCGAGGCATAAGGCGGACGAGGCGGGAGCGCGGAAAGGCGACGGCCCCGGTGGCTTTCGCCTACCGGGGCCGCCGCCCTGTGTCAGATCTGCCCGACGCTTACGCCGCGTCGTCCGCGCCCGTGGCGGCGGTGCCGCCGAGGTCCGCCGGGACCGCGTCCGGCACGGCCACCGGCCGGTCGGCGCCCCGGAAGACGAGCTTGGACTTGTCGATGTCGCTCGGGTCACCCTCGCAGTCCACCACCACGATCTGACCCGGGGTCAGCTCGTTGAAGAGGATCCGCTCGGAGAGGTTGTCCTCGATGTCGCGCTGGATCGTGCGACGCAACGGCCGCGCGCCCAGCACCGGGTCGAAGCCCTTCTTCGCCAGGTACTTCTTGGCGTTGTCGGTCAGCTCCAGGCCCATGTCCTTGTTCCGCAGCTGGGTCTCGATGCGGGAGATCATGATGTCGACGATCGACAGAATCTCGTTCTCGCGCAGCTGGTGGAAGACGATGGTGTCGTCGATCCGGTTCAGGAACTCGGGCCGGAAGTGCTGCTTGAGCTCGTCGTTGACCTTCTGCTTCATCCGGTCGTAGTTGGACTCGGAGTCCTCAGAGGCCTGGAAGCCCAGCGAGACCGCCTTGGCGACGTCCCGGGTGCCGAGGTTGGTGGTCAGGATGATGACCGTGTTCTTGAAGTCCACGATCCGGCCCTGACCGTCGGTGAGCCGCCCGTCCTCCAGGATCTGGAGGAGCGTGTTGAACACGTCCGGGTGGGCCTTCTCGATCTCGTCGAAGAGGACCACCGAGAACGGCCGACGACGCACCTTCTCGGTCAGCTGCCCGCCCTCGTCGTAGCCGACGTAGCCGGGAGGGGCACCCACCAGCCGGGACACCGTGTACCGGTCGTGGAACTCGGACATGTCCAGCTGGATGAGGGCGTCCTCGCTGCCGAACAGGAACTCGGCGAGCGCCTTGGACAGCTCGGTCTTACCGACGCCGGACGGGCCGGCGAAGATGAACGAGCCGGACGGGCGCTTCGGGTCCTTCAGGCCGGCCCGGGTACGCCGGATCGCCTTCGAGACCGCCTTGACCGCGTCCTCCTGGCCGATGACGCGCTTGTGCAGCTCGTCCTCCATGCGCAGCAGGCGCGAGGTCTCCTCCTCGGTCAGCTTGTAGACCGGGATGCCGGTCCAGTTGCCGAGCACCTCGGCGATCTGCTCGTCGTCGACCTCGCTGACGACGTCCAGGTCGCCGGCCTTCCACTCCTTCTCCCGCTGAGCCTTCTGGCCGAGGAGCTGCTTCTCCTTGTCGCGGAGCTGGGCGGCCCGCTCGAAGTCCTGCGCGTCGATCGCGGACTCCTTGTCGCGGCGCACCTGGGCGATGCGCTCGTCGAAGTCGCGCAGGTCTGGCGGCGCGGTCATCCGGCGGATCCGCATCCGGGCACCGGCCTCGTCGATCAGGTCGATCGCCTTGTCCGGCAGGAAGCGGTCGGAGATGTACCGGTCGGCCAGCGTCGCGGCCGCGACGAGAGCCGCGTCGGTGATGCTCACTCGGTGGTGCGCCTCGTAGCGGTCCCGCAGGCCCTTGAGGATCTCGATGGTGTGGGCCAGCGAGGGCTCACCCACCTGGATCGGCTGGAAGCGGCGCTCGAGCGCGGCGTCCTTCTCCAGGTGCTTGCGGTATTCGTCCAGCGTGGTCGCGCCGATGGTCTGCAGCTCACCACGGGCCAGCATCGGCTTGAGGATGCTGGCGGCGTCGATCGCGCCCTCGGCGGCACCCGCACCCACCAGGGTGTGGATCTCGTCGATGAACAGGATGATGTCGCCCCGGGTACGGATCTCCTTGAGCACCTTCTTGAGGCGCTCCTCGAAGTCACCGCGGTAGCGGGAACCGGCGACCAGGGCACCGAGGTCGAGCGTGTAGAGCTGCTTGTCCTTCAGCGTCTCGGGCACCTCGCCCTTGATGATCTTCTGGGACAGCCCCTCCACCACGGCGGTCTTACCGACGCCGGGCTCACCGATCAGGACCGGGTTGTTCTTGGTACGGCGGGAGAGCACCTGCATGACCCGCTCGATTTCCTTCTCGCGCCCGATGACCGGGTCGAGCTTGCCCTCGCGGGCGGCCTGCGTCAGGTTGCGGCCGAACTGGTCCAGCACCAGGCTGGTCGACGGCGCGGCCTCGCCCGGCGCGGCGCCCGCCGCGGCCGGCTCCTTGCCCTGGTAGCCGGAGAGCAGCTGGATCACCTGCTGGCGGACCCGGTTGAGGTCGGCGCCGAGCTTGACCAGCACCTGGGCGGCGACGCCCTCACCCTCACGGATCAGGCCGAGCAGGATGTGCTCCGTGCCGATGTAGTTGTGGCCGAGCTGCAGCGCCTCGCGCAGGGACAGCTCCAGCACCTTCTTGGCCCGCGGCGTGAACGGGATGTGCCCGCTCGGCGCCTGCTGGCCCTGGCCGATGATCTCCTCGACCTGCTGACGGACGCCCTCGAGGGAGATGCCGAGGCTCTCCAGGGCCTTTGCCGCGACGCCTTCACCCTCATGGATCAGGCCCAGCAGGATGTGCTCCGTACCGATGTAGTTGTGGTTGAGCATCCGGGCCTCTTCCTGGGCCAGGACGACAACCCGTCGCGCTCGGTCGGTGAACCGCTCGAACATGCCCTCGTGCTCCTCACGTGCCGTGCGCCTTGATGGTCAAGATCTTGGCGGGGCCGGTGCGCGGACGTCCGGGACGGGCGTCCGTGCCTCCTTACTCTATCGCCGCGGACCGACTCCGCTGAGGTCGTGTGTCCCCGCGAATGGCCGTTCACGCGTCGTTTCTGACAACCGTCCGCGCTCAGGAGGTGTTCCGGTACCCCTGCCTGTACGCGCAGAGCGAAATTCGACCGTCGGTGGAAAAGGCCGGTCGTGGCCTCCCGGGTGACTCCCGGACCCACGGCGACGGCTTCGCTGCCGACCGCCGGTCATCCACAGCCTGTGGATGGAATTTCCACTGCCTGTGGACAACTACGTCGGGCCCCGGTTTCTTCCCACCGGCAGCGGACCACTCGACGCGCGTACCGCCGGCCTCGGCAACGCCGGCGGCGGGCCGGACAGACGGCGCACGGGGGCGGAAACGGCGACGCCGGCCCGGAGTCGCACTCCGGTCCGGCGTCGGTGTCGCCCGTGCGGGCTGCTGGTCGGCTCAGTGGCCCGCCGTCGCGTGGTACTCGTCGACGATCTCCTGCGGGATGCGGCCGCGGTCGGAGATGTCCTTGCCGGTCCGCTTGGCCCAGGCCCGGATCGCCTTGTTCTGCTCGCGGTCGGCGGTCGCGCCGCCCCGGCCCCGCGCGGCCCGGCCGCCGACGACCACGCCACCACGACCGACCTTGCTCCCGTGCGCGATGTACTGAGCGAATACGCCGCGCAATTGTTCAGCGTTGGAAGCTGAGAGGTCGATCTCGTACTGCACACCGTCGAGCGCGAACTTGACGGTCTCGTCAGCGTCCCCGCCGTCCAGGTCATCGACCAGCTTGTGAATGATCTGCTTGGCCACGTCCCACATTCCTTTCGAGCAGGGTTGTGCTCCTGCAATATAGGAGCACAATAACCCGTCAGATGCTTGCCGCGTCAATAGGTCGCGGTAACGACCCGGAGACGGGTGTCGCGCTACTCCGGCCGGACCAACGGGAACAGGATCGTTTCCCGAATTCCGAGGCCGGTCAGCGCCATCAGAAGACGGTCGATTCCCATTCCCATACCCCCGGCCGGCGGCATTCCGTACTCCATCGCCCGGAGAAAGTCCTCGTCCAGTCGCATCGCCTCGTCGTCGCCGCGCGCGGCCAGCTGCGCCTGGGCCACCAGCCGCTCCCGCTGCACCACCGGGTCGACCAGCTCGGAGTACGCGGTGCCCAGCTCGAACCCGAGGACGTAGAGGTCCCACTTCTCGGCCAGCCCCGGCTCGCTGCGGTGCGCCCGGGTCAGCGGGCTGGTCTCCTCGGGGTAGTCCAGGACGAAGGTGGGCGCCTGCAGCGACGGGACGACGAGTTCCTCGAAAAGCTCCTCGACCAGCTTGCCCGGGCCCCACTTCGGGTCGACGGAGAGTCCGACCTTGTCCGCGTACTCGACCAGGCGGGACCTTTCGGTGCGGACCGTGACTTCCTCGCCGAGCGCCTCGGAAAGGACCCCGAAGAGCGTGACCGACCGCCACCCGCCGCCCAGATCGAACTCGCGGCCGTCGGCGTGGGTGACCACCGTCGAGCCGGCGACCGCGATCGCCGCCTGCTGCACCAGATTTCGGGTCAGCTCGGCCATGGTGTGGTAGTCGCCGTACGCCTGGTACGCCTCGAGCATCGCGAACTCCGGCGAGTGCGAAGAGTCGATGCCCTCATTACGGAAGTTGCGGTTGATCTCGAAGACCCGGTCCACGCCACCGACGACGGCCCGCTTCAGAAACAGTTCCGGCGCGATTCGCAGATACAGATCCGTGTTGAGCGCATTGCTGTGGGTCACGAATGGGCGGGCCGCGGCGCCACCGTGCAGCAACTGCAGCATCGGGGTCTCGACCTCGATGAAGTCCTGCGCGTGCAGGGTGTCGCGCAGGCTGCGCACCGCCGTCGCCCGGGTACGCACCATCTGCCGCGCCTGCGGGCGGACCACCAGGTCCACGTACCGCTGGCGGACCCGGGCCTCCTCGCTCAGCGGCTTGTGCGCGACCGGCAGGGGGCGGAGCGCCTTGGCGGTGACCGCCCACTCCTCGACCAGCACCGACAGCTCGCCGCGCCGGCTGGTGATCACCTCGCCGCTGACGCCGACGTGGTCGCCGAGGTCGACCAGGCGCTTCCAGTCGTCCAGCCGGTCCGCGCCGACCCGGTCCAGCGAGAGCATCGCCTGCAGTTCGGTGCCGTCGCCGTCCCGCAGGGTGGCGAAGCAGAGCTTGCCGGTGTTGCGTACGAAGATCACTCGACCGGTGACCGAGACCCGGTCGCCGGTGGCGGTGTCCGTGGGCAGGTCGGCGTAGCGCTCGCGGATCGCGGCCAGGGTGGTGGTCCGCGGAAAACCGACCGGGTACGGCTCGACGCCCTCGGCGAGCATCCGGTCCCGCTTCTCCCGGCGGACCTTCATCTGCTCCGGAAGGTCGTCGGCGGGGTCCACTGGCAGGGCGTTCTGCTCGATCACGGCAGCTTCCTCAGGCTTGGAGAGAAATATCGGCGGGTCAGCCCATGAGCGTACTCAAGGGCCCTGCCGACCGTTACGGGATAACCTGCCGCCCATGACGGACCCCACTCAGGCGCTCTCCTTCGGCGCCGCCGCCGCCGAGTACGACCGGTTCCGCCCCCGCTATCCGGAGGCCGCCCTGCGCTGGGCGCTGGACGGGCTGGCCGCGCCGGCCCGGGTGGTGGACCTCGGCGCGGGCACCGGCATCCTCACCCGGGGGGTGCTCGCGCTCTGGCACCACGACGGCTCCAGGTCGCGGCGCGGCGGCAGACGCGCCGAGCTGGAGTTGTCGCAGGTCGTACCCGTGGAACCGGATCCGGGGATGCGGGCGCAACTGGCGGCCGCCACCCCGGGCACGACGGCCCTGGCCGGCAGCGCCGAGTCGGTGCCGCTGCCGGACGGCGCGGCGGACGCGGTCCTGGTCGGCCAGGCCTACCACTGGTTCGACCAGGAGCGGGCGCACGCCGAGATCGCCCGGGTGCTACCGCCCGGCGGCACCTTCGCGCCGATCTGGAACGTCCGGGACGAGCGGGTCGGCTGGGTGGCGGAACTGGGCCGGATCGCCCTCCTCGGCGACAACAGCGGTGACGTGACCGAGAAGTACCGCGACTTCGGCCCCGCCTTCGAGCCGGTCGAGCTGGGCGAGTTCGCCCACGTGACCACGCTGACGCCGGACGAGGTGGTGGGCATGCTGCACACCCGCTCGTACTGGCTCACCGCCCCACCGGACAAGCGGCAGCGAATCGACCGGAAGCTGCGGGACCTGTTCGCCACCCACCCGGACCTGGCCGGCCGGGAAACCGTCGAGCTGCCCTACCGGACGCTCGTCTTCCGCTCCCGTCGCCGCTGAGCACGGTGTCAACAGGGGGCCCCTGCTCTACCAGAGGCGTTAAAAGGAACCCTTCCTCACAGGTTCCGCTCGTAGACCATCCGCAGGCCGATGAGGGTGATCATCGGCTCGTGGTGGGTGATGGTGCGGCACTCGTTGAGCACCAGCGAGGCCAGCCCGCCGGTGGCGATCACCGCCTTCACCTCGCCCAACTCCTCGGTCATCCGCTCGACGATCCGGTCCACCTGCCCGGCGAACCCGAAGTAGAGGCCGGCCTGGAGGCACTCCACGGTGTTCTTGCCGATCACCGAGCGCGGCTTCGTGGCCTCCACCTTGCGGAGCTGGGCGGCGCGCGCGGCGAGCGCGTCGAAGGAGATCTCGATGCCCGGCGCGAACGCACCGCCGAGGAACTCGCCCCGGCCGCTGATCACGTCGAAGTTGGTGGTGGTGCCGAAGTCGACCACGATCGACGGCCCGCCGTAGAGGGTGTACGCGGCCAGGGTGTTCACCACCCGGTCCGCGCCCACCTCCTTCGGGTTGTCGATGGCGAGCTGCACCCCGGTGCGTACCCCCGGCTCGACGATCACGCTGGGCAGGTCCGCGTAGTAGCGGGACAGCATGGTACGCAGCGAGCGCAGCGCGGCGGGCACCGTCGAGCAGGCCGCCACCCCGGTGATCTCCACGGCGTCACCGGCCAGCAGCCCCCGGAACATCAGGCCCAGCTCGTCCGCGGTGGAACGGGCGTCAGTCTTGATCCGCCAGGAGTGCACCAGCTTGTCGCCGTCGAAGGTCGCCAGCACGGTGTTGGTGTTTCCGATGTCGATGCAGAGCAGCACGACCGCAGCCTAGACGCTCATTCCTCGCGCAGATCCAGGGCGATGTCCAGGATCGGCGAGGAGTGGGTCAGCGCGCCCACCGAGAGGAAGTCGACGCCGGTCGCGCCGTACTCGGCCACCACCGGCAGGGTCAGCCCGCCGGTCGCCTCCAGCTCGGCCCGGTCGCCCACCGCGGCGACCACCCCGCGCAGCTGCGCCGGGGTCATGTTGTCCAGCAGCAGGAAGTCGGCGCCGGCCTCGACCGCCTCCACCGCCTCGGCCAGGGTGTCCACCTCCACCTGCACCGGCACGTCCGGGAACGCCTCCCGGACCCGCCGGTAGGCGGCCGCGACACCGCCCGCGGCGACCTTGTGGTTGTCCTTGATCATGGCGACGTCGTGCAGGCCCATCCGCTTGTTGGTGCCACCGCCGGCCCGCACCGCGTACTTCTCAAGGGCGCGCAGGTTGGGGGTGGTCTTGCGGGTGTCGAGCACCATCGCCTTCGTACCGGCCAGGGCGTCGGCCCAGGCCCGGGTGTGGGTGGCCACCCCGGACATCCGGCAGAGCAGGTTGAGCGCGGTGCGCTCGGCGGTAAGCAGCAGCCGGGTCGGGCCGGTCACCGTGGCCAGCACGTCGCCCCGCGCCACCCGCTGCCCGTCCTGGGCCACCAGCGACACCTCGACCGTACGGTCCGCCCCCGTCACCTCGCCCACCAGCTCGAACACGGCCGCGGCCACCGGCAGCCCGGCCACCACGCCGTCGGCCCGGGCCACCAGGTCACCGGTGTCGTTCTGCGTCTCGGGGATGGTGGCGACGCTGGTGACGTCGAGGAAATCCGGGCCGAGATCCTCGGTGAACGCGTCGACGATCACCCGCCGTACCCACGCCGGGTCCAGGCCACCGTCGCGCAGCGCCCGCTCCGTCGACTCCCTCACTGTGCCTCCCATCGCTCGGTCAACCGGCTCTCCGTCCCGATCCCGCCGACGAGGTGGCCCAGCCACCGGTCGTCGGCGAGCGGGAAGTCCTCCCGCCAGTGGCAGCCCCGGGTCTCCCGGCGGGTGTACGCGGCGGCGACCAGCGTCGACGCCACGGTGATCAGGTTCGTGGCCTCCCAGTCGGCGGTCCGCGGGGTGCCCCGGCCCTGCCCCAGCTCGGTCAGCGTGCCGGCGGTGGCGGCCAGGGTCTCCGCCGAGCGGAGCACGCCCGCGCCCCGGGTCATCGCCCGCTGCAGGACCGGCGTGCCCTCGGCCGGCACCAGCCAGCCCTGGCCGCCCACCCAGGCGCCGGTCTCCGCCGGCTTCGCCTGCTCGGGCAGCCCGGCGGCGATGTCCTCGGCGATCCGGCGGGAGAAGACCAGCCCCTCCAGCAGCGAGTTGCTGGCCAGCCGGTTCGCCCCGTGCACCCCGGTGCAGGCGACCTCGCCGCAGGCGTACAGGCCGGGGATGGAGGTGCGGCCGCGCAGGTCGGTACGGACGCCGCCGGAGGCGTAGTGCGCGGCCGGGGCGACCGGGATCAGGTCGGTGGCCGGATCCACGCCGATGGCCAGGCAGGAGGCGACGATGGTCGGGAACCGCCCGGCCAGGAAGTCCCCGCCGAGGTGGCGCGCGTCCAGCCAGACGTGGTCCGCGGCGACGGCTCCAGGTCGCGGCGCGGCGTCAGACGCGCCGAGCTGGAGTTGTCGCCCGGTGGCGAGCAGCACCCGGTGGATGCCCTTGGCGACCACGTCCCGGGGGGCCAGCTCGGCCAGCTCGTGCTGACCGACCATGAACCGCTTGCCGTCGCCGTCGACCAGGTGGGCGCCCTCGCCGCGCAGCGCCTCGGAGACCAGCGGCTGCTGGGCCAGCCCGGCGCCGGGGCCGCCGGCCGGCACGATCAGCGCGGTCGGGTGGAACTGGACGAACTCCACGTCGGTGACCGCCGCCCCGGCCCGCATGGCCAGCGCCACGCCGTCGCCGGTGGAGACCGCCGGGTTGGTGGTGGCCGCGAAGATCTGGCCCAGGCCGCCGGTGGCCAGCACCACCGCGCGGGCCAGGATCGCCCCGACGCCGTCCTCGCTGCCCTCGCCGAGCACGTGCAGGGTGATACCGCAGGCCGGGCCGAGCCCGTCGGGGCCGTCTCCCGGGGCGCGCAGCAGGTCCAGCACGAGCGCGTGCTCGACCAGCCGGATCCACGGGTCGCGGTGGACCGCCGTGTGCAGCGCCCGCTGCACCTCGGCCCCGGTGGCGTCGCCGCCAGCGTGCACGATCCGGTCGGCCCGGTGGCCGCCCTCCCGAGTGAGCATCAGCGAGCCGTCCGGGTTGCGGTCGAACTCCGCGCCGATCCGCATCAGCTCGCGCAGCCGGGTCGGCCCCTCCTCCACCAGCACCCGGACCGCCGCCGGGTCGCACAGGCCCACGCCAGCCACCTCGGTGTCGTACGCGTGCGCGGCCGGAGTGTCGGCCGGGTCGAGCACCGCGGCGATGCCGCCCTGCGCCCAGCGGGTGGAGCCCTCGTCCATGTCGACCTTGGTGACCACGGTGACGTGCAACCCCGCCTCGCGCAGATGGAGCGCGGCGGTGAGCCCGGCGACCCCGGAGCCGACCACGATCACGTCGGTGGTCTCCACCCAGCCGGGCGCGGGCGCGGCGAGCAGCCGGGGCAGGGCCGGCAGGTCGACGGTCGGAAGGTCCATGAGCACAGTCAACCCGAACGCCCCTCATCTCGGGCGGCGGGGGCGGCACGAGTGGTTTCGGCTACCTCGTCCGGACCGGCAGGCCGGCCGGACCGGCCCCCTTGAGCGAGGCGGTCACCGTCCGGTCGGTGAGCCAGAGGTAGCAGCGGACGCCGCGGTCACCGGCGGCCCACCGGCCGGCGCCCGGTGGGCGTACCACCACGCCGCTGCGGAACCGCAGGATCCGGTCGTCGGGGACGCCCACGTACTTCGCGAGGACGCTGTTGC
>NZ_JAPDPH010000231.1 GCF_026013475.1 Micromonospora yasonensis | reverse complement strand
GCTGGTCGAGATCGCCAAGCTCGGCCGCACCCTGAGCAAGCGAGCCGCTGACGTGCTGGCCTACTTCGACCGGCCGGCACCAGCAACGGTCCAACCGAAGCGATCAACGGCCGCCTGGAGCACCTGCGCGGCTCCGCCCTCGGCTTCCGCAACCTCACCAAGGACATCGCCCGATCCCTACTCGAGACAGGCGGATTCAGACCCCGACTACACCCGGCATTGGTGAAGAGCCGCTCTTCCTAGGGGTCGGCCAAAGATACGACGGAAACCGGCAACCGGTGATCTTGAGTTCAACTTGCCGCAGGTGAGGTGCTGGGGCGGATCGGCGTCGGCTGCCCGATCAGGGACAGCGATGCGCAAACGCAGCCGGAGGCCCGATCTTGTGTCACCGTTCGCAGTGGACTTCTTCGCGTACCCGCTCGGTCAACGGCGCACCCGATAGCGCAGGTGAAGCACCCGGTTGCCCTGAATCACCACGTCAGGATCCTCCAACAGGTGCTGCGCGTGGACCGACCCGAAGTAGCGCTTGCCGGACCCGAACACGACGGGTACGACGTCCATGCGCACCTCGTCGATCAGGCCCGCGGCAAGCACCTGGCCACCGACGTCGCCGGCGGCGACCTCGACCATGCGGTCACCCGCAAGCTCCTGCGCCTTGGCCACGGCTGCCTCGACGCCGTCGACGAAGTGAAACGGCGCCTCGGGGTCCCAGCCCTCGGGCTCCGGCCGGTGCGTCACGACGACCACGTGGTCGATCCCGCCCGGAGGCTTCCCGTCCCAGCCGTCCGTCAGGTCGAAGACGTGGCGGCCGACGATCGTGACTCCGATCTGGTCCCAGTACGGCCGGGTGTAGTCGTAGGACGTCTGCGACACCTTCAGCTCGCCACTCTCGTCCAACGGGACGTCACCGCTGGACAACCAGTCGAACAGCGGTCCGGGCTGGTCGTGCTCGTCCGCGACGAAGCCGTCCACCGACACCGAGCTGTACATGACCACCTTGCCCACGGGGCTCTCCTCTGCTCTCGGGTGCCCCCAAATTAGCGTGTCGTGAGCTGTCGCTCTTGTAAGAAATCAATCGGCCGGCAGCGGCCAGCCGTCCAGCGCGTGGCCGGGATGTTCGCGCAGGAACCGCCGCCGGACTTCGACGTACCGGGTCGGCGTGAGCCCGGTGAACGCCCGGAACTCGTGGCCGAAGTGGGCCTGGTCGAAGTAGCCTGCGCCACCGGCGAGGTCGCCCCAGTCGATAGGTCCGGCGGGGTTGATTGCGAACACGGTGGCGGCGAAGCGGTAGGTGCGGGCCAGCCGCTTCGGCGTGACGCCGATGAGCTCCTTGAACCGCTGGGCCAGATGAGTGCTGCTGACACCGGCTGCCACGCTCAGGTCGCCGATCGCCACCGCCCCGCTGGTCGCCGCGATGACGCTGCTCGTATGGCTGACCAGCCCCAGGCCGGCGGTCTCGCACAGCCGTCGCATCAGCTCCTCCTCGAGCAGCGTCAGCATCTCGTGCGGTCCGTCCGCCGTGGCCAGCCGGTCTCGCAGCTCGGCAATGGCGGGCCGGCCCCAAACCTGCTCTACCGTCGCCGGCCGGTCACACAGCTCGGCCGCGGGCATCGGCAGGAACGGCGCCAGCCCCCACGGCTTGAAGTGCACGCCGACGGACCGGGTCCGGAGTGGGTAGCCGAACTCCAACGCGCGGGTGGGCATGGTGATCACGCAGCCGTCGGCGTACTCGGCCGTCTCGATGTCGGTGCCGGCGCGGATGCGGAACGGCGCCCCGAGGTTGACGATGAGCAACGCCGCGGGCATCGGCGGCAGCGTCAGCCGGGCGTACGGCGACGCACCCCCCAGGTAGTAAAGGTCGTCGATCAGCCCGTCCAGCGGCGGTCGCGGCACTCTGGACACGTACTCCACGCGCACAGCATCGCCGACGCCCCGCCGGCATCGCGCGCCGGGATGGTCCAGCCGCGCTGCCGCCAGCAGCGCGCCGGCGCCGATCCCGGACGAGCGCCCGGCCGCGGACATTTGCGTGGGATACGCGTGCTGCGTGAGAGACGGTAGATTCTCGGCCCTCCAGTGTCGCCCTGCATGGGGGAGGCGCTAAACCACCCTCTGCTGCGTTACCGTGCCCTGCTACGCGGCCGCGGGCTGTTCGCCGCCAAAGTCGACCTCGTCCAGCGCGGGGACGAACACGTCCAGCGGGATGTGGAGTTCGTCGGTTGCGTAGGCGCCGAACCGGAGGATTCGTTGCTGCGGGCGAGAGCGGCTCTGACGTCGCGGTAACGGTCGACCGCGTCATGCGGACACCGTTCGTTCCGGCGGGTGGACCCACGCTGCGGGATTCAACCGATCCACCCGCCAGTTGGCCGCTGCCGCCGCGGCCGCCACCGATTCCGCGTCCGGGCCTTCCACGAGCGCGAGTACGACCTCGTCGGCAGGCAGATGGACCGCCGCGACCAGTCGCGTGTCCGACATCGGGGGAATCGGCGCCAGCTCGGGCGCCGTAGCGTCCCCGGAGCAGTCGTAACGTTCCAGGAGGAACAGCCGACGAGTCATGCCAGAAACCTATGGCGCACCGGCCGCGCAGGAATCCGGAGTTTCCCTACTGTTTGGTCCCGGGCCTTCCTGCCATCGCCGCGCCGAGCTCGGCCCGGCTGGAGATTGCCAGCTTGCGATAGATGCGAGCAAGGTTCGCCTCGACCGTCTTCGGGCTGATGAACAACTCGTCAGCGATGACCCGGTTGGTGCGACCCTGGGCCGCCAGCCGAGCCACCCGCTCCTCCGTGGCCGTGAGGTCCAGCGGCGCCGGGGGACGCCCGCCCATACGCCCTTGCTCCGCCCGGGCGCGCTCCACGAAGGCCCTCGCGCCGATCGCGGCGAACTCCGCCTCAGCGGCCCGCAGCGCGTCCTGGGCCGCACGCTTGCGGCGGGCCCGCCGATGCACCACGCCGGCGACCAGCAGACAGCGGGCGCGGTCCAACGGCAGTACGCCCTCCGGCGCGCCGGCCCGGGCCGCGGTGAGTTCGTCGAGCGCGGCCAGCGGATCGGCCCCGCTCGCGCTCTCCAGCAACACCCGACTGCGGGCCAGGCCCAACGTCGTCCACGGCCGGGGTAGCCGTTCGTGCCGCTTCGCGAGGCGGGCCAGCGCCGCGCGGGCAATGGTCAGGTCGCCGGTGCCCACACACGCCTCGATCCAGTCCGGCTCGAACCGCTGAGCCAGCGGCTCGACCAGGCCCAGCTCGTCGACGCTGGCCGCGAGGCTGCCGTACGCGCGTGCCGCCTCGCCCATCCGACCCCCGCACAGCGCGACGAACGCCGCCAGATGCTGGTAAATCCGCCGGACCCAGCCGTCTCCGGTGTCGTCGGCGCGCCGCAGGCCGGCCTCGGCGACGGCAGCGGCCTCGGCCAGGTTGCCCCGGTTCGCGTCGAGCAGCCCCGCCAGCCACAGCTCGCCGTTGAGCCCCGTGCCGAGCTGCTCGCCGAGGTCCCGGGCGGCCGCGATGTGCTTCTCGGCGGCGGACCAGCAGCCGGCCAGCAGCTCGGTCTCACCGAGGTGGCTGAGTAGTTCGTGCTGCAGCGGCTGATCGCCGCGGGCCGTGGCGCGGCCGAGCATCCAGTGCAACCGCTGCCGGGCCCGGTCGGCGTCGTCAATCGACTTCCACCAGACCGCCGGGATCGTGCCGGCCAGCCACGACGGCTCGTCGCCTTCCATTGCCAGCGCCCGGTCCACCAGCTCGGTGCGGGCGGGCAACCCCGTCCGAACCTCCTGGAAGAACAACTGCAGCAGCGCCGCCGCGACCAGCCCCCGGTCGTCCTCCTCGGTGGTGAGCAGGGCGAGGGCCGCCTCGGCGTGCCGGCGCGCGGGCCCCGGCGCGTCCACGAACCCGGCCAGATGGGCATGGATACGTCCGGCCAACGGTGAGCCGGGCGGCGCCGATTCCAGTGCCCGTACGGCCGCCCCCACCGCCACCTCGCCGGGCTCGTCGGCGCTCCACGCCACGATCGCCCGCAACAGCAGCGACTCGGCGCGCAGCTCGCCGGCGGATTCGCTGGCTATCGCCTCAGCCCCGGCGCCCGCTGCCGCGTATTCGCCACTGTCGTACCGGCAGCGCACCGCCGACAGCCGCAGGCGGCCGTGGCCGTCCGCGTCCTGCTGCGAGGTCAGCGCCGCGGCGCGCTCGAACAGTTGCGCGGCGGCCTCCGGCGCGCCGCGGGCCTGCTGCCGCCCGGCGGCGTGGGCGATGATGCCGGCGATCGCCGCGTCCGGGCCGACCGTGCACAGCGCCAGGTGACGGGCCCGCTCGTCCGGGTCGGCGACGACGTCGGCGAGCGCCCGGTGCAGCCGGCGGCGGAGCCCCGGCGAGATGGTCGAGCGAATCGTTGACGCGTAGACGGGGTGCGTGAACTCGACCGCCACCGGCGTGACCACCAGCAGCCCGGCCTCCTCCGCCGGGTCGAACACCGCTGGCCGCACCCCGGCGGCGGTCACGTCGCGCAGCGTCGGGACGGTGAGCAGCGCGGCCACGCGTACCGCGTGCAGGGTCTCGGTGGGCAGCGTGGCCAGCACCTCGGCGAGGAGTTGCTGCATCGACGCCGCTACCGGGAGGTCCTCGCCCGGCGACGGCGGTCGGGGCAGCCGCATCACGGCACGCGCCAGCTCGATCGCGAGCAGCGGGTTGCCGCCCGCATCACGAGCGATCCTGGCCAGCAGCGGACGACCGAGCGTGGTGCCGAGCCGGTTGCGCAGGATGTGGTGCAGGGCCCCCACACCCAACGGCTGCACCGCGATCCGGGTGAGCCGGCTGCCGGCCGGACCCTGGTCCAGGCCGAGCGGTACGACCTCCGGCCCTGCCTCGGCTCTCCGGCAGGCCACCAGCGTTGCCGGCCAAGGAGCCACCCGCCGCAGCGCGAACCGCAGCGCTCGCTCGCTGGCCCGGTCCAACCACGGGGTGTCGTCGATCGCGATCAGCACCGGCACCTCGGTGGCCAGCGCCGCGTCCAACAACGACCGGGTGGCGGCGCAGATGACCCGCTCATCAACCGGCTCGTCGCTGTCGGCGGAGAGCAACACCATCTCGGCCGCGCGGCGCTGCGGGCCCGGCAGTTCGGCCACCCGTTCGGTGAGCGGGCGAAGCATGTCGGCCAGCGCCGCGTACGGCAGATCGACCTCAGACTCGGTCGGGGCACAGGAGAGCACCAGCCAGCCGTCGTGCTCCGCCTGCGCCACCAGCGCCCGCCACAGCGTCGTCTTCCCGATTCCCGCCGGCCCGTCCAGCAGCACCGTGCCCGCCTCACGCAGGCAGCGCCCCGCCTGGTCGATCACCGCGTCGCGGCCGACGATCTCGCCCAGCACGTGATGAATATGGCATGGTGGCGCAGCCCGAGCCAGACCGAATCGCCACCGCTGATACCGGCGACAATCGCTTGTGCCGTTACGTTCGACTCGATGCCGCCGCTCGGATCTGCAGCAACGGTAGGTTCGCGCAGAAGCGGGCGCCGGCATCACGACCGGGTTCAGAGCCGGTCGGCAACAGTCCGGGCGATCGCTTCCAACGGCTTGCGGTTCTCGGCCGGGTCGTTGAGCCGTACCAGGCGAACGGCTGCCCAGAGACCGGACTTGTTGACGAAGACCGCCTCGAGGCTCACGTAGGTCTCGTCGCCCACGCCCGGCAGCGGCCGTAGTTCGTGCCCGAGATCCCGTTCGATGTCCAGGTACTTCTTCGCCCCGTCGCCGACGTAGATCTCCACCTGGGCGGTCGGGCCGGTGACCGGCCCCGGGTAGGTGCAGCTCTCCCGTACCGGCTTCGCGTCTTCGAGTCGGGTGCCGGCGAGTCGCTCGGCCTCCTTCTTGGACACGAGGGCGCAGGGGTCGGAAACGGCGCCGGCCGGGGTGGGGGACGAGTCGTCGACGCTCGCCTCGGGCGTGCCGCTTCCGGCCGGCTGGTCGCTGGCGGCGGCCGGCGGCGCGGGCGGGGGCGTGCTCGCCGAACGGGCGCACCCAACGGCGCCGAGCAGCGGGAGCGCGATCAAGGCCAGCGCAGCGAGTCGGCGGTAGGCCCGGTTGTCACTCATCGGTACGGATCTCCCTGTGGTCGGACCCGCCGCCGGACAGACCTGTCGACCGGGTCGCGGTTTGGCGCGCCGATCGGGAGTGATCGGCGCCACGTCCTGGATCGAACGTTAGAACCGGGCGCGCTCCGAGGAATCGGGGGTTTCCCTCTCGATTGGCGATGCCGGGGTTGACCGTCCCGAGTACCACCGGGTCGCCACGGATCAGACGCCAGGATGCCGGCACGTGAGCCGTCACGTCCCGCACCGGCCACGGCAGCGAAGCGCCGCCGCGTGGGCTCGACTCTGCATAGGGAATCACCCGATTCGGTAACCGCCCCAGCCACCTAGCGTCGAGCCCATGACCAGCCATGCGCCCTGGACAGAGCGCCGCGCCGGCCGCGACGGCACGCCTGGCCGCAGCGCGGTTCGCCGCCGACTCAGCGGCACCGCAGCACTGGTGTGCCTTGTCGCGGTGACTGCCGGGTGCGGCATGAGCAGCTCCGCCGGGTCGGACCCGACCGGCCGGCAGTACGGGTACGCGCCGAAGCCGGACCGGGCGGTGGCATATCAGCCGGACGTCGTGCTCGTCTCCGGGGGCGGCGACACCATCCGTTCCGTGAGCCGGGACGGTTTCACGTATGTGATCGACGGTGCCGCCAAGGGCGCCGACGACCTCGCGCCCGGGAAAATCATGTTCGCCACGAGCGAGGCGCTCGGCCGGGTGGTGAGGGTGGAGCCGACAGGCGGCGACCTGGCCGTCACCCTGGCTCCCGTCGAGTTGACCGACGTGGTGCGGGACGGCCACTTCACGATCGACCAGGCGCTCGATCTCGAGTCGCAGACCTTCAGCCAACTGCCCGACCTGCTCGGGGAGGTGGTCGGCGGGGCCGAGCCCACGCCCGTCCTGCCGGATCCCCAGAAGGCCACCGGGTTGGGCACGAACGCCATCGGGGCAGGCGATTTCCGGCTCGCCGTACCGCCGATCGCCCTTCGGCCGGCGCGCGGGCCTGGCCCGGAGGCGGCCAAAAGCGTCCAGCGGAAGATCGGGGACTGGGACGTGACGGCGTACAAGGACAGGGCGAAGCTGGGGATGACCGCCGAGCACTCCACTGCCGCACAGGGGCGCGCCGGCGGTCTCAAGGTCGACTTCGACATCCAGTTGCTGGTCCGGAACCTGCGCGTCCAGGGTGACATCCGCGTGGCGAACGGCATCATCCCGAACCCGTCGTTCCGCGTCGAGGGGGTCGAGGGACTCGCGGTGACGATCGCGGCCGGCGCCCAGGGCGGGCTCAGCGACAACAAGAAGGCGAAGATCGAGTTCCCGATCGAAGTGAAGCAGCCCATCATCATCGGGGGCTTTCCCGCGACCCTCAAACAGACGTTCAAGTTCCTCGTCGAAACGGCGTTCACGGCGAAGAACGGGAACCTGTCCGCGACCGGCCAATGGGGGCTCGCCGGGCCGATCGGGTACGCCGGCTCGTCCGTACTGACGCCGACCTTCTCCGTACGGAAGAGCATCATGCAGTCCCTGCGCGGCGTGTCCATCGGTGTCGAGGCGATCGTCCTGGCGGTGGAGTTCCGCTTCGGCTTCATGATCGGCCTGCCGGTGGCGGGCGCCGGGCCGTTCGTCGCGATCGTGGCCTCGGTCGGCCTGACCAACGGTTCGGCGGCCGGCCGGGTGGGCCTGCCGCTGGCCGGACCGGCCGTGAAGTGTCGCGGATCCACGCTCGTGGCGGCCGTCCGCGCCGGCGAAGGCATCAGCATGTCCGAACCTCTGGCGAAGGCGATCGAGAAGGTGCTGAAGGTCGACATCCCTAAGGAGGCGGACTTCCTCAAGAAGGACATCGTCAACCGCACCGTCGTCGAACCGGACGTGCCCCTGTGCCGGGGCTGAGGCCGACACCGCGATCCAGCGCCTGTCCGGGCACCTGGCGTGGCCACCGAGAGCACCGCTGACCACAGGAACCCATGCCCCGCCGACGTCGGCGGTGGGCGACGAGCGAACCCCGTTGGGAAGGGATGACCCATGAACATCTTCAGGAAGCTGGCACACGTGGCGATCGTCGGAGGCGCGCTCGCCCTGGTCGTGGGGTGCGGCAGCGACGGCGGTCCGACGTCGTCCGGACCGGCGGACGGTTCCGGTACGGCGGACGACGCCGCCAGTGCCGTGACGGAGGCGAAGGGCGGCGAATGCGAGCGGCTCACCGCGAGCGAGGTCACCGACGTGATCGGCCCGAACGACGGCGGGCAGCATGACTACGCGCTCGGCGGATGCGTCTGGACGGCGACCTCGGGTGCCAAGGACGGACTGGTGGAGGCGATCTCCGCGACAATTCTCTCCAAGGCCGAGTACGAGGCCGTGGCCGAGGTCGGGGAGCCGGCGACCGGGTCCGCTGACGGGGCCACCTACGACACCACCCACGGTGAGCTGTGGTTCCCGTGCCGCAGCGGCGACTTCTGCGGGATCAAGGTGAAGATCAGCGATCCGGACAAGCGCAAGGACGTCGCGACCCGACTGGGCAAGGTCCTGCAGGGCCGGGTGTAGGCCCGGTCCCGATCTGTCCGCCGCGCCAGCTCCCGCCCGCGCGGCCACGCTGAACGAGATGGCCGAAATCATCAGCGGACTGCCGGAGGACCAACGGCAAAACCACGAAGCGCTGGAGAAGGTGAAGGGCAACGCCCGCCAGTTCGGCCATCTGCCCAAGCAGCTCGGGTTCGACTTCCCGGTCGTGGACCTATCGGCAGCCGGGACACGGTCTCGACATCCAGCCGCACCCGGGACTGCTCATCATCGGCTCGGCGTGCGGCGGCCGGCGCAGGGTGGGCAGCCGAGGCGCACTGCCCCGACCGGCGTCTGCACGGCGATTGTGCGGGATCGAGCCAGGCCAGCCGGTGCTGCTCGCCGCTCTCGAAAGCATCTGCAGGTCCCAGCCACGGTCATCGACGTTTCAAGATCGACCCCTTGCCCTGGCCGTGCCGACAAACAGGGGACGGTATTGGCAGCCGCATTGAGATCGCATCGTCCGTAGGCCGGTTGGGCGGGTAGAGCGCGTCTCCCGACTGTTTGCCCTCTCTGCGTAAGAATTCCCACCACCGCTCGGGACCGGCCACCACGACTGAGGCCGGCCCCCGCCGCTTGTCGACCCGCGATAGCCGACCAACACCGTCAGTCGTCGGCGAACTTCCGGATGCCGGCCGCGAACCACGCCCGGTTGGCCTCGTTCCGGATAAGCAGCACGGGTGTTTCGCAGGTGTCGGGCGGTGGAGGCGACAGCACGTCGTCGATCTTGAAGTCACCATCCTCGTCGAGAGGAACAGCCGCTGTGCTGCGTTCGACAAACGGAGCGGTGTTTTCGCAGATGAGCGTGGCGAAGACCCTAAAGCCGGCTGTTCCGCCGGTGGGCGTGATCATCAGCGCAGTCCCGATGGTGGCGCCCCCGGCGAACACAAGGCCCTTCCCGCGGGCCGTGATGCGCCCGTCGGCCTCCACCTTGGCGTTGAAATCCTCGATCCTCCAAGGCTGACCGGCGGGTTGCACCCCTCGGACGATGTTGCGGTTGACCGTCTCCGCCACAAGGCCCGTCCCGTTGCCAGCCGAGACTGGCTGCACCCCGATACCGCCTTCGAACTCGACAAGCGTCCGGCCGCGTCGAGCATCTGTCTCGGGTCCACCGTCGTCCGTCGTGGGCGCGTCGAATCCGGAGTCACGCTTAGGGGATACGTTGTGGGCCATCAACGGCGCACTCGCGCCCAGCGCAAGTACGAGGCCGACTCCTGCGGCGCCTGCGACGGTGGCTAGTTTTCGCATGTCTGCCCTCTCTATAGAAGAAGATCCACCCCGATCCTCTTGGCAGCGAACCGAATCTTCTTCGTACTGCTATCTAAATCACCCCTCCGGGGGAATTGTGCCCTTCGCTTCCGTCTTACTCGGGCATCATGCGGTATGCGTGGCCGTGCTTCCCGGCCACCAAGTCCGTCGGCAGCCGGAAACGCCGCAGCCAGCCGGACCGTCACGGCAATAATCGGCCGGCGGGCCGAGTTCAAGATCTCCAATCAGCCCAAGCGGATGCAGGTCTTCCAAGGCGGCAAGCTGGTCAAGACGTTTCCCGTAAGCCTTGGCAAGCCGCTAACGCCGACGTCCTCGGGCAATATGGTGATCATGAGCAGAGAAGCCCGCGCGCTCTGGGTGTATGGCCCGGATGGCCAACTCGAGGTCAAGCATGCCGAGCGACTCACCGCAGATGGCGAGTACATCCACGGAGCCCCGTGGTCGGTGGACGACCAAGGTCAAGACAATGTCAGCAATGGGTGCACAAACCTGTCACCCGACAGCGCCGAATGGGTGTACAACAACTCACGGATCGGGGATCCGGTGACGGTCACCGGTATTAACGATGCTACGGTTCGTGCGACTCGGCCACTCGCAACATCTGTGGCTCAACCGGGTGGGGCAGGCCCGGCTGGTCACCTGGTCTGCAGCTGTGCGGTAGCTGTGCGGTGACCGTCTCAGCGAGTTTTCGGCGCGCCGCCAGCAGTGCCAGACCAGCGGCAGCGCGGAAGCCAGTTCGGCTTCGACTGGCCGGTACGACCCTGAAGACGGAAACCGGCTGGTCCACGTCGTGGGCCAGCCGGTACTCTGCGCCGGCCAGGAAGGAGTGCCGCGGTGGCCGAGACGATGCCCCTGTGGCGGCCGACCGGCC
>NZ_JAPDPH010000230.1 GCF_026013475.1 Micromonospora yasonensis | reverse complement strand
TGGCCGGCGGCGGGGTGATCTACAGCGGAGCCACCGAGGCGCTGCGCGAGTTCGCCGAGCGGCACGGCGTACCCGTGGTGGCGACCCAGGCGGGCAAGGGTGCGCTGCCGGACGATCATCCGCTCTGCCTCGGCGCGGTCGGGGTGACCGGCACGTCCGCGGCCAACGCGGTCGCCGCCGCCGCCGACCTGGTGATCGGGGTCGGCACCCGCTACAGCGACTTCACCACGGCCTCCGGCACCCTGTTCGGCGAGACCCGGTTCGTCAACGTCAACATCACCGGCTTCGACGCGGCCAAGCTCTCCGGCACCCAGGTGGTCGGCGACGCCCGGGAGA
This sequence comes from Micromonospora yasonensis, assembly GCF_026013475.1. Taxonomy (GTDB): domain Bacteria; phylum Actinomycetota; class Actinomycetes; order Mycobacteriales; family Micromonosporaceae; genus Micromonospora; species Micromonospora yasonensis. Next base: position 10,491 of record NZ_JAPDPH010000230.1, on the reverse strand, counting down.
GCCTCGCCGCGCTGGACGCGGCCTGCGGCGACTGGGCCACCCCGACCGGGTACCGGTCGATGGTCGCGGACCTGGCCGCCCGGTGGGCGGCCGTGGTGGACCGCGCCCGGCACGCCGTACCGGACGCCGCGCCGACGCAGGCGGCGGTGATCGGCGCGGTCAACGACGCCGCCGGTCCCCGCGACGTGGTGGTGTGCGCGGCCGGGTCGATGCCGGGCGACCTGCACAAGCTGTGGCGCAGCACCGACCCGAAGGCCTACCACGTCGAGTACGGCTACTCCTGCATGGGCTACGAGATCGCCGGTGGCATCGGGGTGAAGCTGGCCGCGCCGGAGCGGGAGGTGTTCGTCCTGGTGGGCGACGGCTCCTACCTGATGCTGCCGAGCGAACTGGTCACCGCGGTCGCCGAGGGCGTCAAGCTGGTCGTGGTGCTGGTCGACAACCAGGGCTTCGCCTCGATCGGCCGGCTGTCCGAGAGCGTGGGCGCGCAGCGGCTCGGCACCGCGTACCGGGACCGGGCCGGTGATCCGCTGCCGGTCGACCTGGCGGCGAACGCGGCGAGCCTCGGCGCCGAGGTGATCCGGGCCGGGACCATGGCCGAGCTGCGCGCCGGGCTGGCCGCAGCGAAGGCCGCGGACCGGACCACCGTCGTGTACGTCGCGACGGACCCGATGGAGCCGGGGCCGGACGGCGGCGCGTGGTGGGACGTCCCGGTCGCCGAGGTGTCCACGGTGGCGGCGACGCGGGCGGCCCGGGAGGCGTACGAGACGGGCCGCAAGGGGCGCCGCGCCCGCCTGCGCCCGTCCTGATCGGGCGAACGGGCGCGGGGCGCGTCCCCACCGACCGGGCCGCGCGAGGTGGCGCGACGGCCCTACGCTGCTCGTTGTGTCGGTGCGTCGTGCTCGTATCCTCGCCCTGCCTTTCGGGTCGCTGGCGTTCGCGCTGCGGTTGGCGGCGACGTTCTGGGTGAACCCGCTGACCTGGCAGATGCGGCCGGCGGGCCTGAGCCTGCTGGTCTGGCTCGCAGGTCCCGTGGTCAGCGTGGCGATTCCCGTCGGGCTGTACCACCTGGCCGTCCTCAGGGCCGTCCCGCGCCGGCCCGCGTCGTTCCAGCTCGACAACGGCGCTCTTGTCGCCCCTGCCTCCCCGCACGACATCGGCACCGCCGCCATCATCGTGCTGTGGATCGCCGCCGGCGCGGTGCTGACCGAACGCGTGCCCAATGCGGATCAGCTGCGTCTCGCCCAGATCGACTTCGCGGCCCTGGTCTCGATCGCCATCGTGGGTCTGCTGTCCGCGCTCGCCGTGGCGCTGGTGCTGGTCGACCGGCCGTGGGTGGCGCTGAATCGGGACGGGATCACGGTGCAGCGGATGACCTCCCGTCGGTTCATCGGCTGGCCCGAGCTGGCTCCCGGCGGCCCGCCGCCCCCACCCGGCCGCCGGCCTCGCAACCTGTGGCTCTACCGCACGCACGGTCCCACCGTGGGCGGGCGGCCCAGGCCGGAGCTGCTGCCCGTCGGCCAGTTGCAGGTGGATCCCGCGTTCCTGGCGAACACGATCCACCACTACGTCGACCAGCCCGGCCAGCGCCCCGACATCGGCACGGAAGCCGAACTGGACCGGGTGCGCACGCCGGTCGGCGGCCAAGGAGATGATCAAGTCCGGGGCGTCGCCAGAAATATCGAGAGCGACGACCGACGATGATCGCCTACCCTCGGCGCGCCCATGCCCCGCTCGATGCTGATCCGCGCGTGCAGGGCGAGCGAAGCTACCGCGGTCGGCTCGGCGCTCATGAGAACGTGTTGGTGTCGTCCACCGGCTGGTGATTAGGATCGGATCATGGGCCGGACCTTCGACATCATCACCCCGCCGCGCTCCTGAGCGGGGCGCCTCTGCTCATCGTGTCCAGCCTGTGCCGGCTGGGCGCGCGGTCCGTGCATCGCTGAGTTCGGTACGCCCCGCTTCCGCGACCTCAATTTCCTCTCGTCGCAGGAGCGATTTTCATGCTTGTCTCCGAACACCCGGTGGCCTCCGTCCGACGCTCCGCCACCGGCCTGTGGTCGCTCGTCCTCGCCGGCGTGCTGTGGGGCACCGGTGGCCCCACCGGCAGCCTCCTCGCCCAGGAAACAGGGCTGTCATCGCTGGCGGTGGCCGCCTACCGGCTCGCCGCCGGCGGCGCACTCCTCATCGCCTCGCTGTGTCTGACCCGGCGACCGCTGCCGCGCGGCCGTAACGCCTGGACCCGGGTGGTCGTGAACGGGCTGCTCGCCGCCGTCTTCCAGGCCTGCTTCTTCGCCGCGGTGTCACTGACCAACGTCAGCCTCGCCACCCTACTCACCATCGGTGCCTCACCGGCCCTGGTCCTGTCCGCCGAATGGATCACCGGACAGCGGCGGGTCGGTCCCCGGATGCTCGCCACGATGGCGCTGGCCGTCGGCGGTCTGGCCCTGCTCGTCGGCACACCGTCCGGCGGCCTCAGCGCCACGCGCGTGCTTGCCGGAGCCGGACTCGCGCTGCTGTCGGCAGCCGGCTTCGCCACGATGACCTTCATCGGCACCCGACCCGTCGCCGGTCTCGACGACCTCGCCGCCACCGGCGTGAGCTTCGCGATCGGCGCGGCCGTGCTCGCCCCTGCGGCCACCGTGGCAGCCGGCATGGACTTCCTGCCGACCCCGGCGGCCGTGGGGTTGCTCCTCCTGCTGGGCACCGCACCCACCGCGGTGGCGTACGCCCTGTACTTCCGGGGTCTGCATACCACCCCGGCCAGTACGGCAGCGCTGATCGCACTACTGGAACCGCTCGTCGCCACGCTCCTGGCCACGCTGTACCTCGGCGATCGCCTCGGCTCGACCGGCCTCATTGGCGCCGGGCTCATCACCACCGCCATCGTGCTGAACACCCGCGGCACCCGCCCGTGACAATCGGGGCCCGGCCAGCACCGACCGGACCTGCCCGGGCCCCAGGTCTCGCACTGTCGGCGCTTCGGTCAGGACAGGCGCCATCAGCGCGGACGCCGAGCAGTTCGCTCGGTCAGCGCTGCGGCATCGGCGCCGGCGGTTGCGGCCCGAAGTGCACGCCCGTGATCGGCCCGCCGGGCGGCATGAGGATGTCCAGCATCCGGGTCCGCCCGTCGGCTCCGGGGTCCCGGATGAACCAGAGGTGATACCGGGACTCGGCGGGGATGTTCGTGAAGTCCGCCAGCGCGTGCTGGAGGTAGAGCTGTGCCGTGGCCCGTTGCTGCGCGGCGGTCTGCAGATGGATGTCGTCGGACTTCAGCTCCAGGAACTCCGGCAGCGTCCCGGTCATCCAATGCCCGTCCATGTTGGACCGGTCCTTCAGCCAGGTGTAGGTCCGCCTGCCCAGCAGCCACATGGTCTGTTGCTCGACGGGCAGCGGCCCGAGGAAGAGGTGCTCGGCGAGCCGCCCGCGCATGCCGTTGGCCACCACCGTGAGGCCGCGGAGCTGGCCCTCGACCATCATCTGCTCGAATCTGTCGATCATGCCGAGCCGGGTCTGCGGCTGGTACCGGCGGAACGCGCCGGACTCGGCCCGTTCGATGACCTGCCGGCAGTCGGCCATCGCCTGCTGCTGCGGTTCGGTCAGGTCGCCGAATGTCCGGACCACCTCGTCGAGGATCGCCGGCCACACCGGGTCGCCGCGATCGACGCCCATGTTGCGTGGCGAGGGCCGGGGACCGGGTGGGCGCAGCGGCGGCGCGAGTTCCAGTTCCCGGCGGAGCCGGCTGGCGTGGAAGCCCAACAGCCGGGCGATGAGCGCGGGCCGGTCGGCGGGCGGTGCCTGCTCCAGCAGTGCGGCGAACCGGTCGAGGGCGTTCGCCAGTCCCTTGGGGCCCAGCTTCGCGAGCAGTTTGAGGGCCAGCACCGGCCCCCATCGCCGCCCGAAGGCGACAGCGTGCGGGTCCGCGGCCAGCCCGTGCAGCTTCGTGGTGTAGGCCCGGATGCGACCGATGCTCTCCATCTCGGGGTGCGCCATGAGGCTCAGGAACTGCTCCCGGCCCCAGGCGGCCTGCGCCAGGATGTCCGCGATCGCCTTCGCGCCCATGGCGGACTCCAGGCGCTCCAGGCCGACCCTCGGCGCCCCGGGCAGCACGACCGGCTCCGGGGGCGGCCCGAGCCGGGTGGCGAGCTCGGGGACGTGGACCAGCCGGTCCGGCGTGGCCGGCCGGTCCGGCAGGGCGCTCGCCGGCAGGAGCAGCAGTCGGCGGCCACCCGCACCGGTGACGACCGTCGTGTCCGGGGCGGCGCCTGGTGCCCGGCTGGCGGGCGGGTAGACGGTGTCGAGGGTGGGCGCGCCGTCCTCGCTGACCGCCACGACGCCGGGCAGCACGGACTCGAAGCTGGGTGGGCCGTCCGGCAGGGTCAGCGTCGCCGATATCCCCGCCTCGGCCAGGCGCAGCTCGATCTCCGCCTTGGCGGCGGTGGCACGGGCGAACGCGGCGTCCCGCTCGGCTCCCATCGGCAGCTTGTCGAGCAGCGCCACGAAGCCGTTCCAGGCGGTCCCCGCGCGGTTGAGCCAGTCCCGGACCTGGGCCGGGGTGGCGGTCCCGTCCCGCACCGCGGCAAAGTCGGCCTGCACGGTGGCACGGGTCTCGTCGAGGGTGGCCAACGCCTGCTGGTCGGCCGGGGCGAGGCTGCCGCGGGCGGCGCCGAAGCGCTCGACGAACGAGGTCGCCAGCAGCCCACCGGTCAGCACGACGCCGGTGGTGGCGATCTGCTGCACCGCGGCCACCACGCTGTCCCGCAGGTTGCGCAGCTCACCCGTCTTGATCAGGTGCTGCACCTCGCCGAAGGCGAAGGTGGCGATCTGCTCGACGGCGAGCCGGGCGACCTGTTCCGTCCGCTGGCCCGAGCGGGCCGCCGCGGTGAAGATGCCCGCCGAGCCGCTGAGCACGACCCGGACGGCGGCGGTCTGCGCCGCCTGCCAGCCGAGGTCCTCGAGGAACGAGGAGCCGGTGATGGCGTCCGGACCCAGGAGCAGTTCCGTTCCCGCCCGGGCGACCACCGTCTCCCACATCAGCCGGGCACCGACCGTGCCCGCCGCCACCACCAGCGAACCGGCCACGGTCGTGGTGTCGATGACCGTGGCGAGGACCATCCCGGCAGCGGCGCCCGCCGCGCCAGCGGTGATCGCGCTGACCAGACCGACGAGGACGCCGGCGGCGACCGCCTTGGCGATCTTCTGGACCTCGACGATCTTCGTGAGCGCCGTGACGTCGTCCTGGTACTCGCGGCGGTCCGTGACTGCCTCCAGCACGGCGACCGCCAGCCGGTACGCCTGCGCGGCCTCGACGTACCTGCCCTGCTTGAACTGGCTGATGCTGGTCTCGGCGTGGCTGAGCGCCACCGCGAGCTCGATCACGTAGCCGTCGAGCCGGTCGGCGGCGGCGCTCGGCAGCACCGACTGGTCGGCGAGCCAGGACAACTGCTCCCGGCGGGACAGCAGCAGCACCAGCAGACCGATGATCTGCAGCTTCTGGCTGAACCGGACGTACGGCTGGAGGTAGTCGCGGAACGGGTAGTCGCGTACCCGTTGCAGCTCGGCCGTCAGCGGGCGGCGGAGGAACCAGTCCGCGCCGGCCGCCGTCATGGTGACGCCCGCCTCGGCGTCGGCGGCCCGGGTCGGCAGGGCGTCCGAGCCCCGCTCGGCGCGCAGCGCGAGCAGCCTCGCCACCTCGTCGCCGAGTTGGCCGATGGTCAGCTCCAGTCCGCGAGGGTCGTGCAGGTAGAGGTCCGGCACCTCGGCGCGGAACTCGCCGACCAGCCGGTCGCCGGTGTCCTGCCGGAACTCGATCCGCGCCTGCGGCGCGTCCGCGAGCGCGTCGGCGATCGCCGCGCAGTACGCCGTGCGGGCCTGCCACAGCTTGCTCCGCAGGGCCACGTCGAACGGCGGCAGGTACCGACCGGGGCGGGCCAGCTCGGCGAGCTGCCGCAGCGTCGGCCCCAGCGTCACGGTCATCACCCAGGCCCGTTCGACGCCGCGGACCCGCCGGGCCTGCTGAGCGGGTGTGGGCACCGGGTCGTCGGGGGAGGGGTCCTGCATCAGGTACAGCCGGAGCCGGACGGGCTTCAGCTCGGACGCGTACGGCACCAGTTCGTCGACGGCCGCCAGCAGCTCGGCCAGCAGCAGGTCGTGCGGCATCCGGCAGGTCAGGTCCTGCGGTGCGGCGAGGTCGACCGGCTGTCGGGCGCCCACGGTGGCGAGGACCGCCCCCAGTACGCCCGGTTCCTCGATGGTCTGGGTCATGGACTCCCCGCCTCGGTGTGCGGCGGCGCCGCACCGCCAGTGGTCGCGGTCGCCAACGGGTGTGGTGGGCACACCTTCGGGACCGCAGGCCCGTCGCGGCAAGGGGAGAGTCGGCTTTCGGCGGCAGCCCTGACCGACCGGCTGCCGCTCCGGCCCGATCGGTGCTTGTCGGCGGGCAAACGTCTCTCGGGCCGCCCGGCGTCCGTCGAGCTCGGACCGACGACGGGTGATCGCGCGATGGCGCTTCGGATCGTCTCGATCGCGTTACGGGGTGCACCGTCGGGAGGACGACAGTTCACCCTGGTCGATCGCTCGTAGCCTCCCGGGGACTCCCGCACCGGATCCGACATGTGGGCGGGAGACGAGGGGGGACCATGGTTCAGGGTGAACGGCGCGCCGATCGCGGCGGCCGGGTGGACGAGTCGTGACCGGGGTCGTGGCGGCGGTGGCCGCCGGCGGGTTGGTCACCGACCACCCGGGCGCGACGCCACCGATGACGTACAACGTGCTACTGCGGGTGCCCGGCTCCCTCGGTACGCCGACGGTCGTGCGGGGCACCTTGCAGAACACCGTCGGCGGCCGGCGTACGGCGGCGCAGCGCCCGACGCTGTCGCTGTTCCTGTGCCCGGGCGCGACGCTGCGCGGCATCGCGTACTGGCTGCTCAGGAAGGCCAAGCCGAGCGGGGCGCCGGACCCGACGCCGTACGACGAGATGCGGGTGGCCACGGCGCTGTGGGCGTGGAACCGCGACTACCTGGCGGCGCTGGGCGGTCCGGCCGGGTGGCGTACCGGGCTGTGGCTGCCGCTGCCGGTGGAGGTCGACGCGGGCGGCGCGCAGTGGGTCACCGACTGGGAGACGGTCGGCGGCTGGGCCGACCAGCTGCCGAGCCCGCTCGGGGCGGCGCTCGACACCCCGGCCCAGCACCTGCCGCTGCCCGAGCCGGCCGTGTTGAGCACCGAGGTGGCGGCGTGGCTGTCCGGGCGGGACCTCGACGACGTGGCCGACGTGGTCGCGCGGGACCTGGTGGGCAACCCGTTCGAGGCGGTGTTCCGGATCCTCGAGATCCTCCGCCAGGTGGCGGCGGACGACGCCGGCGACGCCGTCGACCTGGCCGCGGCGGTGACCAACGGGCTGGCCACCTGGGAACTGTCCACGCTGGCCTCGGTGACCGCCGGGCACGGTGTGCTGCGTCGACTGTGGTCGCTGGTCGGCCCCAGCAGCGACGGGGACGCCGAGGACGCCCGGGACCTGCTCGGCCCCGCGCTGGGCCTGACCCGGACCGGCTCCGGCGTCTGGCAGCCGCCGGACGTGCTCGGCCCCACGGTCATCCCCGACGAGCTGACCGCGCTGCCCCCGGCGCCGCCGGTCAAGGGCCGGAAGCCGGCCCCGCAGGGCCTGGTGACGCCGTGGAAGGTGGCCGCGGAGAACCCGGGCGGACGGCACAGCATGATGCTCGGCCGCGACCTGTGCATCGGGGTCACCGACAGCTACACCCAGAAGAACGGGACCAGCTGGACCGGACCGGCCTACGTGGGGCGGCTGGATCCCGCGCAGTTCATCCAGGACAACGCCGCGGCGATCGGGTTCACCACCGACGCCGAGCGGGCCCGGCTGCGGGTCGTCGAGCTGATCGCCCCCAACGAGGGGCGGCTGGACGCGGCCCGCGGCGCGGACAAGGGCACGCTCTCCACCGGCATCCAGCAGTGGTCGGCACACCTCAACGAGGAACTGCCCGTACTGCTCGCCCGGTTCAAGCGGGTCGCCCCGGACCACTACGACCTCTTCTTCGGCATGTACGGGCTGCAGCCCGAGCCGTGGTGGCGGGTCGACGGCAAGGAGGCCGCGGCCGAGGTCGCCGACCCCGCGGCGGTCCGGGCCGCCAACCCCGAGGCCTTCGACGCCGCCGGCGCCGCCAAGCAGGGCAAGGAGTACGCGCTGCGCTACGCCACCCTGTTCCAGGTTCGTCCGGGCGGTGGCCGGGTGCGGCTCGCCGAGCCGCCGGACAGCGTCGTCGAGGTGCTGCCCCGGCACGCGTTCTTCGGGGTGACCAAGCAGGGCAAGGCGTACACGGTCGCCCCGGAGTGGTGCGCGCGGATCCGGCTGGCCTCGCTCTGCTCGCTGCCGTACAACCTGGTGCAGGTGTGGACGGCCGTGTGGCGGTTCGAACGGCTCGCCCGCCAGCCGCTGGGCAAGGCCACGCTGATCGTCCGGGGGCGGCCGTACCGGATCCGCGACTTCTCCGTCTCCGAGTACGGCGCCGCCCTCATGATCGACCAGCACATCAACGCGCCGTTCTGGGTGACCGCCGCCATCGACCGGGCGATCGACCGCACCGAGCGGGCGATCGCCCGGATGCCCGAACCGGTCCGCACCGAGCTGCGGCCGTTCGACGAGGGCACCTCGGGCCCGCTACGCGCCCAGTGGCTGCGCCTGTTCCAGATCAACTATCTGGCCGAACGCGACCTCGTCGGCAAGGCCGACCGGGACATGCGGATCACCGGCCTGCACGACCGATTCGACAAAGACCACAACTGGACCGGGCTCGACCCCGAACCCGGCAGCTTCGCGGGGTGGGTGGGGCCATGACGATCAACGTGGCGGGACTTCCCGCCGAGGTCCAGGATCTCGGCGTCGCGCTGGGCCTGCTCGCCCCGGCGGGCGGCGGCGTCCGGCTGGTCGAGGAGTTCTTCGCCGACCCGTGGAGCCGGGTCGGCAAGCTGGTCGCCAACGACGTGCAGCGCGCCGCCCTGGTACGCGCCATCGAAGGGCTGCTGCCCGAGGCCCGGCCCCGGTTCGTGGACGGCGGTGGCGGGCAACTCGGCCGGCCCGTCCGGTACGTGCCGCTGCTGGAGGAGGGCGGCAAGGGACAGGTGTTCCTCGTCGTGGAGCGGTCCGGGGTGGCCGCGTCCGCGCCGCTGACCCTGGCCGTCGCCGCCGAGGCCGGACCGGTGCCCGGCGGCCCCGCCGTCACCGCCCGGGTGGACCTGCTGGTGGCCGCGGGCGGCACGGTCACCCCGGTCGCCGCCAGCAAGGACCATCCGGTCCGGCTGCGGGCGCAGGCGCCGCTGGGCGACACCGGCGCCCGCGTCGAGGCGGCCGTGCTGCTGGTCGCCCCACCGGACGAGGCGCTGAGCCGGATCACCGTGACCGTACGCGGGCTGCCCGGCACCACCGAGCCGCTGGTGCTGGACCCCGCCGCCGGCAGCGCGCAGCTCGCCCTGCTGGTCACCGCGCTGCTGCGGTACGTCCTCGCCGAGGTGGGCGACGACGTGCCCGTACCGGTGCAGTTGGTCGCGGCGAACCTGCCCGGGCTGCTGGGGCTGACCCCCGGGTCGGTGCCGCTGCCGCTGGGCGACCTCGCCGCCAACCCCGCCGCGTTCCGGTCCTGGCTGGCCGCGCTGGTCGCCGCGCGGACCCCGGACGGCGTACCGGGCCTCGTCGGCTGGCTCGACTCGATCGCCGGCCTGCTCGGCGCCGACCCGTCCAAGCGCGCCGACCTGCCCACCGACGCCGACCCGCTGCTCATCCCGGTGGTGGCCGGACCGCCCTCGGTCGACCTCACGGTGGCCGTCCGCACCGACCCGGCCACCGGCGCGCCCGCCCTCGTGGTCGGCGCCCGGGTCGCGTACGCCGGTGGCGCCGCGCTCGACGCCACGGTGCTCGGCGACGCCGTGCTGCTGGTGGTGCCGCTGACCGGGAAGGCGCCGGCCGCCCTCTTCGAACGCCTCGACGTGCTGGTCGCCGCGCCCGCCGCGGCGGGGCGGCTCTACCCGGCCGCCGGGGAACCGGCCGGCGCCGTGCAGGTCGGCGGTCTGCGCGCCGGTCTGCGCTACCTCGCCTCGACCGGCCAGATCACCCCGCTGCTGGAGCTGCGGGACGTCACCGTCGCCATCGGCGGTCAGCCGAACCACCTGGCGCTGGTCGACCTCACCGACGCCCGCTCGCTGACCGCCGCCGCCCAGTCGCTGCTGACCGACGCGATCGACGCGGGCCTCGGGCCGGCCGCCGGCCCGGTCGCCGCGCTGCGCCGCCTGCTCGGGCTGGGCACCACCCCGGGCGTCGACCTCGGACTGCTGACCACCGCGCCGACCCGCGCGCTGGCCGCCTACTACCGGCAGCTGCGGCAGGAGCCCGACGGCTGGCCGGGCGTCCTGCGGGACGTGGGCCGGCGGGCGGCAGCGTCAGGTCGCCGAGGACGTGCGGCACCCCGTCGGCGGGGGCGGCGA
>NZ_JAPDPH010000023.1 GCF_026013475.1 Micromonospora yasonensis | reverse complement strand
TACCGCCGCCGGTCGCACCCGTATCGGCCGTTCCGCTGCCTCCGGCTCCGGTGATCCCGGTTCCGGCGTCCGGGGTGCCGGGTGGAGCCGGCGCGCCGCCGGCGCCTCGGATGCCGGTGCACACCTCCGCGCCACCGGCCGGCCGTACCCTTCCGCCGCCCCCGGTCATCCCGGTACCGCCGGCGCCAAACCCGGCGCCGGCGTCCGGGCCGCCACCGACCGCGCCCACCTCAGCGCCGCCGGCTGCGCCCACCTCGGCGCCGCCGGCGCCACCGGTCTCCGCGCCGCCGGCTGTGCCCGCGCCGGGTCCGGTCGCGCCGCCCCCACGTGCGGGCGGCCAGCCCGCTCAGGCGGAAGAGGCCGACGCGCGCCGGTCGGTGTCGGCCGACGGCGCTTCGCAGGCGCCGGGCTGGGACAATCCGACGATCCAGGTCCAGCAACTCGGTCCGCTGCTGAAGGAGGAGATGGAACGCGCCGACGGGTCGGCCACCTCCGCCGACCCGCAGGTCGCGCAGATGAGCGGTCCACCGGCGAGTGCCGCGCCGGTCACCGCCGAGCCGCTCGGCGCCGCGCCGGTCAGTGAGACGCCCGTGAGCGGACCGCCCGCGGGCCCGGCTCCTGTCAGCGCGCCGCCCGTGAGCGGACCTCCGGTCAACTCGTCGCCGGTCAGCGGTGCTCCATTTCTGGCGCCGCCGGCCAGTTCGCCGCCCGTGAGCAGCGCGCCGTTCAGCGCACCGCCGAGCAACGGCCCCTTCAGCCCACCACCGGGGAGCGTGCCGCCGCAGAGCGATCCGCCGGTCCAGGTGCCGCCGGTCAGCGCGCCGCTGGTGAGCGGACCGCCGACACCGGCGTATCCACCGGTCAGCGGGCCACCAGTCCCGGCGGACCCGGCGGTGAGTGCGCCTCCGACGCAGCCGCCGGTCAGCGGACCGCCGACACCGGCCTACCCATCGGTCAGCGGGCCACCAGCCCCGGCCTACCCGGCGGTGAGTGCGCCTCCGACGCAGCCGCCGGTCAGCGGACCGCCGACACCGGCGTATCCACCGGTCAGCGGACCGCCGGGCCCGGCGTACCCGCCGGTCGGTGGGCCGCCGGTGAGCGGGCCGTCCGCTGCCGCGCCGGTGAGCGCGTCGCCGGTGCCGCCGTGGGGGCTGACCGCGCCGCCGTGGAGCAGCGTGGGGCCGCCGCAGCCGGTCGACCGGCCGGCCGACGCGGGCGCCAGCCCGGAGCCGACCGCGGAGAAGGACGACGAGGCGGACCGGGGGCCGGTCGACCCGACGATGCCGAGGCCGGCGGAGCCGGAGGACGACAAGCCGCGGGCGCTGCCCGTCTATGACGAGCTGCTGGAGTTCCCGGAGTCGGAGCACCCGGCACCCGGGCCGCAGGCGTACCCGGAGCAGGGGGCGTGGCCGGCGGTGCCGGCGCCGTTCCACCAGCCGCCCGCGTACCCGGTGGCCGAGGAGGAGCCGGAGCCGCGCGGCCGCAACCGGGCGGTGGCCGTGGCGGTCGGCGCCGCGGTGGTCGCGGTGGTGGCGGCGGTGGGCGTGGGCGCGGTGGTGCTCAACCGCGACGCGGCGCCGGATCCGGGGCCGACGGCCGCGACGGGTGGGGTGAAGCCGAAGGTGAGCGGCCCGCCGCCGGGTGACCTGAAGTTGCGGGACGACAGCACCACGATCACGGTGACCTGGACGGACCCGAGCAACGGCGGGGTGCCGTTCGTGGTGGCCGGTGGCCGGGCGGGGCAGAAGCTGGGTGTGATGGCCACGGTGGACCCGGGGACGACGAAGTACACGGTGAACGGGTTGAGCCCGAAGCTGGACTACTGCTTCACCGTGCTGGCGGTCTACTCGACGGACACCTACGCCACCTCGGGTCAGGTCTGCACCGACCGGGAGCGGGGCTCGGCGGCGAACTGACCGGTCGTCCTGCGGCGACACGCTGGGTGTCCACAGCGGTGACGGTGCGGGTTACCCGATTGTCGGCCGGCCCCTATGATGGCTCCCGGCTCTGGGGAGGGTCGACGACGCGCGTCGGCGTCTCCCCCACCGACCTGGGGAGGCAGCCGGCAGTGGCAACCATCGAGGACGTCACGAGCGCCGGGGCGGAAGCGCCCCGTACCCGTTCCCGGCGGATGCGGGGCGGACTGGTCACCATCGGCACCGTGGCCGCGCTGCTGGCCGCGATGGGGTTGACGGTGCTCGGGCTGGGCGCCGCCGACAACGCGGTGGCGAACTACGACGCCTCCTCCTGGCTGTGGAGCACCACCCGCAGCGAGATGGCCCGGGTCAACGGGGTCACCGCGCGGGTGGACACCCGGATGGAGGTGCCGGGCGCGCGCCGGCACCAGATGCAGGTGGCCCAGACCGACCGGCTGCTGATCCTGCGTGATCTGAACACCGGTCAGGTCAGCTCGCTGGACCTGGCCACGTTGCAGATCACCGCGACCACGCCGACCGCTCCCGGGTTCGGGGTGAGTGTGGCGTTGCACGAGGATTCGGCGTTCGTGGTCGACGCGGTGCAGGGCATCGTGCGGCAGCTCGACCCGCGTGCGCTGACGCCGGTGGGTGAGCCGGTGCGCTATCCGCCGGGCATCACCGGCGGCGCGTTCGACGGGGCGGGCCGGTTGTGGATCGCGGTGCCGAGCGAGGGCACGGTGTCGGCGGTGACGGCGGGCACGTTGCCGAAGAAGCCGGGTGACGCGCCGGCCGCCGGGTTGAGCCCGAAGCAGGTGGAGACGTACGAGGTGGCCCAGCCGAGCCACGAGCTGGTGGTGTCCACCCTGGACGACGGTGTCGCGGTGCTGGACCGCACGTCCGCCTCGCTGGTGACCGTGCAGGGCGGCCGGACGAAGCGGGCCGACCTCGCCATCTCCGCGCCGGGCAGCCTGCCGGTGCGCACCAGCGGCCCACAGGTGCCGGTGACGGTGCCGGGCGAGCGGAAGGTGCACGTGGTGCACGACGGCACCGACGTGCGGCAGTTCACCGTCCCCGGCGCGGGTGACCGGCTCAGCCCGGCGGTGGCTTGGGCGGGCCGGTTCTACGTCGCTGACGAGGACACCGGCACCGTGTACTCGTTCGACGGCAACGGGCAGCTGGTGGACACCATCAAGGGGGCGGCCCGGCCCGGGCCGATGGAGCTGGAGGTCCGCGAGAACCACCTGTTCATCAACCCGCCGAACTCGTCCACCGCGCAGGTGGTGGATGACAAGAACCAGGTCCGTGACGTCAACAAGTACGCCAACGACGTGCTCGGCGGTGACCCGCCGCCGGCGCCGCTGCCGCCGCCCCCGCCGAAGAAGCCGAAGGTGGGCAAGCCCGGCGCGCCGCGCCGGGTGACCGCCGCCGCCGGTAACGCGTCGGCGCGGGTGAGTTGGCAGCCGGCCGCCGCCAACGGCGCCGCGATCACCAAGTACGTGGTGGAGGGCGCCGGTCAGCGCCACGAGGTGGGCGCGAACCAGCGCGCGGTGGAGATCACCGGGCTGACCAACGGCGAGTCGTATACGTTCGCGGTGCACGCGGTCAACGCCAAGGGCGACGGGCCGGCCCGCAGGAGCAACCCGGTCGTGCCGACCGCGGCGGTGCCGGACCCGCCGGCCAGCGTGACCGCGCAGGCGCGGCCGGACGGCACGGTGCTGGTGAAGTGGCCGGCGGCCAACGGCCAGGGCAACACCATCGCCCGGTACGCGGTGACCGCCACCTCGGCGGGCGCCACCGCCCCGGCCGGGGAGTCGGCGAAGACCGAGCTGGTGGTGCCGGCCGGCCAGCTGGAGTACGGCACCCAGTACGCGTTCACCGTCATCTCGGTCAGCGACAAGGGCGCCGGTTCCAAGGCGTCGCCGGTGAGCAACACGGTGGTGCCGTTCACCGCGCCCGCCGCGCCGACCGAGCTGAAGGCGTCCACGGTGGCCGACCAGCCGGGCACGGTCGCGGTGCAGTGGGCGCCGGCGGTGGAGAACGGCCGCCCGGTCACCAAGTACCTGGTGGACGTGGCCGGCAAGACCAGCGAGGTGACCGACACCCGGACCACGGTCGGCGGGCTCGGTAACGGGCAGAACGTCACGGTGAAGGTGAAGGCGGTCAACGAGGCCGGTGCCGGCCCGGAGGCCAGCACCACCGCCCGCACGGTCGCCGCGCCGCGGGTCACCGTGACCGGCTCGTCGGCGAACGCCACCTCGGTGACGGTGTCGTTCACCGTGGACGCCGGCGGCGGCAACGCCAGCTGCTCGGCGGCCACCGGCGGGAACACCGTCAGCGGCAGCTGCTCCAGCCTGCGGGTGACCGGGCTGACGCCGGGCACGCCGTACACGGTGACGGTGACCGCGACCAACGCGGCCGGCAAGGGCACCGCCACCCGCGACCAGTCGACGGACCCGGTGTTCGGCATCGCCACCTGCAACAACGGCTCCTCGGGGCCGGAGGCGACGTACTGCAACGCCGACGTGTCCGGCCGCAACGGCAACGAGATCTTCTCGATCCCGCAGCAGGTCAACTCGAAGCAGGTCGGCTGGGCGAAGCCCGGCACCCGGCTGCGGGCGTACTGCAAGAAGCAGGGCGAAGAGGTCTACGCCTACATCTACAACAACGACAAGCGCAGCACCTGGTGGGTGCAGGTCGAGTACGCCGGGAAGAACTACGTCCCGTGGGCGTGGCTGAACCTGGAGGGCGGCGACAACATCAACGTCCTGCCCACCTGCTGACGCGCCATTCAGTCGAGGAGCACCGCGCACGTGAACACCCACGAACCGCTCACCCAGCCGGAGGTGCAGGGCTTCGCCGCTCTCGCCGCCCGGCTGGCCGAGAACGTCAACGCGGTCGTGCTGGGCAAGCCGCAGGTGGTCCGGCTGGCGCTGACCGCGCTGTTCGCCCAGGGGCACGTCCTGCTCGAGGACGTGCCCGGGGTGGGCAAGACCACCCTGGCCCGGGCCATCGCGGCGACAGTGAAGGGCAAGTGGCGGCGTATCCAGTTCACCCCGGACCTGCTCCCCTCCGACGTGTCCGGGGTGACCATCTTCAACCAGGCCACCCGCGGCTTCGAGTTCCACCCGGGGCCGGTCTTCGCCAACATCGTCATCGCCGACGAGATCAACCGGGCGTCGCCGAAGACCCAGTCGGCGCTGCTGGAGGTGATGGAGGAGCGGACCGTCACCGTGGACGGCGTACGACACCCGGTGCCGCAGCCGTTCCTGGTGGTGGCCACCCAGAACCCGGTGGAGATGGACGGCACCTACCGGCTGCCCGAGGCCCAGCTCGACCGGTTCCTGGTGAAGCTCTCCGTCGGCTACCCGGACGAGTCCGTCGAGGTGGAGGTGCTGCGCGGCGCCACGGTCCGCTCCCCCGACTCGCTCACCGCGGTCACCGACACCGCCACCGTCGGGGAGATGGTGCGGATGGCCCGGCGGGTGCACATCGCCGAGCCGCTCTACGCGTACGCGGTGCGGCTGGCCGCGGCCACCCGCAACCACCCGCAGGTACGGGTCGGCGTCAGCCCCCGCGGCGTCATCGCGCTGACCCGGGCGGCCTGCGCGTACGCGCTGATCGACGGGCGCGGCTGGATCATGCCGGAGGACCTGAAGACCCTCACCGAGCCGGTCTTCGCGCACCGGCTGCTGCTCACCCCCGACGCCCAGGTGCGCGGGATCACCGCCGCCGAGGTGCTGCGCCAGGCGGTCGCCTCGGTGCCGGTGCCGCTGCCGTCGGGCCAACCGGCCCCGGTGTACGGCTGACGGCACCGGCATGGGGATCACCGCCCGGGGCATCGGGCTGCTCGTCGCCGCCGTCGTCCTGCTCGGCGTCGGCTTCCGGTACGCGTACCCGGAGCTGACCGTGCTCGGCGCGGCCGCTGCCGTCGCCGTCGGATACGCCCTGGTCAGTGCCGCTTGGCGGCCCCGGCTGACGGTGGACCGGCTGGCCGACCCGGACTGGGTGGCCCGCGGCGAGCCGGCCGCCATGACACTGACCGTGCGCAACACCGGGCGGCTGCGGGCGGCGAACCTGGTCGCCGAGGACCGCTGCGCCGGCCGGCTCGTCCCGGTCCCGCTGCTGCGGCTGCGTCCCGGCCACGACACCGAGGTCCGCTACGACGTGCCGACGCACCGCCGGGGCGTGGTGCCGGTCGGGCCGCTGCGGGTGACCCGCCGTGACCCGCTGGGGCTGGTCGCGCTGGCCCGCTCGTACGGCGACCGGGTGCCGGTCTGGGTGCACCCGCGCATCCACCCGCTGACGGCGGTGCCGACCGGGGCCGGGCGCAGCCTGGACGGGCGGACCGACCGCGTCCCGCACGGCTCGATCACCTTCGACTCGCTGCGCGAGTACGTGGTCGGCGACGAACTGCGCCGGGTGCACTGGCGCACCAGCGCCCGGGTGGGCGAGCTGATGGTGCGGGAGAACGTGGACACCAGCCTGCCCCGCCTCGTGGTGGTGCTGGACAACCGGGCGACCGCCCACCCGGACCGGGTGGACGGGGTGGCCGAGTCGTTCGAGTCCGGGTGCGAGGCGGCCGCGTCGGTGGTGGCCGCCGCGGCCCGGGAGGACCTGCCGGCGAGCCTGCTGCTGGTCGTCCCCGCACCGCAGGACCGGGCCGAGGCCGGCGACGGGTCGCGGCGCGGCGCCGACCTGGACGCGGCGCAAGGCCCACTGGACCGGCTCGCCGCGGTGGAGCTGACCGAGGACGGACCGGACGTGCTGCGTACCGCGATGAGCCGGCTGCGGCAGGAACGCCTCGGCGACACCCTGGTCTTCCTCACCGGCCCCGGCGCCCGCGCCGACCTGGGACACGTGACCGCCCTGCGCGGCCCGTACCCGTCGGTGGTGGTGGGCGTGTTCGGCGCGACCGAGCCGACGCCGGCCGGCGCGGCGGGGCTGACCGTGGTCGACGCCGCCGACGGCGCCGAGTTCGCCGCCGAGTGGGACGGGATCCGCCGGTGGTGACCCTGTCGCCGGCACCGACCGACACCGGCACCCCCGACACCCCCACACCGGAGGCGGGCGGCGGCCCGCTCGGGCGGGTGCTGCGGGTCGTACCGGTGCCGCTCGCCCTGATCCTCATGCTCGCCCTGACCGGCGTGGTGCTCGGCCGGGTCTACGCCGGGCCGCTGCTGACCCGCCTCATGGTCGGCGCCGCGGTCGGCTCGGTACTGGTCAGCGTGGCCGCCCGGCGGCTGCCGTCCTGGCTGGTGGCGCCGCTGTCGATGGCCGGCCTGGCCGGATGGACGGCGCTGTCGCTGAAGCTGGCCGCCGACCACGCCGCGCTGCCCGGCAGCCTGGGCGACGTGGCCGCGGACGCCGCCCGCAACGCGATCCCCCGGCTGCTCACCGCGATGATCCCGGTCGAGCCGGCACCGGACACCGTGCTGGTGCCGCTGGTAGCCACCTGGCTGGCCGGGCTGACCGCCGCCGAAGTGGCGCTGCGCACCGGCCGGGTGCTGCTCGGCTACCTGCCACCGGTGCTGCTCTACGCGGGCGCGGTCTACGTGGTCGGCCCGAACGCGGACCCGGCGATCGCGCCGACGGTGCTGTTCGCCGCGGTCGCCGCCGCCGGCCTGGCGGTGCCGTCCGGACCCGCCGACCGGCCGGCCTCCGCCGATCCGACGGCCGGCCTGGCCCCGGCGGTACGCGCGGCGGTGCGGCTACGGCTGCTCGCCGCCGGCGCGGCCGGCGTCGCCGTGGTGGTGGCACTCGCCGCCCTGCTCGCCCCCGTCGTCGCCGCCCAGGTGCACGACCGGCCGGTCGACCCCCGCCGGTACGTCGAACCACCGCAGGTGGAGTCGCTGGACGAGAACCCCCTGATCCGGATCTCCGGCTGGGCGCTGAACCCCGACCAGCAGCTCCTCGACGTCCGGACCGAGACGGGCGGGACACCGCAGGACACGCCCCGGATCCGGCTCGCCGTGCTCAGCGACTACGACGGGGTGACCTGGCGGGTCGGCGCCACGTACCGCAACGCCGGACGCATCCTCCCCGCCACCGACCCCGCACCCGGCGCCACCGCCGACACTGTCCGCCAACAGATCACCATCGCCGACCTGACCGGACGGCTGCTGCCCGCCGTACCCACCCCCCGCGAGGTCACCGGCGCGCGAGTGGCGTACGACCCGGCGACCGGGACACTGATCCGCCCGGAGGGACTGGCTCCGGGGCTGCGGTACACGGTCACCTCGGTGCGGGAACGACCCGACACGAACCTGCTCGCCACGGCGAACGTACCGGCCGGCGACGCGGTCGCCCGGGTGCTGCGGGTCGCCGACGGGGCACCCGAGCAGCTGCGTCGGCTCGCCAGCCAACTCGCCGAGGAGAACGGCGCCCCCTACGCCCGGGCCACCGCCATCGGAAACTTCCTCGCCGAGCACTACCGGGTGACCGCGGACGCCCCGAGCGGCCACGCGTACCCGAACCTGGCGTTCTTCCTCTTCGGGCCCCGCAACGGCGGCGGCCAGCGAGGCACCTCCGAGCAGTTCGCGGCGGCGTTCGCCGTGCTGGGCCGGCTCACCGGCCTGCCCACCCGCGTGGTGGTCGGCTTCGAACCCAAGGGCGACGGCCCGGTCCGCGCCGCCGACGCGTACGCCTGGCCGGAGGTGCTCTTCGACGGCCTCGGCTGGGTGCCGTTCGACCCGATGCCACGGCCGAACGAGGAACCCCGCCCGGTCGAGGAGGACTTCCGCCCCACCCCCGACGCCCCACCCCCGTCGGAAGTCCCGGCGCCCACCACGGAACCCACCGCCACGCCACCGGCCGCGGCCGCACCCGCCCCGGCCGTGAGGCGCGGGCTCGGCACCTCGGTGCTGGTCGGCGGCGGCGCCGGCGGCCTGCTGCTGCTGGCCGGGCTGGTACTGCTGACCCTGGCCGTACTGCGTCGCAACCTGACCCGGGCCCGCCTCGAACGAGGCGACCCCGGCCAACGCATCACCGGCGCCTGGCGGGAGCTGACCGACGCGCTACGCCTGTCCGGCCACCCCGCCGGCGACGACCTGGCCGCGGCCGAGGTGGCCGCGCAGGCCGCCCGTACGCTGACCAACGCCCGCACCACCCAGGCTTCCGGGCCGGGGCCCGCCACCGAGGCCCCGGACGGTGCGGTCGACGAGTTGGCCGGCCTGCTCAACCAGGTGGCGTTCGCGCCGGGCATCACGACGCCGGCGCAGGCCGACCGGGCGGCGGCCCTGGCCGGCGGGTACGTCTGCGCGCTGCGCGCCGCCCGCCCGTGGTGGCGGCGGCTGCTCTGGACGGTGCACCCCGGTCCACTGCGCTGGCGCCGCTGACGGCTTGCCCACCCGCCCTACCGTCGGGAACATGCCCACACTTATCTGGGCGAGCATCGCCACCCTCACCGTCGCGCTCCTGGTCACCGCCGGCTGGCGGTGGCGCGTGCGTACCCGATCCGGCCGCGAGCTGACCCGGGAGGAGAAGCTCGCCGCAGCTCGACAGGCGGCGCAAGGGCTGCGCCGGAGCGCCCGCCGCGCCGGCCCCGGCCTGTCCGGAACCGACAGCGCCCACCCGCGCGAGAACTGGGGCACCTTCTCCGGCGGTCCACCGAGCGACGTCAACTGACACCGGCCCGCCAGGACGAGGACCGCCCGTTCGCAGTTCACCGCGGGCCGTCATCCCGCTGCCTTTCTTCGGCCGCGTGTCGTGTTCGGCGGCGCGCCGTTCGTCTTATACCTAGAGGGCAGACAGCCGAGCTGTAGAGGAGGCGGATGACGCCATGGCGGACGAGGACAAGAAACGAGCAGCGCACCGAGCGCTCGTGGATCGCATCCTGAACGGAGAGGGCAGGGCGCCCGCGGAGCAGCGAGCCCGTGCCTTCGGCAACGACGCCCTCTCCCCACCGTTGGACACGCTGATCGGCAAGGTCGCCACGAGGCCGGCGCAAATCACCGAGGCGGACTTCGCCGCGGCAAAGGCGTCGGGCTTCAGCGAGGATCAGCTATTCGAGCTGGTGATATGCGCTGCGGTCGGCCAGTCCGCCCGGCTGTACGAAGCGGGACTGGCGGCCCTGGCCGAAGCAACCGCCAACGGGGAGGCCGGATAATGCGCCTCGACATCCTCAACCACGGCTACCGCCCCACGACCAAGCTGCTGTTCACGCTCATCCGGCTGTTCTCCGGGCACCCGGTACCAGACGCGGCCAAGCTCGTCTTCTATCGGCCCGACTTCTACGGTGCCCGGGCAAAGGAGTTCACCCACGAGGCGATGCGCGGGCCGTCCGCCTGGTCAGTAGGCGACCGGGAGCTGATGGCGGCCTACGTGTCCAAGGTGAACGAGTCGGCGTTCTGCGTGGCCGCGCACACCGCGACCGCTCGACGGGCATACCAGGACGGGCCAATGGTCGCGGCGGTGCTGGCCGACCTGGAATCGGCCCCCGTGGAGGAGCCGCTGCGGGCGACGCTGCGGATGCTCGGCAAGCTGACCGCCGAAGGAAAGCTCAGCCCCGAGGACATGCGCGACGTGCTGTCCGCCGGCGTCTCACGCGAGCAGGTCAAGGACGCGCTGGCGGTCTGCGTCGCGTTCAACACGACCAGCCGGCTCGGCGACGCCTTCGGCTTCGAGGTGCTGAGCCCCGAGGGCTTCGAGGCAGGAGCCCAGTACCTGCTCAAACGCGGCTACCGATAGCGCGTTCGAGGATCACAAGGAGCGCCGACTCAGTCGGATGGTTCGTCCGCCAGGATGCGGGCCAGGGTGCGCTGACCCATCCGGCTCATGGTCGGGTTGCTCTCGACGTAGTACCAGACGACCCCCATCGCCTGCACGAACGCCCACGCCTTGCCGCGCTCCCATTCGAGGTCGTCGCAGCCGAGATCCGCACGAAGCGCCTGCCGCGGCCCCGCGTCGAGCAGATGCCAGGCACCCACGAGATCCAGGGCAGGGTCAGCCGGCCCCAGGCCACCGACGTCCAGGATCCCGGCCAGGCGCCCGTCGGACACGAGCACGTTGCCGGGGATGAGGTCACCGTGGTTCATCACGTCGTCGGCCGCGCTACGGGGCAGGCTCCGCAGGACTGCCCACATTCCGCGCAGGCGTGGAACGTCCAGAAGACGTTCGCTGTTGCCGAAACAGGTGTCCATCCACGCGTCGTGGGATTGGAGATCGCCGCCGCGGCCGCCGCCGCTGAACGTCCGGCCACCCGTGTCGATGGCGCGCACCTCGGAGATGAACTCGGCCAGGTCGTGCGCGAACGCGACTGATCCGGCCGGATCCTCGTCGGTCGCCACGACGCCCGGCAGCCACGTCTGCACGGACCACGGAAGTGGATAGCCGACCCCGGGCTCGCCGAGCGCGACCGGCTCCGGCGTCCGGAAGCGGGTACGGCCCACCAACTCGCGAGCTGCGTCCGCCTCCGCCTCCAGCCAGCGCCGCGTCGGTTCGACGTCCCGAAGCTCCAACGGGAACCGGGCTGCGAGCCGGTCGCCGATGCGGAAGATGGCGTTGACGGTCCCGTCCGACGGGACGTGCCTGATGGGCAGGTTCCGCCACTGGGGGAACTGCTCGTCGACCAACGTACGCACCGTGTCGACCGGCACGGTCAGCTGGTTGGCATGCATCTGCACGCCGGCAGCATCCCGCAACGTGATCTTCGGCCGCAACTGGATACCGGGTCGCCCCGCGCTTCTTGGACACTGAGGCGGCAGCCTGCTTCACCAACCGGGACGTAGGATCGCACCCGGGCGTTCATGCCGGCGAAACGGCTGTCCAGGGGGTGGGCGGTGACCGCACGCAACGTCGAGGTCGATGGCGACGGGCTCTATGACATCGACTACGACGACATCTACCGCTCCACTGCCGACTCCGGCGGGCCCCCGTGGGACATCGGTGGACCGCAGCCGGCACTCGCGCGGGTGCTCGATGCCGGTGTGAAGGGCCCGAAGGTGCTCGACGTCGGCTGCGGCACGGGTGATCTCGCGCTCGCCCTGGCCCGCCGCGGCTACGACGTAACAGCGGTGGACGTCTCGCGCGTGGCGATCGACATGGCCCGCGCCAAGGCCGCTGCCGAGGGCCTGACGGTGCACTTCGAGGTCCAGGACGCCACCGATCTGTCGTTGCCGTCGGCGCCGTTCGACTCGGTGTTCGACTCCGGCCTGCTGCACAGCCTCCACCGGCGCGGCCGTGGCGAGGAGAACGACTACCTCGCGCTGCTGCCGGGCCTCGCCGCGCCGGGCGGGACCGTCTTCGTACTGGCAGTGTCGTGGGAGGCGGGCCAGGGCTGGGGTGTGACGGAAGAGATGCTCCGCGCGGGCTTCGCCGAGCCGGAGTGGATCGACACGCGGATCGAGCAGATCCACGTGGCCGCGGAGACGGGCGACCAGCAGCTCGTCCTGCCCGGCTTCCTGCTCCGCACCGTCCGAGCCCTCGACACCTGACCCGCCGGCGCCGCCGGTAGGGCACGTGCCGGACCCCGCCGTGGTCAGCCGCGCAGCTTGCGGACCAGTTTGCGCAGCCCGGCCTGCCAGCCGTCCGGGTCCTCCGCGCGGCGGCGGGCGTAGGTGGCGACCTCCGGGTGCGGGAGGATGAGGAACCGCTCCTCGGCCAGTCCGGCGATGGTGGCGTCGGCGACCTGGTCGGGGGTGAGCACCGCGCCGGAGGCGGCGATCACGCGGGCGCCGAGGTGCCCGGCGGCGAGCCCGTCGGCGAGCATCGGGGTGTCCACACCCTGCGGGCAGAGTGCGCTGACCCGGATGCCCGCGTCCCGGTAGGTGATGGCGAGCCACTCGGCGAAGCCGACCGCCGCGTGTTTGGTGGCGGTGTACGGGGCGTCGCCCACCGCCGTCAGCACACCGGCCGCCGAGCACGTGAAGAGCAGGTAGCCCTGGCCGCGCCGCAGCATCGCCGGCAGCGCCGCCCGGGCGGTGTGCACGTGGGCCATCACGTTGACCTGCCAGGCCCGCTCCCAGTCGGCGTCGGGGACCTCCACTCCCCCGCCGGTGGCCACCCCGGCGTTGGCGCAGAACAGGTCGATCCGTCCGTACGTTCGCTCGGTCTCGTCGACCAGGGCGTGGACCTGCGCCTCGTCGGTGACGTCCAGGCCGACGCCGTGCGCGACCGGCCCGATCTGCTCGGCGACCGCCCGGGCCCGGTCGGCGTCGAGGTCGGCGAGGACGACCACGGCGGCACCCTCGGCGGCGAACCGGCGGCCGAGCGCGGAGCCGATGCCGCCCGCGCCGCCCGTGATCACGGCCACCCGATCGGTCAGGTTCACCTCAGTTCCCTTCCCCGCCGGGCCCGAGCCGGGGGATCAGCGCGGCCAGCGCCGCCGCACCGCCGGTGGCCAGTTCCGGGGTGGGCAGCAGCGCCAGCACGGGTACGTCCACGCCGTTGTCGGCGTACCGGCGGACCTGGGCGACGCACTGCTCGGGTGAGCCGTGCAGCACCAGCGCGTCGACCACCTCGTCCGGCACGGCCGCCGAGGCGCCGCGCCGGTCGCCGGCCGCCCAGGCCTCCCACATCGGGCCGAGCAGCGTGTCCCGACCGAGCCAGCGGTGGAAGGCCGCGTACGCGGGCACGGTGAGGTAGCCGGTGATCAGCCGCCGGCCGAGCGCCCGGGCGTGCGCGGCGTCCTCGGTGGGGCAGACGAAGATCCGCGCGGTGACCTCGAAGCCGGGGCGGCGCTCTCCCAGCTCGGTGAGGGCGGTGGGTACGTCGTCGGCGGCGAGCCAGTTGAGGATGACGCCGTCGGCCTCGGTGGCGGCCAGCCGTAGCATCCCGGGGCGCAGCGCGGCCAGCAGCAGCGGCGGGGGCACGGCCGGTGGGCGTTCCAGGGTGAACCGGCGGACGGTGAAGGTGTCGTACGCCTCGTCGACGGTGTCCCCGCGCAGTGCGGCGCGCAGGAAGCGCAGCATGTCGCGGGTCCGCTTGAACGGCTCGTCGAAGGGGGTGGCGTTCCAGTCCCGCACCAGCACCGGGGAGGAGGCGCCGATGCCGAGCGCGAAGCGGCCGGGGGCGGCTTCGGCGAGCGCGGCGGCGCTCATCGCGAGCAGTCCGGGTCCCCGGGTGAAGACCGGGGTGATCGCGGTGCCGAGGCGCAGCCGGGGCTGCCAGGCGGCGGCGAGGGCGAGGGGGGTGAAGGCGTCGGTGCCGGCGACCTCGGAGGACCAGACGTCGGTGAAGCCGGCCCGGTCGAGGGCGGCGTAGACGGCGGCGTGGTCGGTGAGGGTGACGCCGCTCAGCGGAACGGTGATGCCCCATTGGTTCGTCACCGGTCGATCGTGCCCGCTCGCCGTCGCCCCGAGCAAGATCCGGTTCGGCCCGGACGGGGGCGATACGCGAGATACCTACCGACACGCCCGGAAAGAGTGTTACGACTGCCAGCTGGCCCGGACCGAGTGCGGGAGGCGACCGTGAGACCCCCGACCGGCCATCCTGCTGCCGGCCAACGAGGGGGGCCGGGCGACTTTCCTGGAACTGTTCTTCGACCTGGTGTACGTCTTCGCGCTCACCCGGATCGGCGCCCGCGCCTTCGAGGACCTGGGCTGGTGCTGCTCGGCGTGGCGGTCGCCGACGCCCGCCGCGCCTGGGGCCGCCCGCCCGAGCCCGCCGCCCCACCGTTCTGAGCCACCGACTCGAGGGACGCCACCGCGCGGGTTCCGGCGCTACCATCCGCCGGTGACCTTCTCGATCGTCGCCCGATCCGCCGACGGCCGCCTGCACGGCGTCGCCGTGGCCAGCAAGTTCCTCGCCGCCGGCGCACTGGTTCCGGCGGCCGAGGCCGAGGTGGGCGCGGTGGCCACCCAGGCGCACGTCAACCTGGCCTACCGGACGCAGGGGCTGGCGCTGCTGCGCAGCGGGGTGGCTGCGGCGGGCGTGGTGGCCGGTTTGGTCGCGGCCGACCCCGGGCGGGACGACCGGCAGCTCGGCGTGGTCGGGGCGACCGGCGAGGGGACCACCTGGACCGGGCCGCGCTGCCACCCGTGGGCCGGCGGGCAGGCCGGCGACGGCTGGGCCGCGCAGGGCAACATCCTGGCCGGTCCACACGTCATCGACGCGGTCCGCGACGCCTGGCTGGCCGGCGTCGAGCTGCCCTTCCCGCAGCGGCTGCTGGCCGCGCTGCACGCCGGCGACCGGGCCGGCGGCGACCGGCGGGGCCGACAGAGCGCCGGCCTGCTGGTGGTGCAGCGGCGCGGCGGCTACGCCGGCACCGGCGACGAACTTGTGGACCTGCGGGTCGACGACCACCCCGACCCGGTCACCGAGCTGGGCCGCCTGCTCGACATCCACACCATGCTCTTCGGCAAGCCGGACCCGGCCACCCTGCGGGACCTCACCGGCCCGCTCGCCGAGGAGGTCGCCGCGCTGCTGGCCGCCGCCGGCCACCCGGTCGGCGCGGCCGGCCTGGACGACGCGCTCGCGTCCTGGGCGGGGGTGGAGAACCTGGAGGAGCGGATCGTGGCCGGCCGGATCGACGCGATCGTCCTGGACCACCTGCGCCGCACCGCCGGCTGACCGCACCGCCGCGCCGTATCGCGCGCGGGGCCGAGTCCGGGCCGGTCAGGGGGCGAAGGACAGCCAGCGGAAGTCCGCATCCGCGAGCACCGCTCGCTCACGGTCGGTGAGCGCGGACCGGCCGGTGGCCTTGCGGACCAGCGTCACCGCGTCCCAGCCGAGGCCGGGCGGCAACTCCAGCTCGGCGCGTCTGGCGCCGCGCCACGACCTGGAGCCGCCGGGCGGCAACGACCGGCCGTGGACCAACAGGTCCGCCACCACCTGCGCCGCCGTCGGGGTCAGCCACGGCCGCCGGTCCAGCGCGTCGGCCAGGTCCAGGCCGTGCACCCCGACCTCCATCACCCGGGTACGCAGGAACTCTGTCAGCGTCATCGCGTCGCCGTGCCGGGTGCGGACCAGCCGCCCCGACGGCTGCGCGGCGACCGCCGCGTCGGCGGCCCGCCAGGCCTCCGCGAACCCGTCCGCCAGCCCGGGTACGCCGGCCGGCCCGCGTGCCGCCCGCCGGGCGCTGTCGATCCGGTCCCGGTCCACCTCCGGGGTGAACTTGGCGCGCCCGAAGTAGCCGGCGGCGTCCACCTCGGCCCGGTCGGGGGCCGGCGCGGCGAGCATGTCGACCAGCCGCCCCGCGCCGGTGCGCACGTGTGCGAGCAGGTCCCGTACCGCCCAGGGCGGGCAGGGCGTGGGCCGGTCCAGGTCGGCCTCGGTCAGGCCGCGCAGCACCTGCTCCAGCCGCTCGCACTCGTCGCGGAACGCCGCGCGTACCGTGTCCATCCGCTCTCCCCGTCCGGTCCGTGCCGTGGTGCCCGGCCAGCCTGCCAGCACCGTTTCGCGGCCCGTCGGCCGGGTACGCGCCGGTGGTCGAGGAGAGGAGGGGCGCAACGATGGCCGGCATCATGCTGCGCAGTACCGCGTTCAACGACCATGACATGATCCCGGGACGCTTCTCGCAGGAGGGCGGGAACGTCTCGCCACCCCTGGAGTGGTCCCCGGTACCCGAGGCCACCGAGCTGGTCCTGATCGTCGAGGACCCGGACGCCGGGAAGAACCCGTTCCTGCACTGGCTGGTGACCGGCATCTCGCCGCAGTCCCGTGGGGTGGCTGAGGGCGGTGTGCCGGAAGGCGGCCAGGAGTGGCCCAACGACTTCGGCACCACCGGGTGGGGCGGCCCGAATCCGCCGCGGCACGCGGACCCGCACCGGTACTTCTTCCGCCTCTATGCCCTGGAGCGCTCGCTCGACCTGCCGGAGGCGCCGCAGGCCGTCGACGTGCACCGCGCGCTCACCGACCGCGAGTTCGCCAGCGGCACGATGGTCGGCACGTACTACCGGTGACTCAGCCTTGGTGTCGGGGCACCAGGCGGTGCACCACCGCGAGGACCAGCGCGGCCACCAGGGCCATCGTGCCGACGATGCCGGCCGCGCTGCCCGCGTACCCGATGAACAGTGGACGGCGGGTGAGTTCGTCGGCGGGGGTGCCGGAGCGGCCGGACAGCCAGGCGAGGGCGAGCCCGGACGCGACGAGCGCGACCAGGCCGGTCGCGCCGAGCAGGGCGGCGGCCACGTGGTGCGCGTCCTTGGTGGAGATCTTCGCCCGGTCCCGCTGGAAGAACAGGAGCCCCAGGCCGCCGACGGCCGCCCAGCCGCCGACGACGAGGTACGCGGCGACGGCGTCGCTGGGCCGGTGCCAGCCGGCGGACAGGGTGGCCACCCCGGCGGCGGCCGCGTAGCCGGTGCCGAGGTACGCGCCGAGCACCCGCAGCTTGTCGGGCAGCACCAGGATCAGCGCGATCGCCACCGAGGCGGCCACGGCGGTGTGCCCGCTGGGCAGGCTGTTGCCGGCCGCCGCCCGCTCAGGGTCGATACCGAAGTCGGGGCGGATCAGGTAGTACTTGAGGAACTGGGTGCTCGCGTTCGCGCCGACGACCAGCAGGGTGGCGGTGACGGCGAGCGCCTTGCGGCCCCGGATCAGCGCGATGAAGCCGACCATCGCGGTCGCCACCAACAGGGACACCACCGACATGGCGTTGAGGATCCGGCCTACCGGCCCGTCGATGCGGTCCTGCCCGATCCGGTTGCCGGTCAAGGCGACCGTGTCGAGCCACTGACCGAGCCGGGTGTGCACGGCGAACCGCCACACCAGCAGCAACACGGCCGCCTGGGCCAGGGCCAGCAGGACCAGCCAGACCGCCGTCCAACCCCTCGCCGTCTCCCGCACGCGCACCCGCACTCGCACACGGTAACGGCCACCGGGGCTCGCCGCTCGTCGGGGAACCGGGGCCGTCCCGTAGCGTGAGGACAGGCAGGTTGAGGGGGCGGGGATGACCAGCACACCGGAGCGGGAGCGGCCGTCGCGGGACCGGCCGGAGTCCCTTGCGGACGTGCTCGGTGGCCGGCGCGGGGCGGTCGACGCGACCGTGCCGCCGGTGGCGTTCGCCGTCGGCTGGCTGGTCGCCGGGTTGTGGGGCGGCGTAGTCGCCGCGGTGGCGGCCGGGGCGGCGGTGGCGGGCTGGCGGCTGCGTCGGGGGGACCGGCCGCGCTCGGTGCTGATCGGGCTGCTCGCGGTGTGCGTGGCCGCGCTGATCGCGCTGCGGACCGGGCGGGCCACCGACTTCTTCCTGTTGCAGTTGGCCTCCAACGCGGCCAGCGGGCTCGCCTGGGCGGTCAGCATCGTGATCCGCTGGCCGCTGCTGGGCGTGGTGGTCGGCGCGGCGCTCGGGCAGCGCGGCCGCTGGCGCCGTGACCCGGCGCTGCTGCGGGCGTACGCGCGGGCCAGTTGGGTGTGGGCCGCGACCTACCTGCTGCGGCTGGCGGTGTTCGTGCCGCTCTGGCTCGGCGGCCAGGTGCTCTCGTTGGTGGTCGCCCGGGTCGTGTTGACCTGGCCGCTGGTGGCGGCCGCGCTGGCGGTGAGCTGGCTGGTGATCCGGCGTTCGCTGCCGCCGGGCCATCCGGGGCTGCGGCATCCGGCTGTGCCGTCCGATGCGGACAGCCCGGTGGGAACATGAAGAGAGGCCGCCACGGGGGGAGCGGCCTCTCTTGGTGATGTACGTTACTCCGTTCCCGCCCGTCGTGTGATCCCCGGAGGGCGGGATTTTCGCGTGTTTTCGCGGCAAGTTCGACTCCGGGCGGAAGTGGTGGGCCGGTCCGTCCGCTGCGTCGGCCGGACGGCCGGTCCACCCGGCCCGACCGTGGGAATCAGGCCGTCCGCCGACCGGGCGCTGCGTTC
Organism: Micromonospora yasonensis; assembly: GCF_026013475.1. GTDB lineage: Bacteria > Actinomycetota > Actinomycetes > Mycobacteriales > Micromonosporaceae > Micromonospora > Micromonospora yasonensis. Next base: position 32,123 of record NZ_JAPDPH010000023.1, on the reverse strand, counting down.
CCCCTGCGCCCGGTCGACGTCCGTCGCGGGCGGGAGCCACCCGCCCGCGACGGACTCGTCACCTCATCCCTGCGGGAAGTAGGTGCCGTAGTCGGCGTACGCCATGGCGACGTCCGCCTGCGCCCAGAACCGGTGGTAGGTGAAGACCGGCTCGGCTCCGCCGTTGAGGTACGCCTGCACCTTCGGCCAGTCCGGGTCGTTCTTGTAGAACGACCGGATGTCCAGGAAGCTCTTGCCGGCGGCGATGGCGTCGCCGTTGGGCATCTTCCCGGTCCAGCCGGCGGGGATGTAGAGGCCCTGCCCGTCGGCAGCGTTGTAGACGTCGTCGAAGCGCTGGTAGTCGCCGCGCTTCTCCGGCGTCGAGACGCCCTTGGTGTCCGCGGCCGCCGACAGCGCGTCCAGCAGGCCCTTCGCGGTGGTCTTCGCCGCGGCGTTGCCGGACTTGGCGGCGTACGCGATCAGGGTTCGGGCGTAGGCGGCGGCGACGCCGACGTCCTGGCCCTTCGCCGTGATCTCGACGTGCAGGTTGGTGTTCGGCTGGGGGTTGGCCGGGTCCCAGTTGTTGGGCTGGCCGGTCCACTTCATGTCCGACGGGATCGCCCAGTTGGTGCCCAGCGTGGTGTTGGCGACGGCCCACGGCACCCACTTGTCCAGCAGCGCCTTGGCCTTGGTGTTGCCGGTCTGTAGGTACAGCTCGGCGATGCGCTGCATCGACCAGGCCTGCATGCCGAACCACTGGTTGGACGGCGGGTCCCGGTAGACCGGGGCGACGTCGTAGAACATGCCGTAGAAGGTGGCGGTGCCGGCCGGCGGCTGGGAGTAGCTGCCGTCCCAGCTGTTGGTGGCGCCGCCGGCGATGCCGCCCTCGGCAGACTGGAGCCAGGTGTAGAACTCCAGCTGCCGGTCGAAGCTCTTCTGCCAGTCGGCGACCGCGGTCGGCGACTGGGGCTTGAGCTCCGGCACGTTGGTCAGCGCCCAGGCCGCGAGCGGGTTCTGGTAGCCGAAGTGGTTGTGGCTGGAGCCGATGCGCCACGACCAGTTCTGCGACGTGTCGTACGCGCCGCCCCAGGCGTAGTACCAGGAGAGCAGGTAGTGCGCCGAGTCGCGGCCGCTGCCGGCGGGGCAGGTGGACGGGCCGACGCAGTTGCCGATCTTCTTGAAGTACTTGTCGAACAGCGCGTAGCGCAGGTAGTCGCCCATCTTGGCGGCCTTGGCCACGGTGGCCGCCACGTCGGCCGCCTTGCCCTGGGCCTTGGCCCAGGTCAGCGCCCAGTACGCGGCCTGCACGGCCCGGGCGTCGGCGTCCGGGGCGTCGGTGTACTTCCACTGCTTGGCCGGGGCGTTGGCCTCCTTGATGAACAGGTCGAGGTAGCCGTACTGGCCGCCGTGCTTGAACGTGTCGCAGGTCGGCTGCGGCACGGTCTCCCACACCGACTCCTGGGGGCCGCGCTGGAAGGTGTTGATGTAGGCCGGGCGGGTGGTGCCGTCGCCGCAGCGGCCGTAGCCGTACCGGTTGTCGACGTCGAGCAGCCACTGCATGCCGTAGATGTCGCCGGTGCCGTAGGTGGACTGCAGCTCAGAGCGGAGCGGGTCCTGGCCGACCGGCACGTTGGGCTGCAGCTGGGACGGGTACTGGCTGGGCTGGTTGTACTCGGCGGCGTACTGGGGGGTGCCCGGGGCGCCGGCCGTTGCCTGGTCGGCGTGGGACGGGATGATGTACTTTTCCATCACCGTCCAGGCGTTGTTGAACGGGCTCCAGTTCTGGGTGACCCGGCCGTACTGCGCCTCCAGCCAGAGCCAGAAGCTGAACGCCTCCGACGTGGTCTCGTGGCCGTAGTCGGGCGCCTCGACGATCAGCGTCTCGATCGAGTGGTACGGCACGCCCTCAGGGCTGAAGTAGCCCGAGTTCTTGATCTTGCCGTACTGGTCGAGGAACTTCTTGAGGTAGGCGTTGTCCCCGCCCGGAACGTCGTTGTCGATCTCGGTGGCGGTCACCGCGAGGGGCGCGTAGCCGCTCGCCGAGGCGGTGATGGTGGCGGTGCCGCCGACGGTGTCGGCGTCCTCGGCGGCCGCGGCGGTGGCGGTCACCCCGGTGTTCCAGTTGCTCGGGGTGAGGGTCAGCGTGGTCGGCGACACGGTGATGTCCGGGTCGCCGGTGACGGCGAGGGTCACCGGGACGTTGGCGGTCGGTGCGGCGCTGAGGGTGTACCTCACCGTGGCGGCGCCGCCCTCGTTGACGCTCACCGCCGACGGGGTGGCCACCAGCTGCGGGCCGGTCGCCGGGTTCACCGTGAAGGACTTCTCGGAGATCGCGGTGGCGTTGGCGTTGTCGTACGCCTTGGCCTGCACGGTGTAGCTGCCGGCGGGCAGGCCTAGCAGGTCGTACTGGTAGGGGGCGGTGGTGTCGGTGTTGACCAGCAGGCCGTTGCGGTAGAACTCGACCTTGGTGATCGTGCCGTCCGGGTCGCTGGCGGTGGCGGTCAGCGGGACGTCGGCGGGTGCCGCGAACGGCCCGGGCGGCACGCTGAGGGAGACCGCCGGCGGCTGGTTGGCCGGCGCGCCGTTGCAGGCGACCCCGTTGAGGGTGAACGCGGTCGGCTTCGGGTTGCTGTCGGTGAAGGAGCCGTTGAACCCGATCGTGGTGGAGGAGCCGGTGGGCATGCTGCCGTTGTACGACTCGTTGGTCGCGGTGACCTGGTTGCCGGACTGGCTCCACAGGGCCGACCAGCCCTGGGTCACCTTCTGACCGCTGTTCGGGAAGGCGAACTTCAGCGACCAACTGTTGAGCGCGTCGCCGAGGTTCTTGATGGTGACGGTGGCGGTGAAGCCGTTGGGCCAGTCGCTGGTCACGTACTGGACATCGCAGGCGGGCGCGGCCTGGGCGGCGCCGGCGGGCAGGGCCACCCCGCCGATGGCGAGGGCGGTGGCGACGAACATCGCCGTTCGGCGACGTCTGGCCATGAGTCTCATGTGCGCGGTGTCTCCTCGGACCGGGCCGGGACCGCAGGCCCCGGCGGGGCGCCTCCCACGCGTCGGCAGGACGTACGCGGGGGGACGGAGGCGCCCGGGAAGGTGGTCGACCCGGCCGTGCCGGGGGATCGGGTGCCGCACCGGGATTCCCGGGTGCCCTCGGCGACCCACGCTCGCGCGAGCTGGCTCCGCGTCGCGGTGAATTGAGAGTCTGCCATGGAAGCGCTCCCATCACAACGGGCAGGGCGGACAGGCAGCTCGATGTTTCGATCTCGTTCAGGGGCTTTGACAAACGGGTGACGGGCGTTACAGTCACAAGCATCATCGATGGGAGCGCTTCCATCGACGGATATATACGTACAAGATCGTCGGGGACACCCCTGTGCCCGACGTCCCAGCCCCCAGGCTGACGGCGGGCCAGCCCGGACGCCGCCGCCAGCCATCACCCACCGACATGGAGGGAGGTGGAACCAGAGCCACTCGCGTGGCCCGGCTCCCGCGCGACACGCACGGCAGGACGCCAATTCCACTCGTGCGTGTGTGCATCACAGGTGGGGACGGGGGTTGCCCTCCCCCGTCCCCACACTAAACCCCCGTTGTCGACGGGAAAAGAGGCCGACGGGACAGGCGCGACCGCCTCCCGGCCGGCCTCCTTCGCTTTCTGCCCACCCCTCGCCGCTCGCCCCGCCCCCGAGCGACAACCCGCCCACCAATCCCGGGCCGCCCGATCGGCCGGGCCGCGCGCACGCACCGGCGCGCCCGCCGAACGCGGCCAGCCGCGTCCGGCCTATGCTGGGAGCGCTCCCGGCCGTCGGGCGGCCAGTCACTCCGAGGAGAACATCGATGTCGCTACTCACCCGACGGCGCCTGCTCCGTCGTGCCGCCGCGTCCGCGACCGCCGCGGGCGCGGCCCGCGCCGGACTCGCCGGCCCCGTCGCGGCGGGGATCGCCGCCAGCTCCACCGCCGTCGCCGGCTGCGACGACACACCGGACACCGCCCCCGACAGCGAGGACTCCCCGCACGGGCCGCTGCGCTTTCCGCCCGACTTCGGCTGGGGCGCGGCCACCTCCGCCTACCAGATCGAGGGCGCGGCCAAGGAGGACGGCCGGGGCGAATCCGTCTGGGACACCTTCAGCCACACCCCCGGCCGCACCCGCAACGGGGACACCGGCGACGTCGCCGCCGACCACTACCACCGGTACGCCCAGGACCTCGACCTCATGCGCGACCTGGGCCTGCGCAGCTACCGGTTCTCGATCTCCTGGCCCCGCGTCCAGGCCGACGGCTCCGGCAAGCCCAACCAACGCGGCCTGGACTTCTACCGCCGCCTCGTCGACGGGCTGCACGAACGGGGCATCGCGCCGATGGCCACCCTGTTCCACTGGGACCTCCCCCAGGCCCTGCAGGACGACGGCGGCTGGGAGAACCGGGACACCGCCGAACGCTTCGGCGAGTACGCCGACCTGATGTTCCACGCCCTCGGGGACCAGGTGCCGGTCTGGCTCACCATCAACGAGCCGAAGACCGTGGTGCAGAACGGCTACCTCGGCGGACACCACGCGCCGGGCCGGCAGGACCCGGACGCCGCGTACCTGGTCGCCCACCACCTCCAACTCGCCCACGGCCTCGCCGTCCGCGCGCTGCGCGCCACCGGCGCGCCGGGCCGGATCGGCCCCGCGCTGAACCTGCACCCCTGCTACCCCGCCGACGACACCGCCGAGGCCGCCACCGCCACCCGGCTCTACGACGGCTACGAGAACCGCCTCTACCTCGACTCGATCCTCAAGGGCGCGTACCCGGAGGACGTGCTGGCCGACCTGGGGCCGGACAGCCGCATGGTCCGGGGCGTCCGCGACGGCGACCTGGCCGTCATCTCCACCCCGGTCGACCTGCTCGCGGTCCAGTACTACACGCCCATCTACGTCACCGGGCAGGGCGACACGGTACGCAGGTGGCCCACCTCGGAAGCCGACTGGCAGCAGATCTACCCCGAGGGGCTGTACGACATCCTGACCCGGGTCACCCGCGACTACGGCCGCATCCCACTCACCGTCACCGAGAACGGGCTGCCCTGCCCGGACCGGCTGGCCGCCGACGGCACCGTCGACGACAGCGGCCGGATCGACTTCCTCCGCGACCACTTCGCCGCCGCCCACCGCGCGATCCGCGACGGGGTGCCGCTGGAGAGCTACCACGTCTGGTCGCTGCTGGACAACTTCGAGTGGGCCGAGGGCTACGAGCAGCGCTGGGGTCTGGTCTACGTGGACTACCCGACGCAGCGCCGGATACTCAAGCGCAGCGCGCACTGGTACCGGACGGTGATCCGCAACAACGGGCTGTAGGCGTCGCGGCCCGGCCGGCGGCGCCGGCCGGGCCGCGACCGGCTCAGCGGGGCAGCGCCTGCTGCAGCTCCGCCCGCAACGCCGGGGTGAGCATCTCACCGGCCTGCTTCGCCAGCCGCGCCATCTCGTAGCCGACCACACCGATGTCGGCCTCGGCCGCGGCCAGGGTGGCCAGGATCGAGCCGTCCCGGATCTGCATCACCAGGAAGTAGCCCCGCCCCATCTCGACCACCGTCTGCTTGACGACGTCCCCGTCGAACATCTGCGCGGCGCCCGCGGTGATGCTCATCAGGCCGGAGGTCACCGCCGCCAGCTTGTCCGCGTTGTCCCGGGGCAGGTGGGCGGAGATCGCCACCAGCAGGCCGTCGGAGGAGACCACCACGGCGTGCGCCACCCCGGGCACCCGCTCCGCGAACGCGTTCACCAGCCAGCTGAGGTCTCGGGCCTCCTGGCTCAACGTCGTCACTGTCGTCGTCCTCCTTCGCTGCGCGGCAGGTACATCTCTCTGGTTTCCTCGGCCTCCGCCCGGCGTACCCCGCGGTAGAAGCGCGAAAGCATGCCGCCGACCGCGTCCGGATCCGGCTCATGGCGCGGCGCCGGACCGGCCGGGCGCGCGTTGTCCGTGACCGCGGCGAGCTGGGCCATCGGTACGCGTACCGGCAGGCCCCGCTCGTTCGTCCCGGCCGTGACCGGCGTCGCGGCCGGCGACGGCGTCACACCCAGCACCGCCGACGACGGGCCCTGCCGGGAGAACCAGCCGCCACCGGCCGGCGCGGACGGGGTCAGCACGCTCTCGGCGCGGACCGGTGGGCGGTGCTGCCGGGGCACGGCCGGCGGCGAGCCGGCGGGCACCGGCCCCGCGTAACCGGGCCCGGCCGGCACGCTCGGCGGATACCCGGCGGGCACGCCCGGTACGGGTCCGGCGAGCGCGGGCGCGGCCGGCTCCCGGGGCGGACCGGCCGCCTCCGACCGGTGCCAGCCGGACGGCAGCTCGGCCCGGGCCGTCACCCGCTGCCCGCCGGCCGAGGCACCCGGGCGTCGCCCCGCCACCGGCAGCTCGCGCGTCGACGCCGTGAACGGCGACATCGCGGCCCGGGAGGCCGCCGCCACCTGGCTGGTCAGCATCCGCGGGGCGGCCGGCTGGTCCAGCTCGGTCGGGGCGGCCGCCAGCAGCTCGGCGGGGAGACCGACGACCGCCACCAGCCCCTCCTGGCCACCCCGCAGCCCCACCCGCACCCCGTGCCGCGCGCCCAGATGGCTGACCACGAACAGACCCATCCGCTCGGAGGCCGCCACGTCGGCCGCCGGCGGCTCGGCCAGCACCGCATTCGCCTCCGACAGCGCGGCCGGGCTCATCCCGAGCCCCTGATCAATCATCTCCACCACCGCGCCGGCGCCCTCGGCTCGCGCCCTGACCCGTACGACGGTGTCCGGGCGGGAGAACGCCGTGGCATTCTCCAGCAGCTCGGCGAAGAGGTGCACCAGGTCGCCGACCGCGTGCCCGACCACGTACAGGTCGGACCGCGACTCGTGGCGCACCCGCTGGTACTGCTCGATCTCGGCGCTCGCCGCGAGCAGCACCGCGCCCAGGCCGACCGGCCGGCTCCACCGCCGGCTGGACTCGGTGCCGGCGAGCACCAGCAGGCTCTCGTCGTTGCGCCGCATGCGCGCGGCGAGGTGGTCGAGCTTGAACAGGTTGTCCAGCTGGTCCGGGTCGCTCTCCTCGCGTTCCAGCTCGTCGAGCAGTTCCAGCTGCCGCTCGACCAGCACCTGGCTGCGTCGGGCCAGGTTGACGAACATGGCGTTGACGTTGCGCCGCATCAGCGCCTGTTCGACCGCGACGTCGACGGCGCTGCGGTGCACCGCCACGAACGCCTCGGCCAGCTCGCCGAGCTCGTCATGGGAGCTGATGACCGCCGGTGGCACCTCGATCGCGCCGACCGGACGGTTCACCGCGCGCAGCCGGTCGAGGGTGAGCGGCAGCTCGACCTGGGCGATCCGCAACGCCTGGCCGCGCAGCAGGCGCATCGACCGGGCCAGGGAACGGCCGACCAGCAGCGAGATCAGCACGGCGACCAGGAGCACCGCCAGGATGCCGCCGACCACCAGCAGCGTGTCGCGCAACTGCTGCGCGCTGGCGTCGTCGGCCCGGCGTACGGCGTCGTCGACGACCTCGCGCTCCAGCTGGCGCAGCAGCTCCTGCCGCTGATCGCTGGCCGCCCACCACTGTGGCGCGGGCAGCAGCGCCGGCTGCGCGATGTCGTCGGGGAGGGTCTGCTCCTCGAGTTTGGTGGCCGACACGAACGCCGGGTCCAGCGACGTCTGGTCGTAGCGGCGGATCTGCTCGGTGGTCGCCGCGACCCGGAACGCGCCCAACGCGGTGAGCTGCTGTGCCCGCAGGTCGGTCAGGGTGGCCTGGTCGTCGGCGTCGTACCGGCCGGCCCGGGCGGCCGCGTAGAGCTCGGCCCGGATCCGGGACGAAAGCTCCTTGACCCGGGACAGCTGCACATAGCGGAGCACGGCGTCGGTGAGCGCCCGCTGGTCGTCGCCGGGCGACGGCTCGGCCAGCAGGTCCAGCAGCGTGGCGATCGCCCGGTGGTAGTTGCTCAGGATGGTCTCGCTGCTGAGCACCGCCGGCGGGATCGTGGCACGGATGTAGACGACCTGGTCGTACGCCTCCAGGGCCTCGGCGTAGGCGACCCGCCAGGAGGCAGTGGCGTCGGCGAGCGGCTCGGCCGCGTCGCGCAGCTCGGTCATCGCCTGGTCGGACGCGGCCTCCAACGGCTGGAGCGCGGCGATCGCCGCGTCCCGTTCGGCGCCGCCGCCGGCCCGACGTAGCGCGGCCAACTCCCCCGCGGCGCGGTCGCGCTCCTGCTGGAGCCGGTCCACGACGGCGGTGATCTCCCGGCCGATGCCGACCTGCTCGGCGAAGTCGCTCAGCGCGGTGGTCTGGCCCACCAGTCCCCGGGTCTGCACACCGGCCAGCAGCAGGAAGGCGAGCGACGGGATGACCAGCACGGTGGCGAGCTTGGTGCTGATCCGCCAGTCCCGCAGCCGCAGGGCCGAACGCCGCCGGGGCACGGCCCGCCGCCCCTCGGACGCGCCGCGGGGCGGCCGCGCGGCCGGGTCGGGACCTGCGCCCACCGTTGCCTCCTCGGTCCCCAGTCGACTCCGCCGGACGGGGAGCGGAGTCCATCCAATCAGGCCCTCGGGCTGTGTCAACGGGCTGTTTGGCCCCGCGACCAGGAAGGTCAGCGCGGCCGGTCCGCGCCTACGGTGTTCGGCGCGGCCGGCTCGTCCGTCCGGCCGATACCGCCAAGATGGGCCGCCTCGGCGATCCGTCCCGTCGCCACCAGTGCCGCGCCGGTCGCACCGACCTCCGGATTGCGCTGGAAACGCACGGCCCGCGGGGCCAGCGCCTCGGCGAACGCGCCGCGCCACCAGGCGGACGCGGCCATCGCGCCGCCGCCCAGCACCACCTCGGTCGGGCCGTCCACGCCGGACTCCAGCACGGCCAGATCGCCGGCGACCAGCCGGCACAGGCCGGTCATCAGCCCGGCGAGCAGGTCCACGGAGGTGGTGCCGAAGCTCAACCCGCGCACCTCACCGGAGCCGGCCGGCGCGACGCCGGGCGGCCGGTCGCCGCCGAACCGCGGATTGGCCCGCACCTGCCGGTTCCGGGAGGTCCGCGACAGCGCCGCCTCCAGCGCGGCGCCCTCGGGCAGCCGCAGTGTCCGGGCGGCCCAGGCGTACAGGTTCCCCCCGCTGGAGTACGCCGCGCCGGTCACCACGTGCTCGTGGTCGACCCGGTAGCGCCAGACCTCGCCGGGCAGGGGCGGCAGTTCGGCCCCGGCGGGAACCGCCTGGATCAGGCGTACCGCGGCGGAGGTGCCGACGGTCACCGCGGCCCGGGTCGGGTCGACGCAGCCGGAGCCGACGTTGGAGGCCGCGCCGTCGCCGACCGGGGCGGCCCACCGGGCCTCGGCCAACTGCGGCCAGCGCCGGGCGTGCTCGGGGCGGAGCCGGCCGTGCCACTCCCGCGGGGCCAGCGCCGGCAGGTCCTCGGGGCGTACGCCGGCCAGCTCGCACGCCTCGACGTCCCACTCCAGCCGGCGCAGGTCCAGCAGCCCGGTGCCGGAGGCCATCGACACGGACATCGGCACCTCGTCAAGCAGCGCACCCAGCACGTACTCGACCAGCCCGACGAACCGGCCGACCGGGGCGGCGACCCGCTCCTGCAGCCAGGGCAGCCGCACCGACCAGTAGGCGCGGTGACACCAGGTGCCGGTGCGGTGGTGGAACGCCTCGGGGTCGACCGGGCCGCGGGCGCCGGGCAGCGGCTGCGGGCGGGTGTCCAGCCAGGTCAGCACCGGCCCGAGCGGCTCGCCGTCGACGCCCAAGGGCAGCAGCGAGTGCCACTGCGCCGAGGCCGTGACCAGCGCCACGTCGCGCAGGTGCCCGCCGGTGGCCAGTTCGTCCAGGCAGTCGACCAGGCAGGCCAGGTAGGTGGGGCCGTCCAGGGTGCCGGTGCCGTCCTCGCCCGTGGTCAGGCGCACCTTCCGGCGGGCCAGCGCGCCGGGCCGCGGCGTGGCGTCCGCGTCCAGCACCAGTCCGCGTACGGACGAGGTGCCGAGGTCGAGAGCGAGGATGTTCATCGCCAACTGAACCTACCCGCCGGAGGCGGCGCCGAAGCCAAGACCGGGCGCGGCGATCGGGTTCCCGGGGGCCACGCGGTCGCGTACAGTGATCGCCATGCCCGCGCACCTGTCCAGCTGGTGGCCCGCCGACCCGGCGGCCCACCCCCGCGCGTAGCTTCCCGACGCGGCCGCCCGACGAGGCGGCCGCCGGTCTCTCCCCGGCTCACCGGGTCGCCCCGCCGGCGGCCACCGGCCACCGAGGAGACCCGATGACCCGCCCGACCGATCCGCTCGCCGCCGTCGCCGCCGGTGTCGACCCCGGCCCGTTCGCGCTCGTCCGCCGCGCGGGCGCCGACCACCTGGAGCTGTTCACCGGCACGGTACGCACGGCCGAGCGGCTCGCCGACCTCCCGCTGCCCGGGGGCGGTCCCGGGCCGCGCACCCTGGCCCTGGTGCCGTACCGGCAGATCGCCGAACGCGGGTTCGCCTGCGTGGACGACGACACGCCGCTGGAGTGCCTGGTGATCGCCGAGCACCGGCGGATCCCGCTCGACGAGGTGGTGGCCGCCCTGCCCGACGAGCCGGTGGTGACCCGGAACGCGGCCTTCGACATCAGCGACGCCGAGTACGCGACCACGGTCGGCCGGGTGCTCGCCGAGGAGATCGGCCACGGGGCCGGCGCCAACTTCGTCATCCACCGCACCCTGCGGGCCACCGTGCAGGGCGCGCCCCTGGTGGCGGCCCTGGCCGCGCTGCGCCGGCTGCTGCTCGGCGAGCGCGGGGCGTACTGGACGTTCGTCGTGCACACCGGCAGCCGCATCCTGGTCGGGGCCAGCCCGGAACGGCACGTCAGCGTCGACGACGGCCTGGTCATGATGAACCCGATCAGCGGCACCTTCCGGCACGCCGGCGCGGCGGCCGATCGGGACGAGCTGCTGCGCTTCCTCCACGACCCGAAGGAGGTGGAGGAGCTGTACATGGTGCTCGACGAGGAGCTGAAGATGATGGCGACCGTCGCCGAGCACGGCGGCCAGGTGGTCGGGCCGTACCTCAAGGAGATGGCGCACCTCGCGCACACCGAGTACCTGCTCGCCGGGCGGGGCTCGCGGGACGTCCGGGAGGTGCTGCGGGAGACCATGTTCGCCCCTACCGTCACCGGCAGCCCGATGGAGAACGCCTGTCGGGTGATCGCCCGGCACGAGCGGACCGGCCGTCGCTACTACGCCGGCGTGCTCGCCCTGCTCGGGCGCGACGCCGAGGGCCGGCAGACCCTCGACGCGCCGATCCTGATCCGGACCGCCGAACTCTCCCCCGGCGGCGAGCTGCGGGTGCCGGTCGGGGCGACCCTGGTCCGGAACTCCACCGCCGAGGGTGAGGTGGCCGAGACGCACGCGAAGGCGGCCGGCGTGCTGGCCGCGTTCGGCCTCGCCCCGCAGGCCCCGCCGCCGGCCGCCGACGCCGCGCCGCGGCTGGCCGACGACCCGGCGGTACGCGCCGCGCTCGCCGCCCGCAACACGCCGCTGGCCCGGTTCTGGCTGGACCAGCGCACCCCGGGCGCGGCCGCCCTGCCCGGCCTGACCGGCCGCCGGGCGCTGATCGTGGACGGCGAGGACACCTTCACCGGGATGCTCGCCCACCAGCTGCGCGCGCTCGGCCTGGCGGTGGCCCGCCGCGACTGGCACCACACCGGCGACGTCGACGGGTACGACCTGGTGGTGGTCGGCCCCGGCCCGGGTGACCCGAACGACCTGGCCGAACCGAAGATGGCGACGATGGGGGCGCTGCTGGCGCGGCTGCTCGCGGCCGGCCGGCCGACCCTGGCCGTCTGCCTCGGCCACCAGCTGCTGGCCGGGCTGCTCGGGCTGCCGCTGCACCGGCGGGACGCGCCGTACCAGGGACTGCCCCGTGACGTGCGGCTGTTCGGCGTGACCCGTCGAGTAGGTTTCTACTCCAGCTTCACCGCCCGCGCCGACGCGGACCGGCTGGCCACCCCGTACGGGCCGGTGGAGCTGTCCCGGGACCCGGCGGACGGCGCGGTGCACGCGCTGCGCGGGTCCGGCTTCGCGGGCGTGCAGTTCCACCCGGAGTCGGTGCTCAGTCGGGACGGGATGGTGGTGCTCGCGGAGCTGCTCGAGCACCTGCTCGCCCGGCCGGCGCTGGCCGGGCACGCGTCGGCGGAGCGGGGGTAGGGCGGAAGGCCTGCGGCGGTCCGGGCGGGTCGAGAGCCGCCGCCCGGCCACCGGTCGCCCGGTGTCAGCCGGCCATGCCCCGCTTCAGGGCGGCGCCGATCTCCACCGCCCGCTTCGCGGTCAACGCGGTCGCGCCCAGGGCCACGTGGTCCGGCGGAATCTCCCCGTTGTTGCTGGTGTGCGACGCGCCGTACGGGTTGCCGGCGACGAACTGGCTGGGGTCGGTGTAGCCGGGGGTCACCACGATCCCGCCCCAGTGGTAGAAGACCGTGTAGAGCGACAGCAACGTCGCCTCCTGGCCGCCGTGCGCGGTGGCGGTCGAGGTGAAACCGCTGTAGACCTTGTTGGCCAGCACGCCCTGGGCCCACAGCGGCCCGGTGGTGTCGATGAACTGCTTGAGCTGCGCGGCGACCATGCCGTACCGGGTGGGCGCGCCGAAGAGGATGACGTCGGCCCAGGCCAGGTCGTCCGGCTGGGCCTCCATCACGTCCTGGGTCTCCAGGCGGTGGGCCTGCCAACCGGAGTTGGAGCGGATCGCCTCGTCGGGCGCCAGCTCACGCACCTTGCGCAGGCGCACCTCGGCCCCGGCCTCACCGGCGGCCTCGCAGGCCGACTGCGCCATCTGGTAGGTGATGCCGGTCGCGCTGTAGTAGATCACCGCGACCTTGACCTGGCCATCCATCAGACGTTTCCTCCTCGATTCCGGATCAGCTCGGTCGACTACCCATTAGTTGCGGCGTCAAACGCCCAGGGATCCCGGGCCGCCGGGGGCTCACCAGGATCGATAACTTGCCGTGGCTCAAGATTTGCGCAAGTTCCCGGCCGGGCGGACGCCCGTGATCCCGGCACCGGGGATCCTGGTCACACCGGTGCCGGTAGCGGTCGCCGCCCCGCGCCGGGAACCTGAACGGGGGATCGCGCTCCGCCGGCGACGTGGCTGGCGTAGCGCGATCAGGGGACTTCTCCTCCTGCACCTCCTATTCGCCCGACTTGGCCGGCATGCCGTCCACGCCCGCGGGGATCCTCTCGGTGACCCGCGAGAGGAAGGACGAACCATGCGGCTCACCGAACAGCAGATCCGTTCGCTGTACGGGCAGGACGTCCAGGACCGCTCGGGCGCGACCATCGGCAACGTGGGCCAGGTCTGGGCCGACGCCGCCGGCGAGCCCACCTGGGTCAGCGTGCGGACCGGCGCCGGGACGCAGGCCGAGTCGATGGCCCCGCTGCACGCCGCCCGGTTGCAGGAGGGCCGGGTGCGGCTGCCGTACGACCGGGCGACCGTGCGGGGCGCACCCGCCGTGGAGAGCGGCAGCGACCAACCCCTCGGCGTCGACCAGCTCACCCAGCTCTACCGGCATTACCAGCTTCCCGGGCAGGGCGCGGTCCGGCAGCCGGAGCCGCCAGGACGGGCGACCGGTCCGCCGGAGGTGGTCCGCTCCGCGGAGCGGGCGCGGTTCGACACCGTCCGTGAGCCGGTCGGCACGGCCCGGCTGCGCAAGCGCGTGGTGACCGAGAACGTGCAGACCACCGTGCCGGTCGCGCACGACGAGGTGACCGTCGTCCACGAGCCGATCACCGACCCCGCCGACGTCCGCGCCGAACTCGGCGAGGAGCAGCACGAGATGCTCCTCTACGCGGAGCGGCCGGTGGCGGTCAAGGAGCGGGTCCCGGTCGAACGGGTCCGGCTGGCCCGGGACGAGGTCGTCGAGGAGCAGCCGGCCCACGCCCAGGTCCGTCGGGAAGTCGTCGACGCGGACGTGCCGGAGCGGGCACGCCGCGACCGGTGACACCCCGGGCGGGTGGGCGCTGGCCCACCCGCCCGGTCGCCGCCGGCCGGGACATGTCGGCCCCGGCGCCTATGCTGGCCGTCCACGATCAACGGGAGGCGGCCGTGCCGGTACGGCTCACCGGCGCCGAGGCGCTGGCGCTACGCGTGACCAGCCTGCTGCTGCGCCCGCACCCGGTGGCCCGCCCCGCCGGGGTGGCCGACGTGGTGGAGTGGTTCGGCGCCATGCAGGCCCAGGACGTGGCGAGCGGCGAGTGGTCGCTCGGCGTACGGCTGCCCGGCCGCACCCACGCCGACGTGCGCGCGGCGCTGGAGCGACGCGAGGCGCTGCGCACCTGGCCGATGCGCGGCACGGTCCACCTGGTGCCCGCCCGCGACGCCCACTGGATGCTCGCGGTGACCGGGGTGCGCACCCTGGCCGGCGCCGCCGCCCGCCGGGCGCAACTCGGCCTCACCGAGGCCGACGCCGACCGGGCCGCCGACGTGCTCGGCGACGCACTGGCCGGCGGTGGCCGGCTGACCCGCGCCGAGTGCCTGGCCACGCTGGGCGCCGCCGGCCTGGACACCAGCGGGCAGCGCGGCTACCACCTGCTGTGGTACGCGAGCCAGCGCGGCGTCACCTGCATCGCCCCACACGTCGGCAAGGAACAGACGTTCGCCCTGCTCGACGAGTGGGTGCCCGACCCGCACCGGCCCGACCGGGACGAGGCCCTCGGCCTGCTCGCCCTGCGCTACGTGCGCAGCCACGGCCCGGTCACCGCGCACGACCTGGCCCGGTGGACCGGGCTGACCGTCACCGACGCCCGGCGCGGCATCGCGGCGGCCGGCGACGCCCTGGCCCCGGTCGAGGTGGACGGCACCGCGGCGCTGGTCGACGCCGCGCTGCTCGACGCGCCCCGCGAGCCCGTCGACGACCTGCACACGCTGCCCGGCTTCGACGAATACCTACTCGGCTTCAAGGACCGCACCCTGATGCTCGACCCGGCGCACGCCAACGCCGTGGTCCCCGGCAACAACGGGGTGTTCCAGTCGACCGTGGTACGCGGCGGCCGGGTGGTCGGCACCTGGAAGCGGACGATCGGGAAGTCCGCCGTCACGGTGACCCTGCAGCCGCTGGTGCCGTTCGACGCCGCGCTGCGCTCCCGGGTCGAGTCGGCACTGGCCGGCTACGCCCGCTACCTCGGCCTGTCCCTGCGGCTCTGAGGCGGGCGCGCTGGCCGGAGGCGATGTCCGGTTCAGTCGGAAGCAGGTCGAGGCTGGTCTTGGGTAACGGGTCAGTCGCGATCGGGACGATAGGCGCGCAGGAAGACCCGTACGCCGCTCGTGACGATCTGCTCGAGCTCGGCCTCGTCGACCAGGTCGGCGCCGATCAGCGATCGGAGACTGACGGGGTTGCTGACTAGGGCTCCGAGGTGGCCGGCCGCCTCCAGGGGGTCGGGCAGGTCCAGCAGCCCGCGGTCGGCGAAGCTGGCGAGCCGTGCGGCCAGCATCCGTTGGGTCGCGCCCGCTCCCCGCAACTGCCGCAGCAGGGTGGGGAAGTGGTGGGCTTCGGCGATCATCAGCCGCATCACGGCGGCCCGCTCCGGCGATCGGGCGATGGCGGCGGCGAATTCACGACCGAACGCGAGCAGGCCGCTGGGCAGGTCACCGTCCGCCGGCAGGGTCCGGTCGAGCAGCGCGCCGAAGGTGGCGTCGGCGGCCTCGATGGTGTCCGTCAGCACGCGCACGAACAGCCGCTCTTTGTCACCGTAGTAGTCGTAGATGGTCCGCTTGGACACCCCAGCCTCGGCGGCGATCGCGTCGACGCTGGCCCGCGCGT
Source organism: Micromonospora yasonensis (assembly GCF_026013475.1). GTDB lineage: Bacteria > Actinomycetota > Actinomycetes > Mycobacteriales > Micromonosporaceae > Micromonospora > Micromonospora yasonensis. The sequence goes on along the minus strand of NZ_JAPDPH010000023.1, from coordinate 16,379 downwards.
AGCCCTCCCGGACGAACACCGCCAAGGCGGCCCGCTCGATGGCGGCCCGCTTGTCCGCAGAGCCCCGACGCAGCGGTCGGTCGGTGTTGGCCGGCGGACGGGGCATGGCGCGCTCCTCATCGGGAGTGGATGGCTTCTAACACGGTGCAGTGTACGCATCTACACTGCACGGTGTAGTGTCGAAATATGACCTCTTCGGCCATGAATCCCGCGCAGTCTGCAGGCAGACCGGCCGGGCCCGGTCCCGGTTCCACAGCTGGGCCCGACCCCGCGACAGTGCCTGGTTCCGATTCAGGGGTTGCCCAGCTCGATTCCGCCCTGGTCAGGTTGGCCGCCATCGTGGTGCTGGGGGCGCTGACCGCCATGCTCGACATGACGATGGTCAGCGTGGCGCTGGCCCGGCTGACCGACGACCTGGGCACCTCGGTCGCGACGGTGCAGTGGGTCAGCACCGGTTACCTGCTCACCATCGCCATGGTCATCCCGCTGACCGCCTGGGCGGTCGAACGCTTCGGCACCAGGCGAATGTGGCTGACGGCCCTCACCGTCTTCCTGGCCGGCTCGGCGTTGTGCGGCACCGCCTGGTCGGTGGGCAGCCTGATCGCGTTCCGGGTGGTGCAGGGCGTCGGCGGCGGGATGATCGTGCCGCTGGCAATGATGATCCTGGCCCAGGCGGCCGGTCCGACGCGCCGGGGTCGAGTGATGAGCATGGTCGCCGTTCCCGGACAACTCGCACCGATCGCCGGTCCCCTGCTCGGCGGCCTGATTGTGGACGCCGCGGACTGGCGGTGGATCTTCTTTGTCAACCTGCCGATCGGGCTCGTCGCTCTGCTCCTGGCCTGGCGCGGGATTCCGCGCGCCGCACAGGCGCCGTCGGCCGGATCGCTCGACGTCCTCGGGCTGGCGCTGCTGTCGCCGGGCCTCGCCGTCACGATCTACGGTCTGTACCGGGCCGGCGTGCAACGCTCGGTCGCCGCTCCGCCGGTCCTGATCGCCCTCGCGATCGGGCTGGCACTGCTTGGCGCCTTCGGGGTGCACGCGCTGCGGGCCAGGACCACGCCGGTCCTCGACCTGCGTCTGTTCACCAGCCGGGCGTTCGCCGCGGCGTCGGCGCTGAACTTCCTGTCCCGGATGTCGATCTTCGGGGCGATGATCCTGCTACCGCTCTACTACCAGCAGGTACGGGGCGAGAGCGCGCTGTCGGCCGGCCTGCTGCTGGCGCCCCAGAGCGTGGGCACCATGCTCGGTCTGCTGTTCGTCGGAAAGCTCACCGACCGGATCGGTGCCCGTCCGGTCGTGCTGGTCGGCCTGACCGTCGCCGTCGCCGGAACGGCGGCGTACACCCAGGTGCGGCCGGACTCCGACCCGGTGCTGCTCGCGGTCGCCCTGTTGGTCTGGGGGATCGGCATCGCCGCCGCGACCGTGCCGGTGATGGCCGCCGCGTACCAGGGTTTGGCGCCCGGCCTGATCCCGCGGGCGACCAGCGCCATCACCACCATCCAGACGGTCGGCGCGTCGTTCGGTGCCGCCGTCCTGGTGGTGATCCTGCAACGCCGGCTCACCGGGGCCGCCGACGGTGGCGCGGCCGCCCGGGCCGCCGCATACGGGCACACCTTCTGGTGGACGCTGGCCTTCACCACACTCGCGTTCGTCCCGGCCCTGCTGCTGCCCGCCGCCCCGGGTAAATCAAGGCCCACTGGCAAGGGATAGCCGCCTTGGCGCGTCGCTGCCGCGAACCGCGCTACCGGGGCGCTGTCCGTCGCCGCTGCTACACCTCGTGAGGCGCCTGGGCTCGGGCCAGGTCGGCCGGCGTGTCCACGTCGGCCGGTGACCCGTCGCAGAGCACCGGAGTCACCAGGTCGGCCCGCGCCCCCAGGAAGTCGCGGGCACCCCGGTCCCCTGTCGCGTACGGCGCGATCAGCGGCCAGGTGACGCGGCTGAGCAGGACCGGATGGCCGGGCCGGCCGGCGTAACTGGCGACCGCGACGACGGCGCCGGCGACGTACGCCGCGCGGACCCGGCGGACCGCGGCCGGGGTCAGCCAGGGCTGGTCGACGAGCACCACCACGACCGCGTCGGCGACGCCCGGCAGTGAGTCCAGGCCGCGCAGCAGTGAACTGCCGAGGCCGTCCCGCCACTGCGGGTTGACCACCGGGACGGCGCTGGGCAGCGGGGGAAGCCGGCCGCTGGCCGCGCCGACCACCACGTGCACCGGGTCGCAACCGCCGACGCGCAGCAGCCGGGCGGCGCGCCGGACCAGCGGCTCGCCGTCCCATTCGACGAGAGCCTTCGGCCGGCCCAGCCGGCGTCCCGCCCCGGCGGCGAGCACCAGCCCGGCCACGGTCACGGCGCCGCCGCGAACAGGCCGGCCGGGCGGGCGGCGTGAATCGGGCCGGCCAGGCCGGACAACGGCCAGCCGCTGCCGCCGTGGCGCCAGGCCACCGCCTCCGCGGCGATCGCCAGCGCCGTCTCGACCGGGCTGCGTCCGCCGAGGTCCAGCCCGGCGGGCGCACGCAGCCGGGCCAACTGGGCCTCGGGCACCCCGTCGGCGCGCAACCGGGCGAGGCGCGCCTCGTGCGCCGCGCGGCTGCCGAGCACCCCGACGTAGCCGGCCGGGGTGGACAGCGCCACACGCAGCAGCCGGATCTCGTAGCGGGGATCGTGACCGAGCAGGCAGAGCACCGTGTCCGGGGTGACCGGGGTCGTGGCCAGCAGGCGGTGCGGCCAGGCTCGGTGCACCTCGTGTGCGTCAGGCAGCCGCGCGACGGTGGCGAACGCGGGCCGTGGGTCGCAGGCGACGACCCGGTAGCCGAGGTCCGCCCCGATCCGGGCGAGCGCCGCGGCGACGGCGGTGGCACCGAACAGCAGCATCCGCGGCGCGGCCGGCGCCGCCTGGAACAGCACCCGTACGCCGGGACGCTCGCCATGGCGCAGCACCACCGCGCCGGCCGACAGACCGGCCCCCCGGTCCACGGCCCAGGCGTCCAGGTCCGCGGTGCCCAGGGTGCCCTCGGTCCGGTCCCGCCGGATCACCAGCTCGGCGGCGAAGGGTGCCCGGCCGCCCACCACGGTTGCCACGGCGGCCGGGTCGGGCCCGGCGAGCGCGGCGAGGGAGCGGGCCGTGGGGCCGTCCGCGGTCACCCGGCGCAGCAGCACCTCGACGGTCCCGGCGCAGCCTGGCCGGGCCGGCCACGGGCCGTCCCCGCCCACCGGGTACCGGGCCAGCCGGGTCCGGCCGGTGCGCAGGGTCTCCGCCGTCGCGTCGAGCACCGCAGACTCGACGCAGCCGGCGGGGATGCCCCCGCGTACGTCGCCGGTTGGGTCGACGGCGAGCAGGTCACCCGGGCCGGTGGCGCTGCCCGCGCTGCTGCCCACAACGGTCGCCAGGCCGAAGGGGACCTTCCGCCGCCGCCAGTCGTGGGCCGCGGCCAGGACCTCACGCATGCCGCTCCACCGATCGCCAGCCCAGGGCTTCTGCCCGTATTTGTCCTTGAATATCGCCGTCAACGGTAATCTGACGCGGTGCGCAGCGGGCGGGAGAGCGGGAAACCGGCAGAAGACGGGCGGTCGTCCCCCGTCGCCCTCACCGTCAACGGCGTCCGGCACGACCTGACGTTGGACAACCGGGCCACCCTGCTGGACGCCCTGCGCGAGCGGCTCGCCCTCATCGGCAGCAAGAAGGGCTGCGACCACGGGCAGTGCGGCTCCTGCACGGTGCTGCTCGACGGCCGGCGGGTGAAGAGCTGCCTGATCCTGGCCGTCACCCTGGACGGCCGGGCGGTGGTCACCGTCGAGGGGCTCGCCGGACCGGAGGACCTCTCCCCGCTCCAGGCGGCCTTCGTCGCGCGGGACGCGTTCCAGTGCGGCTACTGCACACCCGGCCAGCTCTGCTCCGCCCGCGGGATGCTCGACGAGGTGGCCCGGGACTGGCCCAGCGCGGTGACCGAGGACCTGACCGCGCCGGTGGAACTGACCGACGCGGAGGTGCGGGAGCGGATGAGCGGCAACCTGTGCCGCTGCGCCGCGTACCCGAACATCGTGGCCGCGATCCGGGACGCGGCGGCGGCGCGGTGAGGGCGTTCCGCTACCAGCGGCCGGCCGACGTCGCGGAGGCGGTCGCGCTGCTCGACGCGGAACCGGATGCCGCGTACCTCGGTGGCGGGACCAACCTGGTGGACCTGATGAAGCTCGGGGTGCAACGACCGGACCTGCTGGTGGACGTCACCGGCCTGCCGCTGGACACGGTGGACACCCTCCCCGACGGCGGGCTGCGGGTCGGGGCCACCGTCCGCAACAGCGACCTCGCCGCACATCCGGCGGTCCGCCGCGACCACCCGCTGCTGTCCCGGGCGCTGCTCGCCGGCGCCTCCGGGCAGCTGCGCAACATGGCCACCACGGCGGGGAACCTGCTGCAACGCACCCGCTGCGTCTACTTCCAGGACACCGGCAAGGCGTGCAACAAGCGGGAGCCCGGCACCGGCTGCGCGGCCCGCCACGGGCAGAACCGCGACCTGGCCATCCTCGGCTGGTCCGAATTCTGCGTGGCCACCCACCCGTCGGACCTGGCGGTCGCCCTGGTCGCCCTCGACGCCGTGCTGGAGGTGTACGACCCGGGCGGCGCCCGGGAGATCCCCGTGGCCGAGTTGCACCGCACACCCGGCGAGCAGCCCGAGCGGGAGACCAACCTCCCGCGCGGCGCGCTGATCACCGCGGTCCGGGTCCCGCCGTTGCCGTTCGCGCGGCGCTGCACCTATCTCAAGGCACGCGACCGGGCCACGTTCGCGTTCGCGGTCGGCTCGGTGGCCGCCGCGCTCGACCTGGACGGGGACACCGTCCGCGACGTCCGGTTGGCGTACGGGGCGGTCGCCCACCGGCCGTGGCGGGCCTACCGGGCGGAGGAGGCGCTGCGCGGCCGACCGTTCACCGCCGAACTGGCCGCCCGCGCGGCGGACGCCGAACTCGCCGCGGCCCGCCCGTTGCCGCACAACGGGTTCAAGGTGGCGCTGATCCGCAACCTCACCGTCCGCGCGTTGACCGGACTGGCCGCGGCGGTGCCCCGGTGAGCGCGCCACCCGTCGGCGCCGTGGGCCGGGAACATCCGCGCCTGGAGGGCCGCGACAAGGTCACCGGCGCCGCCCGGTACGCCGTCGAGTACCCGGTTGACGACGTGACGTACGGCTGGGCGGTGCCGGCGATGGCGACCCGGGGACGGATCACCCGGATCGACGCGGCCCCGGCGCTGGCCGTACCGGGCGTGTTGGCCGTGCTGCACCACGGCAACGCGCCCCGGCTCACCCCCGGCGTGGACCAGACCCTGTTCCTGCTGCAGGAACCGACCGTGCACTACCGGGGCGAGTTCGTCGCGGTCGTGGTGGCGGACACGATCGAGGCGGCCCGCGAGGGAGCCCGACTGGTCCGGATCGACTACGACGCCGAGCCGCACAGCACCGTCCTCACCGAGCACCACCCCGACCTGTACCGGCCGGACACGGTCAACCCGGGCTATCCGCCGGACACCGCCGACGGCGACTTCGACGCCGGCTACGCGGCCGCCGAGGTCCGGGTGGACGCCACCTACCGGACCCCGGCCTACCACAACAACCCGATGGAGCCGCACGCCACCACGGCCCACTGGCGGGACGGGCGGCTGCTGGCGCACGACTCCACCCAGGGCTCGACCCCGGTGCAGGCCACCCTGGCCCAGCTGTTCGGGCTGCCCCCGGAGGCGGTCCGGGTGATCGCCGAGCACGTCGGCGGCGGCTTCGGCAGCAAGGGCGCCCCCAAGGCACCCGTGGTGCTCGCCGCGCTCGCCGCCCGGCACGTGGACCGGCCGGTGCGGCTCGCCCTGACCCGCCAGCAGCTCTTCGGCCCGATCGGCTACCGCACCCCGACCATCCAACGGGTCCGGCTCGGCGCGGACGCCGACGGCCGGATCGAGGCGGTGTGCCACGACGCGATCAGCCAGACCTCGACCGTGCACGAGTTCGCCGAGCAGACCGCCGTCTACACCCGCAGCATGTACGCCGGACGCCACCGGCGTACCACCCACCGGCTGGTCCGGCTGGACGTGCCGACCCCGTTCTGGATGCGCGCGCCCGGCGAGTGCCCGGGCGCGTACGCGCTGGAGTCCGCACTGGACGAGCTGGCGACGGCGTGCGGCGTCGACCCGGTCGAGCTGCGCGTCCGCAACGACGTGACCGTCGACCCGGACAGCGGGCAGCCGTTCAGCAGCCGCAACCTGGTCGCCTGCCTACGCGAGGGGGCCCGGCGGTTCGGCTGGGCCGACCGCGACCCGACGCCGGGGGCCCGACACGACGGCCGGTGGCTGATCGGCACCGGAGTGGCCGGGTCCAGCTACCCGGCACGGGCCCGGGCCGCCGCCGCCGCGGCCACCGCCGCGCCGGACGGCACCTTCGAGGTACGGATCAACGCGACCGACATCGGCACCGGCGCGCGCACCGCGCTGTGGCAGGTGGCCGCCGACGCCCTCGCGGTACCCGCCGACCGGGTCACCATCCGGGTGGGCGACAGCGACCTGCCGGCCGCGGGGGTGGCCGGCGGCTCGATGGGCACCGCCTCGTGGAGCTGGGCGGTGATCCGGGCCTGCGAACAGCTACGGCAGCGGCTCCGCGACGGCGTCGTACCCGCCGAGGGGCTGACCGTCGAGGTGAGCACCGCCGACGAGATCCGGGGGCAGCGCCCGCTGGCCCGGTACGCGTACGGCGCCCACTTCGCGCAGGTGCGGGTGGACGCGGACACCGGCGAGGTCCGGCTGGACCGGATGCTGGGGATGTTCGCCGCCGGCCGGGTGGTGAACCCGACCACCGCCCGCAGCCAGCTCATCGGCGGCATGACGATGGGACTGTCGATGGCGCTGCACGAGGAGGGCCTGCTCGACGAGCGGTACGGCGACTGGGTCAACCACGACCTCGCCACCTACCACGTCAGCGTCTGCGCCGACGTCGAGCGGATCGAGGCGTACTGGCTGCCGGAGGAGGACCCGGAGCTGAACCCGGCCGGGGTGAAGGGGATCGGTGAGATCGGCATCGTGGGCAGCGCCGCGGCGGTCGCCAACGCGGTGCACCACGCGACCGGCGTACGGGTCCGGGACCTGCCCATCCGGCTGGACAAGCTGCTGGAGCACCTGCCGGCACGCTGAGGGGCCGGCAGCGCGCCACCGGCCCCTCACTGCGTCGGTCAGTCGGCGAGCGCCCCGGCCGACCGCCCCTCGTGCAGAGTCAGGTTCCGGCCCGTCGACGGGTCGAAGAGGTGGATCTTCTCCAGGGTCAGCTTCTCGGCCCTGAAGGGGTCGAGGTTGCAGATCGTGGTCGGTGCTGGCTGCATCGGTCACGCCGCGTTCGGCAGGCTGACGGCTGCCCAGTCCGCAACGCCGCGTGTGGCGATGTTGCGGGCTGCGTTGACGTCGGCGTGCTCAGCGAGGCCGCACGACGTGCATCGGAAGGTGGTCTGGTTGGGTCGGTTGGCTTTGGCGATGTGCCCGCAGGCGGAGCAGCCCTGCGAGGTGTACGCCGGATCCACGTGAACGAGCGCTATCCCGGCCCGGGTCGCTTTGTAGGCGACGAACTGGCCGAGTTGGTGGAACGCCCACGAGTGCAGCGTGACCCGCTGGGGCCGTCGGAGCCGTACCCGGTCGCGGATGCCCGTGAGGTTCTCCAGGGCGATGCCGCGGCCGGTGCGTTCGGCCTCGTCACGATCTGCTTAGCGATGCAATGGTTGACGTCGGCCGCGAACCGGCCTTCCTTACGCCGGCGGGCCTTCAACAGCCGCTTGGCCGATTTGGTGCCGATGCGCTGAAGTTTGGCCCGCAACCGCTGGCTACGATGCCGGACCCGGTTCAAACCCTTGCCGCTGTGTCGGGTGCCGTCGTTGGTAGTGGCGATGTTCGCGATGCCCAGATCGACGCCGAGGAACCCGTCAGGTGCTTTCACCTCGACATCCGGGATGTCGCAGGTGGCGTACAGGAACCACTTCCCGTCGCGGTGCACCAGGTCGGCCGACGTGTGCGCCAAGCTCGGCGCGCAACTGCGCGAGTTCAACGGCGAACACGACCACATCCGCTTACTCAGCCACTACCCACCGAAACTGCCGATCACAACCCTGGCCAACCGACTCAAGGGCGTCTCCGCGCACTACCTACGGCAAGAATTCACCGACCGAATCAACCCGCACACCAAGCACGGCCACCTGCGGTCGCCGTCGTACTTCGCCGGATCGTGCGGTGGCGCACCCCTCGCCGTCATCCGTGAGTACATCGAAAACCAGAAACGTCCCGGCTCGTGACGCGATTTCTCCCGGCCCCTGACGGAGCGGTATTCCTCGCTAGGCCACGTTGATCGTCGTGCCGCCGGCAGGCGGCCAACGGCCCCACCAACGCCAGCGCGGCGGCTGCCGCCGCACGTCTGGATGGCCGCCGCCGGTCCGCAGCCCGTTCGCTCGTCATCGCCCTCCCCCTCTCATCGGCGAGAGCCGGGGGAGTCGCCCGTGCCCGGCGCACGGCGAGACGGTCGGGACGCCGACCGCCACAGGGCCGCCCGCGCCCCGGGCGTTTCGCGGGCCTCACAGTGCCCGGCCTGCAACGTTGCCAAACCTCACGATCACCGCACGGTCACCACGAAACGGGCTCCGCCAGGCCGCGAACGGGCCGCCCTGCTCCCTCACCCGCAACGCGCCCGCCACCGAGGCCCGCCACGTGCCCGGCTGTGTGCCCTGATTCACAGAAAGAGCGGCCATTCCGCGCGAGGTACCCCCTTTCCGCGAACAAGGGCACATACCGGGCGAGCGTCGAGCGCGGGAGCGCGGCGGGCGCGGGAGCGCCGGGGCGGCGGGTGTCGGACCGGGGCGGCAGGATGGGCGGATGATCGCGCGCTTCAAGGATCTCTGCATGGACGCGACCGACGCCTTCCAGCTCGGCGGGTTCTGGGCCGGCATCCTCGACGGGGAACTGGTGGACACCGGCGACGGCGACACCCGGATCGACCCCCGCGCGGCCGCCTCGAAGGCCGAGTCGATCTGGGTGAACACGGTGCCTGAGCCGCGTACCGGCAAGACCCGGGTCCACCTGGACCTGCGGTTGGCCGGGCCGGAGCCGGACGCGCTGCTGGCCGCCGGGGCGCGGCTGGTCCGCGAGCCGGACGCGGAGATCAGCTGGTGGGTGCTCGCCGACCCGGAGGGCAACCAGTTCTGCGCGTTCGCGCCTCGGGAGGGCCGGCGGCCCGGCGTCTTCGAGCTGGTCGTCGACAGCGCCGACCCGACCGCGCAGGCCACCTGGTGGGCCGGCGTGGTCGGCGGCCGGGTGCAGACCACCGACGAGGGCGCCTCGGTGATCGGCGCGGGCGGCTTCCCCTGGGACCGCTGGGTCTTCGACCCGGTGCCCGAACGCAAGCGGGTGAAGAACCGGGTGCACTGGGACGTCGAGCTGACCGGTCCGGACGCCAGGGCGCTGATCGCCGCCGGGGCCACCCTGCTCGCCGAGCCGACCGAGGCGACCCGGTGGTGGGTGCTGGCCGACCCGGAGGGCAACGAGTTCTGCGCCTTCGCCCCGCGCGCCGCACAGTGAGCGAGCTGGGCCGGCCCGCCGCCCGTCCCAGCTGGTGGGCCGCGAGGCTACCCAGCGTACGCGCGGTGGACTAGCGTCAGGTCAGCTCCGCAGCCAGCGCGTTCGCCGTCGACGTCGATACGCCTCCGGCCGACCCCAGCCCGCCCGATCGGTTGGTTCTCGCGCGAACGTCCCTCTGCGGTCCCACCGGTTGGGCAGGATCAGAGCCCAACGAGGAGGTGCCGTCGTGCAGGACACCCGCGCTCTCGCCCTGACGTTCGAGGTGAGCGGCCTGCCCCCGGTCAAGACCGAGGCCCTGTCCATCTTCGCCGCCGGACACCGCCAGGCGGCCAGGGTCCGTGCCCTGCTCCAGGCGGCCTGCACAGCGGCCCAGCACACCGGCTGGACCCCGCTGGACGGGCCGGTCGAGGTGGACCTGACCCTGCGCTGCCCGCCCGGGCACCGCACCGCCGACGCCAGCACCCTGCTGGGCGGGGTGTGCGCCGTGCTTCAGGACAAGAAGCGGGTGGCGAACATCGGGTTGGCCCACCTCGGGGTGCTGGTCGACGTCGCCCTCTACGGCGACGACCGGCAGATCCGCCGGCTCTCGTACGCCGAGGAACCGGCGGAGGACTTCTCGTACCAGGTCCGGGTGGCCGCCGTACCGGCGGCGGTGGTTTGACCGACGGCCGCGGTGGGGTACCGCGGACGCCGAAGGAGGGAGCCCCGATGTCGGAGCCACATGTCACGCTCGACCCGAGCGGGCTCGACCCCGTGCAGCAGAAGCTGCGCGGCCCGCTGGAGGATCAGCTGACCTCGGCCCTGCAGGCGGCAACCGAACGGGTCCGCGCCAGCTACGCGGGGGAACCGGTGGAGGAGGTCTGCCGTCGGCTGCTCGACGAGACGCGCGCCGGCCTGCACCCGGACATCGCCGCCGGATTCAATCCGGACATGGACGAGTTCTGCCGGGTGGCGGTGGCGATCGTCCGCGGCGAGGTCTCCTGAGGCAGGAAGTAGCCGACCGCGACGGCCATCCGGTCGGCGTGGTCGGTGCGGTCAGCTCCGGGGCACGTCCACCGAGACCACGTGGGTGCCGTCCGGCCGGGTCGACTCGCCCAGCCGCACCGGAAGTCGCGCGCCCGAGGTCTGCACCCCGAGACCGAAGCTGACGTACCCCTCGAAGTCCCCGGCGGGCGCCCAGCCGCGGAGCGTCGGGTAGCCGATGGTCCGCGACGGCGCGCTCACCGTGCTCCGGCCGGCGCTGTCGTGCGCCTGGGCCGGGTCGAAGCGGACGGCGAGGAAGGCGTTCCCCGGCAGGCTCACCGGGGCCCTGCTGCCCTCGGCCTCCACCTGGGCGACGTAGCCGATCCGGTAGGAGGGGGTGGGGCCGCGGAACGCGAAGGTGATCCGGCTGTAGCCCTCGGCGGGGTGGTCACCGACCTGGATCCGCACCAGGACGGGCAGCGGCTCCCCCGGCGCCGGGGTGACCGGCACCGGGACCGGGTGCGGCACCCGGGCCGGCGAGGTGGGCACCGCCCACCCGTAGGTGGCCCGCCAGTCCCCCGCCGCGGGTGCGGCGGTGGTGGCGGCCGGGACGGTGGCGGGCGTGGTGGCGGCGGCGGTCGCGCCGGGCGCGGGCGCCGTCGAGGGCGCTGTGGTCGCGCCGTCGTGGTCGGTCGTCGTGCAGGCCGCCGCGAGCAGCACGACCACGCCGAGGAGCAGTGGTACGCGCTGAGGTGTCATGACTCAGTGTCACCCGGTGGACGCACCCCCACCAGAGCCGATCATCCCGGGTCGGCAGCCGCCCGGGCGCTCACGCCGCCAGCGGGTCGAACCGCCGGTTGGTTAGCTTCCGGGTGGGGACCTGCCCCACCGCGGCCAGCTCCGCGGCGTAGTCCCGGACCAGCGCCGGCAGCCGGTAGTCGCCGTGGCCGTCCTGCTGCGCCAGGTGCGCGTCGACCAGGTCGTCCAAGGCGCGGTGCACCCGCTGCGGGGATACCCCGAGCTGGGTCGCGGCGGTCTCCACCGGCGTGCCCGGCTGCGCGGCGAGCAGTTCGAGCATCCGGCCGGCCACCTCGTCGTCGGAGCGGACCGCCGCCACGCCGGTGGCCAGGCTCGCCCGCACGGACAGATCCTCGTACGCCAACAGGTCCAGCCGGCCCCGCCCGTCGCCCAGCTCGGCGACCAGCGTGGACACCGACGTGCCGGGCCGCTGACCCAGCCGGGCGCCGGCGATCCGCAGCGCCAGCACCGAGCCCCCGCAGAGCCGCACCAGCTCGGCGGTGGCGGACGGCTCCGCGGCCAGCCGCTCCGGCCCGGCGAACGCGGCCAGCAGCTCGCGGGCCTGCGCGACCCCCACCGGGCGCAGCGCCACCCGGCGTACGCCATCCAGGCTGCCGAGGTGGCGCTGGGCGACCGCGATCAGCGCCGGGCCGGGGCCGGCCGGGAGCAGCGGGCGCACCTGGGCTGCCCGGGTCACGCCGTCGACAACCAGCAGCAGCCGGCGCCCCGCCACCAGGGAGCGGAACCAGCCGGCCCGTTCGTCGGTGTTCTCGGGGACGTCGGCGGCGGGCACGCCGAGTGCGCGCAGCACCCGCGCCAGCACCTCGCCCGCCTTCACCGAGGTCCGGTAGCCGAGGTCGACGAAGACCTGCCCGTCCGGGAACTCGGCGGAGACGGCGTGCCCGGCGCGTACCGCGAGACTGGTCTTGCCGCTGCCGGCGGCACCGGTCACGACCACCGCGGCCGGCGTCCCGGCGGTCACGGTCGCCACCACGTCGGCGGTCTCCCGGGTACGCCCGACGTAGGTGACCGGATCCGCCGGCAGTTCCCGGGGCACCGCCCAACCGACCGCGGGTCGCCCCTCGGCAACCGTGACCGGTGCGGTGACGACCGGCACGGCCAGCGGCGCGTACGACAGCTCCGGGGCCCGGTCCAGCATCGCCCGGTGCAGATTGGTCAACTCCTCGCCGGGCTCAAGGCCGAGCTGTTCGCCGAGGACGGCCCGGGCGTCCCGGAAGACGGTGAGCGCGGCCGGCACGTCCCCGCACCGGTAGAGGGCGAGCATCAGCTGCCCCCACGCCCGCTCGCGCAGCGGGTGGGTGGCCAGGTGCCCCCGCAGCTCGGACAGCAGGTGCGCGTGCTCCCCGGCGGCCAGCCGTGCCTCGGCCAACTCCTCGAAGACCTGCAGCCGCTGCTCGTCGAGGCTGGCCCACCGGTTGTCCAGCCCGGTGCCGCGGGGCAGGCCGTCGCCGGCCGGGCCGCGCCACCTGGACAACGCGGCGGCCAGCGTCTCGATGGCGCCGGCGGGGTCGGCCGAGGCGAGCAGCGCCCTTCCCTCCCCGGCCAGCCGCTGGAATTCGGTGACGTCCAGCTCGTGCGGCGCGAGCCGCAGTTCGTATGCCTGTGGCCGGGCGACCAACCGGTCGCCCAGCGTGCGGCGCAACCCAGCGGCGTGACTACGTAGATTTGCCACGGCGGAGGCCGGCGGGTGGTCCGACCAGACCATCTGGGCCAGCCGGGGCAGGGTGACCGAATGGTTCGCCTCGATCGCCAGCGCGGCCAGGACGGCCCGTCGCTTGGCCGCGCCGGGCGTGACAATCTGGTCGTCGACGCACAGCTCCACCGTGCCGAGAAGCCGAATCTGCAGGTCCATCACGCTCGCTCCCCCGTTGAACCTCGAGCGGGCCCAGGCTAAGTGCTCGCTTCCCCGGTCAACAAGGAACAAACCAGACAGTTAAGCGTGACGAACATCAATATCACCGTACGGCGTGTCACGGTAACAGAAACGCCGCGGGGAACGCTCCCGGCGGCTCATGACGGAGAGTGACCGCCTCGACGGCCGCGCCTTCTGGTCGTCGTCGCGCTCCTGCTACCCCGCTGTCTCCGCACGAAACCTGCTCGACAGCGATCGGATCAGTCCACAGCGAAAGAAGATCCACGCCAAGCGACCGAAGGGGTACCCGTGATACCCCTTACGGTCCGTCATCGCCTGCCGGATGGCTGCCGTGGTGATCCAGTCGGCCTCCGGAAGCTGGCGTTACGTATCGGTAGCGCACAGCCGAACAGACGATCATGCGGCCGTCCCGCATCGGGAGACGCGCGCAATCCGCGCTCAGCGGTCTTGGTCCTCATCCGCCTCGGACGGGACGAGACCGGCGAGGAACTCGCCGAAAGACTCGGCCACCCGGCGAGGCACCCGGTCCTCGCCGACGTACGCGACGGCGGGTTCCCCCTCCGGGCCGCATGCCGAGTAGTCCAGCATCACGGTGTCCGGGCCGGCCGCCGGCGTCACACCGAACACCACCCCGATGTTCGGGTAGCCCCACTCGGCCACCAGATAGTCCGACTGGACGTCGATCCCCTCCTCGTACCCGATGCCCATGATGACGTCCACCGCGAAGTGGTCATCGGCCCAAGACGTCCGGAAGCTCGTGGGATGGCAGGTCTTCTTCAGCACACCACCGTTCTGCCGGTACAGCACTTCCAGATAGCTCCCGGGCAACCGAACGCCGAGAGCCTCCTCCGCCCGACGGACCATGTCCTCGGTGAGCGGTGGCCCGGTCCACGACGACGGCTCCTCCTCGAACGGAGAAGCCGGGCGGTTGCCGGCGCCCGACGAGCTACTCATCGACCAGGAAGACCTCGAGCACGACCGGCTCGGCCCAGACCGCGTAGGCGAAGGCGGGCCGATACACGTCCACCCCGCTGCTGTCGTCGAGCCGGATCGTACGAGTCCGCGGGCCGTAACGTATCTCGTACCGCAGACCCTCGACCTCGACCATCCCGCACCGTCCCTCCCGGCCGGTGTCGCGGTCCCGGTCGAGAACCGACACGGACCAGCCCGCCTTCTGGGCCTGGTAACACCACAGGTCCAGGGCCCGGCCGAAGTCCTTGGGACGGGCGTGCACCCCCGCCGGTTCTCCCGGCGATCTCAACGGGGTCCGTTCTCTGAAGCAATCCAGTCCTCCCCTCCCGCCTACCAGCAAAGCGCCAACCGCCGCACCCCTGCCGAGAAACCAGACCCGCTCCGTCACTGCCCACCCGGCATCTCCGTACCCGGATTCGGGCGGCGATAGCACGCATACAGCAGGCGCAAGCGCTCGCGCCCGTGATGTCGAGCATTGTCCCGGATCTGGTCGACACCCTCATCAGCCAGCACGCTGTGCATGTCCCGTGGTAGCGGTCCAGGTCGTCGCGTCGGCCAGTCGTGGAGACCACCCAGAGCAGGACCCGCTCGCCCGCTCGGCACAACCCGACGTAGTGCCGGACTACGAAGACCGGCCGCAACCACCGCGGAGCGAGTGATAACCATCAGCAACCATCTCGGCGACCTCGCAATGCCACGGCCAGGTCGAGATTACTGACCGGCGTCACGACGTAGCGCCTCGGCGATCAGCTCCTTCTGTTGGTTGATGGCTCGCATGCAGTTGTCGTTCGCTCGCTCCGCTGCCAGAACCGTTGCCTCGTCAGTGCCCACAGGGAACTCAGGCAGGTCCTCACAGTCACGAATGACGTCGTAGCAGGCGGACATCGTTTCCTGTGTGGTCGCTGTCTCCAGTTCGGATGGGTCGAGCCCGATGCAGTACGACAGAGCATTGAAGAGCTGCCAGAGCGGCCGCAACTCGACCTCGTCGGACAGCTCAAGGAGTTCGTCCTCGATCTCGTCCGCCTCCTCCGTCGGCTCCGCACCGTCGGCTACGGCACGGATATCGCTGATGGCGGCCCCGACCACCTCGCTTGGGCGTCCGACCAGGAGCTGCCGAGCATCGCTCGGCAACGCCTCAATCGTCCAGTCGACGACCTGCCGTGCCAGCTGCATCCGAGCCGCTGGAGAGAGCCGGCCGACAAGCTCAGCCTCGTCCGCCACTTCGCGATCCCACAGGGTTCTCACTGATCGACCCAATCCGACAATCCTGGCACCAGGGGTGGACCATGCTCTTGCCGCATAGACCTGGGCCCACATGCCGGCGTCCGGGCAGCCGTCGCGGCTCCGCTGACCTGCGAGTACAGCACAAACCCGCCGCCCGGCTGCTCGAAGACGCCGGAGGCCATGCTTCCTCCTGTTCAAAGGACTACGACCTGACAACGAGGAACCCCGCCGGGAACAGATCCCGGCAGGGTTCTCATCTTGCTCGATCCATAGGCCTCAGTTCGCCTGATCACTCAAGCTGTTCTGATACCGCTGCCACAGCATGGCGAGCCACGGGTTGGCCCCTGGTTCCGGCTCGGAAGTCACCACCGGCGAGGGTGTCGACTCCACCAGGTGCAGCAGAGTCCACGACAGCCCGAAGCAGTTGTCGACTCCGAAGCACTTCGCCAAAAGTTGGGCCTCCTCATCGCTGACCGGCGACTCGATGGCATGAAGCAGCCGGGTTCTCTCCTCGAACTCCTCGTCCCCGCTCTCGGAGTCGTCGTCCTCAGAGGGCAGCGGCCCCAGCCGAGCGAAGGCTGTTACCTCATCCCTGACAGTCACATCTACCTCTTCATCAGGTCAGGATAGTCTGTTCTGTAATACCCCAAGATTTCCTTGATCTGCTTGTTGAAGTGGCCCGGATCGCCGTAGCTCCTCTCTCCGATCTGACGGAGATTCTTCAGATCCTTCGCCAGTACCTTCCGGTAGGCCAGGTTGGCGTCCAGACGCTTGGTCCCTTCCTGCCGGACCATAGGTAGACGTCAGTAGGTGATCTGGATGGGTCATCACGATCGCTGCGTGATCCCTTCCTTCACCGCCGGGGTTGACGTCCCGCCGCTGGTGCACTTGCACTTGGTCGCATGGTCGGGAACCGGGCAGCTGGCGTTGTGAACCAGAAGCGCGGAGCCA
>NZ_JAPDPH010000229.1 GCF_026013475.1 Micromonospora yasonensis | reverse complement strand
CAAGAAGATCACCGCATGCGTCTAGCAGACGGTCGGCAACGTCGATAGCTTGCTGAGACCCGACGACATGAACGCGTGACCAAGCATCGCTGACGGGTCGCCAGTCCTCGATCAACCAGTCGTGAAACTCGAACGGGTCGAGTGGTCGCCGTTGACGAAGTGTGACGCTGAGACCTTCCGCGAGGCCAGACCGGAAGCGAATCGCCTGGCGGGCGGCGTCCGCTCGCAATACCAAGGTCATGCTCCGCGCCAGGAGGTCCTGATAAGCCACGATCCGCTCCTGCTGGGCGGCGTCCCTACCGGACCACCGCCGCTGCGCCCACACTGCTCCAAACGTCGCCAGTGCCGTAAGGAGGGAGGCTCCAATCGCCGCCACTACCGGTGCCCATACCTCAGACGTACTCACGTGCCAGCACGCTAGAGGCTCTGGGCAACAGCGCCGACAAGGTTGCCCGGTGCATGACGGCCTCTAACCGATCCGCGCACTACGAGTCGGCGCTCCGGCGCTGGTACACCGCCTGGTCCTCGTGCCGGGCATGGCGGTGCCGGGCGCGATCGTCCGCTCATGATCCCTGGTTTGGCTGCTCGACAGCTACTCAAGCGGGTGAAGCTGCCAGCGCTCCTCGCTAGCTGACGACGTTCACGGTCTCTTGCGTCCCTTGGTGCCCGCAGTGCCGCTGCGGCTTCGGATCGGCAGGATCTCCAAAGCAAACGGCCCTTGTGGACCTTCCCGGCACGCGCTGTGACGGCTAGGTTGCTGATGAAACGGGCGTCGGGGGGGCAGATGCGGGCAGAAACATGGCAGAAGGAACAGATCAGCTGTGCCTACCTCCACGCAATTGCCGCGCGTGAAGGCCTGACAATCGCCAGCTGGAACGTGGACAAGGACGGCGTTGACGCAACCATCCGTAGAGGCGGACCGATGGTTGATCTACAGCTGAAGTGCACGCAGAAGGCGCGCGAGGTCGCAAACGGACACGCGTTCGATCTTGACGTTGCGACATACGACAAGCTCCGAGCCGCTGACCGTTCCGCACCCGGCTACCTCGCTGTGGTGATCGTCCCAGCGGACATTGAGCAGTGGATAGTGCACGATGAGGAGCAAATCCTCTTGCGCTGCCGCGCCTACTACGCCTGCATCCAGGACGCACCGGAAGCTAGCGGAGAAACAACGGTTGCCATCCATCTACCGAGAGAGAATAAGCTCGACGGCAAGGCGTTGGACTTAATGATAGATCACTCCAGACGCCGAATCCTAGGCGCGTTGGCGGGAGGGCTAGCATGATTGACCTTGCTGTCGACTTCCCCCGAATTGCAAGTTACTTGCGGAATTCCGGCTGGACGCCTTCCGTCTCTGGAGAAATTGCGGAGTTCTGGACCAGAGACGAGGGGCTAGAAGTTCTTGTGCCGAAGCTTCCGAATGCCCCCGACTTCGACAAGCGGATCGAATTGCTCACGCAGGATCTGCAGCGCATCGAAGACAGGCCGGCGCAGGATATCAAGAATGACATCACTCGTCAGTTCCTGGATATTACCGACGTTCGGGCAGATCACGAATATGGAGAGCAGTGCATACCTCTTGACGCAGGGCACAAGCTATTTACCACGGCTAGGGGTCTAGTCGTTTCTGCCACCGCGTCAACCCTTCAAAGGCGCGGATATTTCGGAAGATCCATGCCGAAGAAGGCTAGGGATCAAGCAAAAAGAGCCCTTGTGGGTCACACCCGCCCCGGATCGTATGTGGTACCTATCATCAATAATGCGCGTCTGCCGGACCTTCCTTGGGAGGAGGAACAGCCTCGTCTCATTGAATCTGTCGAGGAGGCCGCCTTCGAAAGGAGGGTTGCGACCAACCTAGCCCGCGCCCTGGGTGCCCTACAGGAGATTGCGGTGGTTCGGGAGAGTAGGCCGTCGAATCGGGACCTCCACGATGCGGTCGGCGAGGGACTGTCTTTCGAGATGTGTCGCGCCATCGTTCGACCCCTCCAAGAGGAAATCGTTCGCAAGGTTGACATTACGTTCGCCTGGGCACCTGGAGTCACACCGCCGAGAGGAGTTGCCCGCGCATTTGAGTTCCCAAGTGAACGTGTGGATCTTTTGAAGGATATAGCAGCTACCTTGCGACGAGATCCCTCAAATAGCGAGGAGCTTATCTACGGCGTGGTTGTCGGACTGAGGAGCCGCAGCGGCGATGATGGAGGTCGCGTCGAAGTCGAAACTTTAATCGACGGTGCCAAACGGCTTGTACGACTTGATTTGAACGAGAGCCAATATGAGGTTGCTCGGGCTTGTCACAAGCGAAGCCCCGTCATAGCTCGCGGCACACTTCATCGAAACCCCGGGCGCATGGCCAGCATGGAGGTCACCAACTTTGAGCAAGACCTGTCGCTTCCCATAGAGATCCCCAGCTAGGGGTAACAGGAGACCGACAGGGGCTACCAGCCTACGTCACCTAGAGCGCCGGGTTCTGTGCCAATTTGAGAAGGAAGCAATGCGAGCCCTTGAAGACCTAAGGGTCCAAGTACTATCAACCCAATCCCGCCGGTACATTGACGAAGCAATTGCGGCCTACGGTGCCGGCGCTTATCGTTCGGCGATAATCGCCATCTGGATCGCGATTACAGCCGATGTCATGTATAAGCTCCGACTCCTTGCAGACCAGGGAGATAGGGCAGCGCAGGCAGCTCAAAGGGATCTCGACAGGGCAATCAGCTCGGGCGACAAGACAAGCCTTCAGAAATTCGAGAACGGGCTCCTTGCGCAGGCGCGCGACACCTTTCAGTTCATTGGCGACCGCGAACACACGGAACTGTCGCGAATCTACGAAGACCGCAACCTTTGCGCTCATCCGGCATACTCTCGCGGAAACGATGAGCTGTTTTCCCCAACGCCCGAGTTGGTGCGCGCACACCTTTCAACCGCCATCGACGCACTCTTGTCCCATGGTCCCGTTACGGGACGCAAGGCGATCGAGCGCTTTGAACGCGAGATCCGAGAGTCTTCTTTCCCGCAGGATGACGCAAAGCTAAAAGAGTACCTGAGTGAAAGCTATATGCATCGCGGGACGCCGGCTTTGCGCGTCAACCTGATGAAGGTCATTTGCAAATCGACTCTCGATGCCGACCATGACGACTACCTCCGCTGGAAATACACGCGCAGTGCTCGGGTACTCCAAGATCTCCGCCCCATCGAATTCGAGGAGAGCCTAAAGGCTGTCTTGGACGCTCGGCAGGACAACCTAGATGACGAAGGGCTATTCCTTCTTGTCAACGGCTTATGTCAGCTCCAGGAAACTTGGCCCCTCCTACACGCTGGCGTCCAGCACCGAATCGAAGAGCTTCTCGGGCAACTACCGATCCACGATCTCGTGATTAGAAGCCAGCTGTACTCGCCACTCCCTCCAGAGCCAATTCGATCATTTCTGATCACGCGACTCGGCGAGGCAGTAATGTCTACCTCGGACTCGCGGTACTTCAATCAGTTTGGGTCGCCTGACCCGGATCTGGTTCCTCATCTGGCGGGTCTTGTGGTAGACGCTCAATCGTATTCAGAGGCAGCAGCGCCTCTTGGCTGGGTTAACTCTATGTCCGAAGAGATCCCTTTAGACGGCTTGAGAACCGTTCTAGCTGCGTATAGCCGCAGTGGTCAAGCACGGACCTCGATCCTCGCTTCACGTCAGCTAAAGGCGCTACGTGCAGCAACAGAGCATCGGCCCGGATTCGCCGACGCCTGGAAGGATTTCGAGGAAAAGATGGCTGCCGGGGAGGACTTCGGTGAACCTCCCGTCGTGCCCTCCGCTCCGACCGCCGCGCCCTAAGAACGAGGGCGAGTCATCCCGTCTGCCATCGACCCGCCCTCCTGGGGAGCGGGCCGCCGCCCGGCCCGCCACGTCAAGCGGACCTTGACGCAGGTTCGGACGCTGGCGGGTCGGGCGGTGGTCTGCTCGGCTCGCCCGGGTCGATGGAAGGCGGGATGGCCTACCGCAACCACCCACGGACCGCGACCCGCCGACGGAGCCCCGGCCATCCTGGAGCCGGAGCGCCCCCGCCGGAGGCGCCCTAACCGCAACCCCGCGACCACCGCCAGCCCGCCGACGCGCCCGGCGTCCCCTCCCCTACGCCGCGCGGGCTCGTGGCCGCGCGGCCCGGCCGGCAGCCGGCCAACCACCTCACCGGTCAACGGTCTGCCGTTCAGCGGCGGCCCTCCGGGCTTCCCGCTCTCCGCGCCAGCCGCCGGGCGTCCGGCGTGACGGCCGCAGAGCGACAGCGGCAGCGGCCGGCGCGCGCCCAGGCGGCGGCGCGTGCGGCCCGTCAAGGGCCGCCTTGAAGACGTACAGAAACTTTGAACAACATCGCCGGCAGCCGGCCGGTTCGTACGTACGTTCGACTAGGCTGCGGCTGGTGGAGGTACGCGGACGGTGGTGGAACGGGAGCTGGGGTCGCATGGCCCGGCGCGACATCTGGCTGGTTACCGACGGCCAGCGCTGGCGGGTTCGTGGCCGCCTCGGTGGTGACGAGGGGCAGGAAGTCTCGTACGACTTCCCGGATGAGGCATCCGCCCGCTTGATCGTCGATCGGATGATGAAGACCTCGGCCGGCACCTGGCGGGATCTCACGGAGGCGGTCCGGCAGGAGGCAAACCGCCGGCGGACCCACTAGCCACGCCGGGAGCCATCAACGGCAGCTGTCCGCCCGAACATGCACACCGCACCACGGCGGCAAGTCGGCCGCCCACACCCGCCAACCGCCGGCGTCTCGCCGGGTCTCGAACCGCCACGGGTGGGCTTCCCCACTGAGGTTGATCTGTTCTCCCCACCAGATCGCGTGCACCTGGGCGGTCACCATCGCGCGGTCGTCGTCGCCCTGGTCCTCGACGTCAATCGGTCCAACCGTCTCCAGCTTTGACGGGACATTGCCGCGCTCCATCTCGCCGCGGTACTGACGCCACTGCCGCAGCAACTCGTCATGACGCCTGCCAGCCAACACCCGCGACAGGCCAATCTCCTCTTCACTGCTCATCTGGAGCACGTAGACGCTCACGGCCGCGTCCGGCGACACCTCACCACGATTGGCCTCGGCCTGCTTCCGCACGGCCCAGGACACGGGCACGGCGATGATCCCGGTACACAGCACGGCCACGAGCGAGAGCACCACCCACGGCCAATGACGCTGCGACCGAACCAACGGTCTGCCTGCCGTTGCCCTGTGGCCCGGCAGCGCTGGCACCTCCCCTGGTCCCATAGAACGCAACATATGCCGCTTGTGGGTTTCCCAGCTAGCGCTGGCAGCCGGCTTCGACGTGCACAGGGCCTGTGGTGCCAGAATGAAGCCGTGGGAACTGGCCCAGACCCGACCGCGGAGTGGTGGACAACCTCCGACGTAGCCGCTTACCTAGGCGTCAAGGTGGCGACCGTGACGAACTACCGGAAGCGGGGCCAGATGCCGGAGCCTGACGCGACCGTCGGGCGTACCCATATGTGGCGCCCGAGCCGGATCGTGTCCTGGCATGAAGGCCGGCCTCGTCCCGGTGTCGGTGGTCGACCGAGTCGGGCTGGTTCGAGCGAGAACGCAGACGGGGTCAGCTAGCGCTGAGCGCTCGGACCTCGTCGAGGTAAGAGACTGCCTCTGGCTCCTTCGGGTACCGCTCCCGTAGCAGGGTCGCCAGTTCCTTGGAGCACATCAGCAGGGATGGCAGTGATTTGCGATCCCCCTCCAACGCCCGGCGGCCGTGGGACACGGCCTGGTCGAGATCACCGGCGCGCGCCGCCACCACCCCGAGCGTGATGCGGGCTTCGGCGTTGCGCATCGGCTTGCGTTCGGTCCCGTCCGGGCCCGTCGATGAGCGGATGACCTCGCGCGCGTACATCTCTGCGAGGCGGTCTTCACCGGCGATCCGGTAGCAGTCCATGGCGTAGAAGTCGAACTTTGCCGGGTCGGCCACGAAGTGGTGGTCGGTGTCCTCGGGATAGGGCAGCGACTCAAGCAGGGCGCGGCCCTTGTCCAGTGCCGTTTCTACCTGCCGTCTGTCGCCGAGTCGTGCCCATGCCTTTGCACGTTGCGCTGCCAACTGGACCGCTGCGCCGTCGTGGGCTGCCACTGCTTCGCCTGCCTCGGCGGCCGCGATTACGCCCCGGTAATCGCCCTGGGTCAGCGCGTACCAGGCCCGCATCTCGTAGGCCCACCCAGAGATGGCGGCGTTTCCGGCTTCGTCGCCCAGCGTCAAGGCAGCCTTGCGGGTGCCTTCTGCTATGCGACGTAGCCCCATGTCGTACTCCACGCATCCAACGAGCAGCGCAACCCATCCCGCAAGAGTCAGCACCTCCTGGTGCTGGGTGAGGGTTAGCCGGCGGTCCATCAGGGCAGTGATCCGGCGCAGCCACGCCCGGCCCTCCACCCGCAACTGCTCGGATGCCATGTAGGGGTACTCGCAGCACAGCCGATCAGCCGTGATCCGCAGCGCTTCGAGCGTGGCGTTTGAGACGTCGGAGCTACGCAGCCGGGCGAGGATCTCGACTGTCTCCATGCCGGTGCCCGCGATCAGCTCTGCGTCAGCCTCGTGGGGTGCCGTGGGCGGGAAGAATGCGCCCGTGACTGTGCCGAACGTCTTCGCAATCAGGGCCTTGTAGAAGCCATCCGGCTCGGAGCCTCCCGACTCCCACCGCTCCAGTTGCGCAGCAGGGTGCTGTCGGCCGGGAGTTGCTCAGCGGCGTGCGCACGCATCGCCCGTACGGCTTCGCCCTGCGACCACCCTCGGGCGGTCCGCTCAGCCCTGAGTCTGGTTGCCCAAGCCGGTCGATCGAGGTCAGCAGCCACGTCAGCCATACGGCCAGTATCGCCCCGGTCACGGGGACATGGCGAGGGGACTTAGTCCTGTCACCACAGTGACACCCGTCGCTCTCCACAGTGGAGAGGGACCGTTGTTGGTGTCAGCAAGACGCCGTCCAAGTCCCGTGCCGGCCGCCGCTCCATCGGCGTGCCGGATGCCCTGATCGAACTACTCCGCCAGCACCGAGAGGAACAGGACGCCGAGCGCCAAACCGCCGCCCAACTCTGGCGCGATGAGGGATGGGTGTTCGCCTCGCCGACCGGCGAGGCGATCCACCAGGCGACGGACTACGACGAGTGGAAACGGTTGCTCAAGCTCGCCGGGGTGCGGGACGGCCGGCTACACGACGCGCGGCACACCGCGGCCACCGTCCTCCTGGTCCTCGGCGTCTCGGGCCGTGCCGTGATGGGCATCATGGGTTGGTCGAACTCGGCCATGGCAGTGCGCTACCAGCACATGACGGATCAGGTGCGCCGCGACATCGCGCAGCAGCTCGGGGGCCTGATTTGGGGGACTGAACAGATGTAACTCTGGCGAAGTCGGACTGCTGGTCGGCTGTTTCTCGTTCTCCCCCACGGCGAGAAACAGTCGGCCACTCCTACTCGGAGCTTCTTTGGCTGGTCATTTTCCAGCGCTGGATTCTCTCATAAGACTTTGAGAGCCCAGATGTCGTCTCGGATGCTTGCCGTGCATACTCGGGAATGCCAGCCTCTGTTACAACGTGAACAATCGTATGAGGCGGAGCGGATGGCACGATGTTGTTATGCCAGATCAAGGTTCCCATGTCGACTTGCCGGAGTCGGAGCTCTCCCGACTCGTCGATATCGCACTTGAAAAGGGGTGCGTCGATCACAATTACTGGGAATGCGACGATGGACACCTCGCTATGCTTGGGGTAGATATCCTTCCGGGTTGCCTCCCAGTGAGCGGCCTTCACGGCTGAGATGATTGCCTTGTAGGCGACATCCTGACCCTGATTCGGGCCGAGAGTCGCTTTTATGAGGTTGTGTCCGGGGTGCTCCTCAATGGTCAATAGTGGGAGGGCGCGTACTTCGTGGCTGTTTGCGGCTGCGGCTATCCATGCTCGGGCGGCGGGTGAAGTGAACCTCTCCGCAACCTGCGCCAACGGATGCAGTGGCGGCACCCTTTCTCCGCAGAAAAGTACCCATGGTTTGTCAGCGCCGCTCTTTGCTTCAATGCATAAGAGTACGTCAAGCCACTCCATGTGTGAGTTGGTATTGGCTCTCATACTCACCACTACGTCAATCTCGCGGTGGCACGCGGATTCGCTGTCATAATAGTAATCCGACTGACGCACGTTGCCGATCCCTCTGAAAGCTTGCGCTGTCCGCAATTCCAGCGGATACCCCTGGCTCATTAGCCATCTCTGCAACTTGGTTTTCAGGGCATCGGCGGGTGAGTCAGTCCCGCCGACTGCTGCTTCGACTTCGGTCACCCTGTCATTCAAGCCCTAGGGCATCCCAGAGACAACATGGTTGTGATGGCGCTTGGCCGATCGGGTTGGGCCTCCGCTCCGCCCCCTGCTGGCCGCCGAGACCCGTCCGTGCGGGCATGACCATGGTTGGTCCAAGATCCGAGTGGCGGGCAACTGAGACGAGAAGTGAGACGGAAGCTAGGTGGAGACGACACGAGGGCCGGTCCCTGTCGGGGCCAGCCCTCGCGTTCGTGCTGCTCAAGCGAGCGGAGGATACGAGATTCGAACTCGTGAGGGTGTTAACCCAACACGCTTTCCAAGCGTGCGCCCTAGGCCTCTAGGCGAATCCTCCGCGAGCCAGGATACAGGTCTGTCGGCGGTGAGCCACCCCACCACCCCCTGAAGATCCACGCCGAGTCGGGTAGGCTTGGCGGCACCTCCCGTGCGGCGGTATCTCGTGAACCTCCCCAGGGCCGGAAGGCAGCAAGGATAAGCGAGCTCTGCCGGGTGCACGGGAGGCCTTTCTGTCTCCGGGTGCCGGTAACGTTCCTGCGGGTCAGGTCCCGGGGTGGTGGGTGGTCACCCGCGCCCGACCGGCGCAGAATGGCTCGGTCGAGAGGAGGCGGTACGCGTGACGCTGGCGCTCTACCGCAAGTACCGGCCGCGTACTTTCGCCGAGATGATCGGCCAGGAGCAGGTCACCGAGCCGCTGTCGCAGGCGTTGCGCAGCGGGCGGCTCAACCACGCGTACCTCTTCTCCGGCCCGCGCGGCTGCGGCAAGACCTCCAGCGCCCGGATCCTGGCCCGCTCGCTCAACTGCGAGCAGGGGCCCACGCCCGAGCCGTGCGGGCAGTGCGATTCCTGCCGCTCGCTGGCCCCTGACGGCGGCGGGTCGATCGACGTCATCGAGATCGACGCGGCCAGCCACGGCGGCGTCGACGACGCCCGTGAGCTGCGCGAGAAGGCGTTCTTCGCGCCGGCCCGCAGCCGCTTCAAGATCTATATCATCGACGAGGCGCACATGGTCTCGTCGGCCGGCTTCAACGCCCTGCTCAAGCTGGTCGAGGAGCCCCCGGAGTACGTCAAGTTCATCTTCGCGACCACCGAGCCGGAGAAGGTACTCGGCACGATCAAGTCGCGGACCCACCACTACCCGTTCCGGCTGTTCCCGCCGAAGGTGCTCCGGCCGTACCTGGAGCAGCTCACCGAGGCGGAAGGGATCAAGGTCGAGCCGGCCGTCTTCCCGCTCGTGGTGCGCGCCGGTGGGGGCAGCATGCGGGACAGCCTCTCCGTGCTCGACCAGCTCATCGCGGGCGCCGGCCCGGAGGGGGTCAGCTATGCCCGGGCCGCCGCGCTGCTCGGCGTGACCGACTCGGCGCTGATCGACGAGATGTGCGACGCGCTCGCCGCCGGGGACGGCGCCGCCGCGTACGCGACCGTCGACCGGGTGGCCGAGGCCGGGCACGACCTCCGCCGGTTCGCCTCCGACCTGCTGGAACGGCTGCGTGACCTGATCGTCATGCAGCAGGTGCCGGAGGCCGCAGCCAAGGGCCTGATCGACGGCCCGGCCGACCAGATCGAGCGGATGACGGCCCAGGCCCAGCGGCTCGGCCCGGCCACCCTGTCCCGCTGCGCCGACATCGTGCACAACGGGCTGGTCGAGATGCGCGGCACCACCGCGCCCCGGCTGCTGCTGGAGCTGATCTGCGCCCGGATGCTGCTGCCCGGCGCGGACGACTCGACCGGTGGCCTGCTCCAGCGCCTGGAGCGGATGGAACGCCGGCTGACCCTGGGCGGCGGCGAGCTGCCGCCGGCCGCCGCCGGCCCCGCGCCGGTCGCCCCCGCCCCGGAGGTACGCCCGGCGCCCTCCGCCCCGACCGCGGCTGCCGCCGCGTCCTACCCGGGGACCGCCGGCCCGCCGGCGGCTGCCGGAGCGCCGTCCGGGGCGGCTGCCGGAGCCCTGTCCGGGGCGGCCGCCGCCCGCGCCGCCGCCGCGGCGGCTGGTGCCCGTTCGGCGTCGGCCCGCCCGGCCGACCCGGCGGCGAGCGGCACCGTCCAGCCCGGGCCGGGCCCTCGCCCCGCGACCGGTTCCGCCCAGCCGGCCCCGGGTCCGGCCGACCGGTCTCCCGGCGGCCCGGCGCCGGCGGCCGACGGCCCGGCGTCCGGCGTACCCGCCCGGCGTCCGGTGCCGGCCTCGGCGGTGCTGCCCGACCCGGCCACCCCCGAGCCGCCCCGGCCCGGTTCCGCCCCGGCCGGCGCGCTCGACGCCGTCGCCGTACGCCGGGTCTGGTCCGAGGTGGTCGGCAAGGTCAACCGGAGCAACAAGCGGATCGCCGCGTTGATGCGCGACGCGGTGGTCCGTGACCTGGACGGCGACACGCTGGTGCTGACCGTGAAGTCGACGGTGCTGGCGAAGATGATGGCCGACCACGCCGCGGTGCTCACCGACGCGCTCTACGAGGAGCTGGGCGGCCGCTGGCAGATCCGCTGCGAGGTGGCCGGGGAGCGGGGTGCCGCCTCGCTGGGCGGCCCGGCCCGCCCGTCCGCGTCCCGCCCGGACACCCCGTCAGGCGGCTCGACCGGCGCCGAGGCCAGGGGTGGTTCCGGCGGTGCCGTCCGGGCCACCGAGCGGTCCGGTGGCCCGGCGCGGCGATCGGCCGGCCCGGCGACCGGTTCCGGGGGCGACCCGGCCGGCGCCGACGACGAGGAGGACTGGCCGGAACCGGCGAGGCCGGGCGGTGCCGGGGACGGTGAGCAGCCGGCCGCCGAAGCGACCGCGTCGGCGGGCGGGGACGACTGGCCGGAGGCGGCGCGTCC
>NZ_JAPDPH010000228.1 GCF_026013475.1 Micromonospora yasonensis | reverse complement strand
ATGCTCGGGCTCTGGGTGGTGGGGCTGGCCATCGCCGTACCCTTCTTCGCCCTCGTCGCGATCGACGGGTCCGACCTGCGGTACGGCGGCGTGGCCGCCGCGATGCTCTGTGCCGTCGCGGTGGCCGCGCCCTTCGGCATGCTGATCGGCGCGGTGCTGCCCCGCGAACTGGAGGGGACCCTGCTGCTGCTGACCGTAGTGGCGGTGCAGATGCTGATCGACCCGGCCGGCTCCGGCGCCAAGCTCACCCCGTTCTGGTCGAGCCGGGAGATCGTCACCTGGGCGGTCGACCACACCGACGACGGCTACCTGACCCGGGGCGCCCTGCACGGGGTCGTGGTGACCGCGCTGCTGGTCCTCGCGGTGGCGGCCGCGTCCACCGCCCGGCTGCGCCGGCGCCGGCACGTGCGGCACCTGCCGGTGACCTGACCCGCCAATCCGGTTGCGGGAGCCGCCGAGCCGGGTTGGGATGGACGGATGCTCATCCGCCGGTTGGCCGCCGAAGAACGACTGACCCACAGCTTCCCGCTCCAGGCGTACGCGTTCGAGGCGTCGCCGATGGGGCCGTCCCGGCTCGACGAATACCGCGAGTACCTGCCGTACAACGCGGGCAACCGGACGCTGGTGGTCGAGGAGGAGGGCGGCGCCACGGCCGCCGCCACGGCGATCCCGATGCGGCAGAACCTGCGCGGTGCCGTACTGCCGATGGCCGGGGTGGCCGGGGTGGCGACCCACCCGCTGGCCCGCCGGCGCGGCCACGTCCGCAACCTGCTGCACCAACTCCTCGACGAGATGCGCGACGAGGGGCACCCGCTGACCGCGCTCTACCCGTTCCGCGCCTCTTTCTACGAGCGCTTCGGGTACGTCGGGCTGCCCAGCCGGCGTACCGCCTCCTTCTCCCCGGCCGACCTGGCCCCGCTGCTCCGTGCCGAACTGCCCGGCGAGGTGGTCTGGGAGCGGATCGGCGCCGGCTACCCGAGGTGGCGCGCGTACACCGAACGCTGCCTGCGCGAGCGGCACGGGTTCGCGGTCTTCCCCGACTTCCGCGCGGTCGGCCAGCGGGACCGGGACGACCGCTGGCTGCTCACCGCCGTCTGCGACGGCGAGACGGTCGGCGCGGTCACCTACCGGATCGACGACCACGGCGGCACGCTGCACGCCGACGACCTGCTCGCCACCGACCCGTACGCCCGGGCGTCGCTGTTGCAGTTCTTCGCGCGGCACGTCGACCAGGTGGAGCGGGTCAGCGTCCGGCTCCCCGCCGACGAGCTGCCCGAGCTGTGGCTGACCGACCTCGCCGCGCACGTCGAGGCGCGGGTGTCCCGGCCGGGCTCGTCCGCGCCGATGGCCCGGCTGCTGAGCCTGGACGCGCTCACCGACCTGCCGACCGGCGCCGGGCGGGTCCGCGTCGAGCTGGTCGGCGACCGCTGGCTGGCCGGCAGCCACCTGCTCGACGGGGCCACCGGGAAGCTGGAGCTGCTGCCGGGCGACAGCGCCACGGCGGGCGGCGTCCCGACGGCCACGCTCACCGCCGCCGGGCTCTCCGCCCTGGCGTACGGGGTGCTCGACCCGGCCGAGGTGGTCATCCGGGGGCTCGGGGAGGTGCCCGCGGACGCGGCGGTCGAGCTGCGCCGGATCTTCCCGCGCGAGCTGCCGTACCTCTTCGCCGACTTCTGAACCCGCGCCCCACCCCAGTGTTGATCAAGGAGTTTGCGTCGGAGTGGATCTCCCTGAAGACGCAAACTCCTTGATCACCGGTCCGGGGTGGGTCAGTAGGGGTTGGGGTGGCCGGGGAGTTTGGCCGTCAGGAGGGATTGGGGGCGGCCGGGGAGGTGCGGGTCGGCGGAGAGGGGTGGGGCCCCGGTGCCGGCGCGGGCGGCCATGCCGGTGAGCAGGTCCTTGAGGGCGGTGACGGCATCGGTCCGGGGGTGCCAGTCCAGCTCGGACTCGGCGCGCTCGCTGGACAGCAGGGGCGCGTTCAACGCCAGGTCGACCCAGCCGACGTCGACCGGTTGCAGCCGGGCGTACCAGGTCAGCGCCGCCGCCGCGCGGAGCACCGGGATCGCCACCGGCACCGTCCAGCCGTGGAAGTGCCGGGCCACCAGCTCCGGAGTCAGCACCGGGTCCGCGGCGACGTTGAAGGCACCGCGCGCCTCACCCAGGACCGCCTTCGCGTACGCGTCGGCCACGTCGTCGGCGTGCACCGCCTGCACCCGGAGTCGGCGGTTGGTCGGGACCAGCGGGATGCGGCCGTACCGGAGCAGCCGGACCGGGACCAGCGGGCCGAGGAAGTAGCGGCTGATCTCGGTCCCGGCGTCTCGCTGGAAGATCAGCCCCGGCCGCAGCCGGACCACCCGCAACTTCGGGTGCTCCCGCTCGACCGTGTCGAGCAGCCCCTCCACCGCGGCCTTGTCCTGGCTGTACGACGACCCGGGCACCCCGGTCGCCGGCCAGCGCTCGCTCACCGGATGGTCCTTCGGGCCGGGTGCGTAGGTGCCGACCGACGAGGCGTAGACCAGGGCGGGTACGCCGGCCCGGACGGCGGCTTCGATCACCGCGCAGCTGCCCCCGACGTTGGTCCGCCGGAGGGTACGCCGGTCGTGGCTGGGCTGGATCTGCCAGGCCAGGTGCACCACCGCCCGCGCCCCGGCGAAGATCGCGGCGAGTTGCTCGGCCACGCCGGGCGCCCCGATGTCGCACGAGTGCCACTCCACCCCGTCGTACGGCTCACCCGCGTCCGGCCCGGGCAGGCGGCGGGCCACCCCGACCGGTTCCGCCCCGGACTCCCGCCGCAGCCGACGCAGCAGTGCCGACCCCACGTTGCCGGTGGCCCCCACGATCACGATGCGCATACCCGCTGCCGTACCCGTTGCGGCGGGCACCAACCCCCGGACCGTTCAGGGACGGGGATGGTGCCGGACCCAGCCCTTCTCCCCCGGCCGGCGACCCCGCGTGGCGGCGAGGCAGCGCGGGCAGACGTACGCCTCCGGGTCGGCCTCGGTGAGCACGTCGGTGGCCGAGTAGTCGAACGGCACGTGCGGGAACCGACGCAGCCGGGTACGGCTCAACGGCAGCCCGCAGACCGTCTGGTTCTGCCCCGGCAGCCAGGCGTGCACCTCGCCGCCGGGCCGGCGTATTCCGTCGTCGCCGACCACCTCGCTCGACGCGGCCACCGCGGGCGTGCTGCTCAACCTCATGCCCGGTCAACTCATGGTGGCCTTCGGGGCGCCGGGGCCCGGATCGATCCTGGTCGGCCCGGCGGCGGAGGGGCGTACGTCGAAGTCGAAGATCTCGGTGGGCAGATAGACGGTCGCGCAGGAGTTGGGGATGTCCACCACCCCGGAGAGCCGGCCTTCGATCGGTGCCGCACCGAGCAGCAGGTACGCCTGCTCGGGCTGGTATCCGAAGCGGGTCAGATAGTCGATGGCGTGCAGGCAGGCGCGCTGGTAGGCGAGCTGTGAGTCGAGGTACCGCTGTTCGCCGTCGAGGGTGACGGAGATTCCGGAGAAGGCCAGCCACTGACTGAACTGCGGCGGGGTGTTTCCCGGGAGGAAGATCGCGTTCTCGGTGACGCCGTACGCCTGCATGCCGTCCTTGATCAAATCGACGTGCAGGTCGATGAAGCCGCCCATCTCGATGGCGCCGCAGAAGGTGATCTCCCCATCGCCCTGGGAGAAGTGCAGGTCGCCGACGGACAGGTTGGCGCCGGGCACGTACACCGGATAGAAGACCCGGGTACCGGTGGTGAAGTTCTTGATGTCCTGGTTGCCGCCGTTCTCCCGGGGTGGCGCGGTGCGCGCCGCCTCCGCGGCCACCCGGTCGAACTCCGCGCCGGTGAGGGTGCCGAGGATCGCGTCCTGGGGCTCGGGCGGCAGGGACAGGGGTGGCACCCGGTCCGGCGCGGTGGCGCGCAGCGCTCCCTCCCGCTGGTTCCAGGTGGCCAGCAGCGCGGCGGACGGGGCGGTGCCCATCAGCCCCGGATGGGAGATCCCGGTGAACGAGACCCCGGGGATGTGCCGGGAGGTGGCTCGCTGCCCGGCGAAGTCCCAGACGGCCTTGTAGGCGTCGGGGAACTGCTCGGTGAGGAATCCACCGCCGTTGCCGGTCGGGAAGATGCCGGTGTATCCCCAGCCCTGGCCGGCCAGCGGACCGGAGTCCTCCTGTGGAATGGGACCCATGTCGAGGATGTCGACGATGAGCAGGTCGCCCGGCTTGGCGCCCTCGACGGCGAACGGGCCGCTGAGGGCGTGGACCGTGGTCAGCGGAGCGTCCCGGATGTCGTCGGCGGAGTCGTCGTTGTGGATCGCGCCGTCGAACCACTCCCGGCAGTGGACGCGGAACGACTGGCCCGGTCGTACGGTCGCCACGGGCGGGATGTCGGGGTGCCATCGGTTGTGCCCGACCTTCTCCTGGTCGGTGAACCGCCTGGTGGAGTCGAGGGCGAACAGCAGGTCAGGCACGGCGTTCAGCCTTTCGTTCGTCCCGCCGTGGCGGGCCAGGTGGGCCGGGCCGCCCGCGCCCGGTCACCATCGGGGCAGGCGGGCGTGGGCGGCATTCGGGGATCGGCGAGTGGGGCGAGGACCGGGTACCCGCTCGACCACGTCCGGCCGCTCCGCGCTGCGCTCCGCCCGGTCGATCGCCTCGCGCAATGCCGCCGACGTGCGGCCGAGCCGCGGCGCGGAGAACATGCGCCCGGCCGGGGCCCCGCACCGCGGGCAGCGCACCGACGGGCCGGCTGTCCCGATCGGTAACGTCACGTCGAAGCTGCCGTCCTGCCGGCAGCGGTACTCGTAGGTGGCCATCGCCGTCCCCTGTCGCAGCCTCCCGTACGGGCGGTGCCTCGGTCCGCGGCGACTCACCCTGTCCCCTCAATTGTGGACGATCGCTGGCAAACAGGATGCAAAACGACGAATGAGCCGCGTTGGGGGAACCGGCCGCGCATCTGGCAAGGGTGAGCCGCCGTGGGAGAATCGGCGAGTGCAGGTCGGGATGCTCGGGTCGTTGGAGGTTCGCACCAACGACGGCATCCTGGCCGACGTGCCGGGCGTCCGGCTGCGCGCACTGCTGATCGCCCTGGCACTCGAACCAGGCCGCGTCGTCTCGAAGGCGACGCTCATCGACTGGATCTGGGGTGGGCACCCGCCCGCCGATGCGGCGAATGCCCTGCAACGCTTGGCTTCCCGGCTGCGGAAGGCGCTGCCCGGAGGGGCGATCGAGGGGCAGACCGGCGGCTACCGATTGGCGGTGGACCCCGACGCTGTCGACGCCCTTCGGTTCGAACGCCTCATCGGCCGGGCTCGCCAGGAGGAGGGCCTACCGCGGGTTCGGCTGTTGCGCGAAGCCCTCGCCCTGTGGCGCGGTGCGGCCATGCAGGATGTCGGGTTGGGGGACAGTGAAGCGTTCGACGCGGCGGTGACGCGGCTCGAGGGGCTGCGCCTGACGGCGATGGAGGATCGCTTCGAAGCGGAGGTCAGTCTCGGCCATGGTGCGGAGGTGGTCGCGGAACTCACCGACGCGGTGACCGCGCATCCGCTGCGGGAACCGCTGGTCGCTGCGCTGATGCGGGCCCTGGTGGCAGCCGGCCGCGACGCCGAGGCCCTGCTCATCTACGAACGTACGAGGGAGGCGCTTTCCGACGCGCTGGGCGTCGACCCATCGCCGGAGCTGTCGGCCTTACACGTCGCGTTACTGCGGGGCGAACTGGGTCGACGGGAGGAGAACCGGAAGACCAACGTGCGTGCCGAGCTCACAAGTTTCGTCGGCCGGGACGCTGATGTCGCCGCCGTCCGCGAACTCGCCGCGGAGCATCGCCTGACCACCTTGATCGGGCCGGGCGGGTCGGGCAAGACCAGGCTGGCCACGGAGACCGCCCGCACGCTGATCGGTGACCTGCCGGACGGAGTCTGGCTGGTGGAACTCGCCCCCATCGGCGCCGACGGTGACGTCGCGCAGGCGGCGCTCGCCGGGCTCGGGCTCCGGGACGCACTGCTCGGCGCGGCTCCGAGCGCGGATCCGGCGGACGGGCTCATCGCCGCGATCCGCGAGCGGGAGGCGCTGCTGATCCTGGACAACTGCGAGCATGTGATCGAGGCGGCGGCGAGGTTCGCCGATCGGGTGCTCGGGGAATGCCGACGGCTGCGGATCCTGGCGACGAGCAGGGAACCGCTCGGCATCACCGGTGAGGCGCTGTGGCTGGTCGAGCCGCTGGCGGTGCCGGCCGACGCCGGCCCTGCCGAGATCGCATCCTCGCCGGCCGTTCGTTTGCTGCGGGACCGGGCCGGCGCGGTGCGCAAGGACCTCGGAGCCGACGAGCACACCTTGTCGACGATGGCGCGCGTGTGCCGGGCGCTCGACGGGATGCCGCTGGCGATCGAACTGGCCGCCGCCAGGTTGCGCACCATGACCATCGATCAGCTCGCCAACCGGCTCGATGACCGGTTCCGCCTGCTGACCAGCGGGAGCCGCACCGCTTTGCCGCGGCACAAGACGCTGCGCGCGGTGGTCGACTGGAGCTGGGAGTTGCTCACCGGTGCCGAGCGGGCGGTCCTGCGCCGGCTGTCGGTGTTCTCCGGCGGGGCGAGCCTGGAAGCGGCCGAGTGGGTCTGCGCCGGCGATGACGTCGAGCAGGATGAAGTGCTCGAGTTGCTCACCTCGCTGGCCGAGAAGTCGCTGCTGGTCACCAAGGGCGACGACGCTCCGCGCTATCGGATGATCAGCACGATCAGGGAGTACGCCGCGGACCGGCTCGCCGAAGCGGGGGAATCGGACCTGGCTCGCCGGGCGCATCTCGGCTACTTCACCGAGCTCGCCGCGACCGCGGAGCCGCATCTGCGCCGCGCCGAGCAACTGGCCTGGCTCGCCACGCTCAAGGCCGACCACGACAACATCAGTGCCGCGATGCGGGGGGCGATCGCGGCCGGTGACGCGCAGGCGGCGATGCGGCTCGCGGGGGCCGCCGGTTGGTACTGGTGGCTCGGCGGACGCCGGGCCGAAGGCCTCGAGCTGTTGATCGCGGCCACCGACGTCCCCGGCGAGGCGACCGATGACGTCCGGGCCATGGCGTACGGGATGGTGGTGCTCTTCGTGACCTCCGGGCGCGGCGGCGAACACCTGGGCGCGGAATGGATCCACAAGGCGTACCGGTTCAGCCAGCAGAGCCAGCACCGCAACCCGCTGCTGGACCTGGTCGACCCGCTGGAACGCATGCTGCAGGCGCCGGACGCCGCGGTCCCCGCGTTCGAGTCGTTGCTGGACAACGAAGACCCCTGGGTACGCGCTCTGGCCCGGTGGCAGGCAGGCAAGATGCGGATCATGCTCGGCCAGGGCGGCCGCGAGGCGGAGGCCAATCTGGAGCTGGCGCTCGCTGAGTTCCGCACGCTCGGCGAACGATTCGGGATTTCCGTAGCCCTGTCCGTGCTGGCGGACCAACTCGCCACGCGCGGTGAGTTCGCCGGCGCGTGTGAGCACTACGAACAGGCGGTCGCGGTCGTCACCGAGGTCGGCGCGATCGAAGATGTCATCCGGCTACGGACCCAGCAGGCCCTGCTGTACTGGCTGCTCGGCGATCGGGACGCCAGCGCGGCCGCCATCGCCGACGCCGAGCGGTGCGCCGAAGGAGTCACCTGGCCGCATGCGCTGGTCGAGCTGGCGCTCGCCAAGGCGGAGCTCGCGCGTTGGGTCGGTGACGCCGCGGAGGCACGCCACCAACTCGGCACCGCGACCGCCCTGCTCGGCGACGAAGCGGAAGCGGCGCACATCCGCGCGGGCATCCACGACGTGCTCGGCTACCTGGCCGACGATCTCCGCGAGGCCCGCTCCCACCGCGTGGCGGCCTGGCAGGCGGCGTCCGAGGGGGGACACCCGCCCATGATCGCCCAGACCCTGGTCGGTGTCGCGGACCTCGCCCTCCGGCACGATCAGTACGAGCAGGCGGCGCGGCTGCTCGCGGCCAGCGTCGGCGTGCGCGGACTGCCGGATCGCGCCCACCCGGACGCGGCCAGGATCGAGCGGGACGCGCGGCGACACCTCGGCGAAGCACGGTTCGCCGAGGTGTCGCAGGAGGGTACGCGGACGAGCCTGGCTCAGCTGGTCGAGGCCACGCTCGCCTTGTGACCTGCGCGCCGGATGACGATGTCGCCATGCCGCGTGCGGGCGTGGACCGAGACCTTGGTGTCCGTCGGGTCGGGGCTTCCCGGCGTGGAAACGGAGTCGCGTACCGACCCTCGCTCGCTGTTGACGTCGAGGTGGGCGGCGGTGCCCTCGGTGATGCCGACCTCGATGTTTCCTGAGCCGTTCGTCAGCCTCGCGTGACCGTGGGTGATCCGGCCGATCCGGATGGCGCCGCTGGCTGTCGTGGTGGTGATGTTGCCGTCGGCGCGATCGATGTCGAAGTCGCAGCTGGCGCTGCTGAGATCGAGGTCGGCCGAGGCGTGGCCGATCCAGGCCTGCCCGCCCGAGTTCGAGAGCCGTACCGGCCCGTTGACCTCGCCGATCCGCATCGCGAACGCCCCGCCCTCGATGTCGGCGCGGCCGGCGATGTGGCCGGCCGCGACCTCACCGGACGCGATGTTCGCCCGCAGCGTGTTGATGCGGTCCACCTGGACCCGGCCCGATGCCATGTGCAGCTCGCACTCGCCGAAGGTGCCGTCGGTCTGAACGTCCGAGTGCGCCAGGTAGGCGGCCAGGCTGGAGCCGGTGGGCAGGTCGATCGTGATGACGACCGATCCGGTCTTGTCGCCGGAGACGGTCGTCTTGACCGACAGCTGACCGCCGGCGAAGTCGACCTTGGTCCGCTCGGCCACCCTGACGTCCTTCCGGCTGGCGTCGTCGACGGGCTCGACCAGCACCACGGTGTCGGTCCGGTCGCTCGCGATGACCCGGACCTGAGCACCGGCGACTTCCACGGTGGCGGTGATCGGCCCCGGCGTGGCGAAAGTAGGCATGACACCCTCTCCTCTTGCTTCGTGCGTGATCTGTTGGTGGGTGGTGCAACCGCGCCAGTTGGTCAGGCTCGCTTCTTGAAGGTGGAGAGCGACCACACATATCCGACCAGGGCGATCCCGGCGCACCAGGCGACGGCGACGACCGCCTTGCTCGCGACGGGCTCACCGGTCAGCAGCCCGCGCAGGGTCTCGATGATCGGGGTGAAGGGCTGGTACTCCGCGAACTGCCGCACCCCCGCGCCCATCGTTTCGGCCGGCACGATCGCGCTGCTCAGGAACGGCAGCATGACCAGCGGCACGGAGACCATCCCCGCCGATTCCGGGGTTTTGGCGGCCAGTCCCAGGGCGACGGTGATCCAGGTGGTCGCGAAGGAGACCAGCACGATGAGACCGATCGCGCCGAGCCACTCGGAGAAACTCGCCGCTGGCCGGAATCCCAGCACGAGCGCCACTCCGATGATGGCGGAAATTGCGATCACAGTGCGGAGCATGCTGGCGGCGACATGCGCGCTCAGCACGGCACTGCGGGAGATGTCCATCACCTTGAACCGGTTGATGATCCCCTTCGTCATGTCGGAGTTCACGGCCAACGCGGTCGCGCTCAAGCCGTAGCAGATCGTCAACACGACCATGCCCGGCGTCGCGTAGTCGATGTAGTTGCCAGCGATGTCGAAAGCGCCGCCGATCACGTAGACGAACATCAGCAGGAGCACGATCGGGAACAGGACCGCGTTGAACACCGCGACCGGGTTCCGGAGAGTGTGTTTGAAGTTGCGACCGAGCATGGTCGTCGCGTTGCTCATTATGCGTTCACCTTCGCGCTGGTACGGCCGGTCAGGGCAAGGAAGACGTCGTCGAGGTCCGGCGTGTGCACCGAGAATTCCTCGACCTCGATCGAATGTGCGTCGAGTCGTGCCAACAGGGCGCGCACCGATTTCGCCCCACCATCGCTGGGGACCCGCAGGACCAGGTCGTCCTCGGCGTCCCGCGTGGAATCGGTCAGGACCCGCGTCGCGGAGTCGAGTTCGAGGTCGCCCGCGAACCGGAGCCGGACATGGCTGCCGGGGATCTGGCGCTTGAGCTCAGCGGGAGTGCCCTGGGCGACCAGTTTGCCCTGATCGAGCACCGCGATCCGGTCGGCGAGCCGATCGGCTTCCTCCAGGTACTGGGTGGTCAGGAAGATGGTGACCCCTTCGCCCACCAGTTGACGGATGATGTCCCACATCGTCCGGCGGCTGCGCGGATCCAACCCCGTCGTCGGCTCGTCGAGGAAAATGATCCGGGGCTTGCCGACCAGGGTCATCGCCAGATCCAGCTTCCGGCGCATACCCCCGGAATAGGTGGCCGCCATCTTCCGCGCCGACTCCGTAAGGTCGAACCGCTCCAGCAGGTCGGCGACAACCCGCTTGCTCTCGGCCGGGCCCAAACGCTTGAGATCCGCCATCAGCTGCAGGTTCTCCTGGCCGGTCAGGAGATCGTCGACCGCGGCGAACTGACCGGTGACCCCGATGGCCGCGCGTACGGCCTTGGTCTCGGTCGCCACGTCATGCCCGGCAACGCGTACCGTGCCACCGTCGGCCTTCATCAACGTGGTCAGCACGTTGACCGTCGTCGTCTTGCCCGCCCCGTTCGGGCCGAGCAGGGAAAAGATCGTGCCCGCAGCGACATCGAGATCGATGCCGTCAAGAACGATCTTGTCCTGGTACGCCTTCCGCAGCCCTGAAGCCGCAATCGCTGAACGTGTCATGCGACCACCATCGGCGCCCGGCCCGCCACCGCCCTGACACGCTCCTGACACGACAGCTGACACGACCGGCTGCTCCGTCGCCTGGTCCCAGGTCCGCACCATCGGCCAGCTAGCGCCTGTGCCGTGAATCCGTCCGGCATCGGAACATCCGAGCACCCATGGAGCACCCCCGGGCCCGGGTGCTGCCCGCTCCTTTGCCGCTCCACATTGTCCCCGTATGAGAGGCTATGGCGACCGCCCAGCGAGGAAGTCCGCTGCGCGGTGATGGCGTTCAACTGTGGCTGCTTCGGCATTGCGGACATAGTCAGCCGGTTGTGTTCATCGATGCGTCTACCCATGAAGATCCCGGCAGAGGCGCAGGTCGTGAACCGCCTCGGCTGATGCCGGGGCTTCGCCGTTGAACGGGAACCTGACTGCCGCATCGATCTCGCCCGCCGCCTGCGAGTCCGCCGCTCACGGCGATGCCGTGCGAGCCGCGCTGTCGGCCCTGGGTCATACGAACGCCTGACAGGCCGTGTT
>NZ_JAPDPH010000227.1 GCF_026013475.1 Micromonospora yasonensis | reverse complement strand
ACCCGGAAGCCCGCGGCCCGCGCCGCCGCGCGCTCCCGCCGCCGGTCCTTGCGCCGCCGCAGGAACCAGAACAGGAACGCGACGAGACCCAGCAGGAAGGCCAGCACCAGCACCGGCAGCAGGATCGCCACCACCGACATGACCGCGCTGGTCGCGTCCTCGGCGGTGCTGGCCACCGGAGCGCCGAAGCCGGCGGTGGCCGCGTTGATCACCGGGCGGGCCGCCGCCTTGAGTAGGTGCACGCCGAGCGCGATCAGCACGCCGACCAGCACCGGCACCCACTGGTGCGAGGAGAAGAAGGTGTCCGGGTCGCTGACCGTGACGGTCTGCGAGCTGGAGCCGGCGCCGAAGGCCAGGCCGCCGGCGGTCGGCCGGACCACCGTCTGCACGACGTCGTTCACGTGGTCCACCACCGGCACCTTGTCGGCGACCACCTCGACGGCGAGCAGCACGGCGAGGATCAGGATGATCCAGCCGTTGCCCAGCCACTGCCAGCCGCTGGGCAGGTCGACGAGGTCGGTGTAGCGCGCCAGCAGACCCATGAGGAGCAGCGGGATGTAGGCGTTCAGGCCGGCGGAGGCGGCGAGACCGGAACCGGTGAGGACTTCGAGCACGGTCTCAATATCGCACCGGTACGCCAGTGGCGCTCGTCGGCGACGGCCCGCTGCTCCGCTACCCTCGTCGGGTGCGGTTGGTGATTGCGAAGTGCTCGGTGGACTACGTCGGACGACTCTCGGCACACCTGCCGTTGGCCACCCGGCTGCTTATGGTGAAGGCGGACGGCTCGGTGTCGATCCATGCGGACGACCGGGCGTACAAGCCGCTGAACTGGATGAGCCCGCCGTGCCGATTGGAGGAGGCCCCCGGCGTGTGGCGGGTGGTCAACAAGGCCGGCGAGGAACTGCGGATCACCCTGGAGGAGATCTTCCAGGACACCTCGTACGAGCTGGGCGTCGACCCGGGCCTGCGCAAGGACGGCGTCGAGGCGCACCTGCAGGAGCTGCTCGCCGCGAACCCCGCGACCCTCGGCGAGGGCTTCACCCTGGTCCGGCGCGAGTACATGACCGCGATCGGCCCGGTCGACCTGCTCTGCCGGGACGCCAACCAGGGCGCGGTCGCCGTCGAGGTGAAGCGACGCGGCGAGATCGACGGCGTCGAGCAGCTCACCCGCTACCTCGAACTGATGAACCGCGACCCGCTGCTGGCCCCGGTCACCGGCGTCTTCGCCGCGCAGGAGATCAAGCCGCAGGCGCGGGTGCTCGCCACCGATCGTGGCATCCGCTGTGTGGTGGTCGACTACGACAAGCTGCGCGGCATCGAGCGCGACGAGCTGACCCTCTTCTGAACCGGGCGACCGGCGGGTTCAGCGGCCCCGGCCGTACATCAGCTTGGCGGCCTTGACCAGGCGGGCGACGTCCGCCGGGGTGCGCTCGAAGGTCATCGCCGGCAGCATCGACCGGGCCCGACGCTTGGTGATCGACTTGGCCCGGCCGAACTCGCGCAGCCCGTCCTCACCGTGGATCCGGCCGAAGCCGGAGTCGCCGACCCCGCCGAACGGCAGGGTGGACATCCCGGCGAAGGTGAGCGTCGAGTTGATCGAGGCCATCCCGGAGCGCAGCCGCCGCGCGATCGCCACCGCCCGCCTGCGGCCGAAGACCGAACCCCCCAGGCCGTACGGGAGCGCGTTGGCCCGCTCGACCGCCTCGTCCACGTCCCGGACCCGGTTGACGGTCAGCGTCGGCCCGAAGGTCTCCTCGCGGACCGCGGCCGAGTCCTCCGGCACGTCCACCAGCACGGTCGGGTGGACGTACGGCGGCTGGACCGCGTCGGGGCCGCCGAGGACCGTCCGGCCGCCGCGCGCCAGGCCGTCCTCGATGTGCCGGCGGATGACGTCGACCTGGGACGGCATGGTGATCGGGCCGATGTCGGCGCCCTCGGGGCCCACGGTCAGCTGGCCGGCCTTGGCGACCACCTTGTCCACGAAGGCGTCGAAGACCTGGTCGACGGCGTAGACCCGCTCGATGCCGATGCAGGTCTGGCCGGCGTTGGTCAGTGCGCCCCAGACGCAGGCCTCGGCCGCCGCGTCCAGGTCGGCGTCGGCGTCCACGATCATCGCGTCCTTGCCGCCCGCCTCCAGCAGCACCGGGGTCAGCGTCTCGGCGCAGGCCGCCATCACCTTCTTCGCGGTGCGGGTGGAGCCGGTGAAGGCCAGCTTGCCCACCCCGGCGCCGCACAGCGCCGCGCCCACGTCGCCGAGGCCGTGCACCGCCTGGAAGACCGGCTGCTCCGGCACGACCTCGGCGAACCGGTCCACCAGCCACTGCCCGACGGCCGGGGTGTACTCGCTCGGCTTGAAGACCACGGCGTTCCCCGCGGCCAGGGCGTACGCGGCGGAGCCGATCGGGGTGAAGACCGGATAGTTCCACGGGCCGATCACGCCGACCACCCCGTACGGCTGGTATTCCAGGTGACCGGTGAACTCGGCCAGGATCAGCCGGGTGCGGACCCGCCGCGGGCCGAGCACCCGCCGCGCGTTGCGGGCCGCCCAGTCGATGTGCTCCAGGGCGGTGAGGATCTCGACGACGGCGTCCGCGACCGGCTTGCCGCCCTCGGTGTGCACCAGGTCGGCCAGTTCCTCGATCCGGCGGGCGAGCACGCTCCGCCAGCGCAGCAGCCGCTGCCGCCGGCCGGTGAAGCCGAGCCCGGCCCACCAGTCGCCGGCGACGCGGGCCCGGGCCACC
Organism: Micromonospora yasonensis; assembly: GCF_026013475.1. Lineage (GTDB taxonomy): Bacteria > Actinomycetota > Actinomycetes > Mycobacteriales > Micromonosporaceae > Micromonospora > Micromonospora yasonensis. Next base: position 8,476 of record NZ_JAPDPH010000227.1, on the reverse strand, counting down.
GCGTCCCGCACGTCCGCCTCGGTCGCCACCGGGAGCCGCCCGGCCTCCGCGCCGGTCGCCGGGCTGGTGGAGACCAGCCGGCCGTCGGAGATGATCGGGGCCCCCGGGACATGCGCAGCCGTCATGGCCGAAGTCTAGACCCGAACATTACTCGCCGGTAGGTGGGCGGGATCGACGCCCGTGACCGGTGGGGCCGAACCGCGAGTGCCCGCCGAACCGGGAACGGTAGGCGATCACCCGGGTCGGGATGGTGACCACAGGGTGGTGGAGCGATTACGGTGAGGTGGCACGCTGGCGTGGGGGCGATGGTGGGGTGGAGGGCGAAGTGTCCATGGAGGAGCACCCGAAGCTGATGCCGCTGCTGACCGTGGCGGGCGGCCCGATGCGGGGACTGAGCTTCCGGGTCGGCCGAGAGCCGCAGGTGATCGGGCGAGCGCCGACCGTCGACATCGTGCTCGTCGACCCGCACCTCAGCCGGCGGCACGCCACGGTCCGGCTGACCGCCGAGGGGGTGTCGCTGACCGACCTCGACTCGACCAACGGCACCTGGCTCAACGACCAGCGGGTCAGCGACAGCGTACGGCTCGCCGACGGGGACGTGGTCCGGGTCGGCCGTACCGAGCTGCGGTTCTTCGACCCGGGCGTGGCCCGTACCGACCCGGTGGGGTTGCACTTCGGGCTGCCGTGCCGGGACCAGCGGCCCACCCTGCCGCTGCCCGTGCCGACGCCGCGGCAGCCGCTGGAACCGACCGAGCCGGTGGCGTCGCGCGGCGGCACCGTGCCGCTCCCGGCCGACGTCCCACGCTGACCGGGCGTCCGGCGACACCGGACGGCGGCGCGGTGTGGGGACCACGCACATGGACCGGGTCGGCCCGACGTGCCAGCATGCGCGGATGGAGAGCGAACGGCACACCGTCCAGGCCAACGGCATCACCCAGGCGGTCCGGGTGGCCGGCCCGCCGGACGGCGTACCGGTCCTGCTCGTGCACGGCAACTGCTCGTCGGCGGCGTTCTGGGAGCCGCTGCTGCGCCGGCTGCCGGACACGCTCCGGGTGGTCGCCCCCGACCTGCGCGGGTACGGCGACACCGACACCGCCCCGGTCGACGCGACCCGGGGCCTCGGCGACTTTGCCGACGACGTGGCCGCCCTGCTCGACGCCCCGGGGCTGTTCGCCCCCGATGCCCGGCCGGTGGTGGTGGGGCACTCGCTCGGCGGCGGGGTGGCGATGCGGCTGCTGATCGACCGTCCCGAGCGGGTGGCCGGCCTGCTGCTGGCGGCTCCCGTCTCGCCGTACGGCTTCGGCGGCACCCGGGACGCCGACGGCACGCCCACCACACCGGACTTCGCCGGCACCGGCGCCGGCACCGCGAACCCCGACTTCGTGGCCCGGCTGGCCGCCGGTGACCGGGGCGCGGATGCCCCGACCAGCCCGCGCAACGTGCTGCGCTCCGCCTACGTCGCCGACCCGGCATCGCTCGGCGCGGACGAGGAACTGCTGCTGGACAGCCTGCTCAGCACCGCCACCGAGGACGACAACTACCCGGGCACCGCGGTCGCCTCCCCGCACTGGCCCGGCACCGCGGCCGGCGAGCGCGGTGTGCTCAACGCGCTCGCGCCGGCCTGGTTCCGGGTCGCCGACGAGTTGGTCTGCGTCCCGGTCAAGCCGCCGGTGACCTGGGTACGCGGCGACGCCGACGTGATCGTCTCGGACACCTCGCTGTTCGACCTGGCCTACCTCGGGTCGCTGGGCGTGGTGCCCGGCTGGCCGGGCGCGGCGGACTGCCCGCCGCAGCCGATGATCGCGCAGACCCGGGCGGTGCTGGACCGGTACGCGGCGGCCGGCGGGACGTACCGGGAGGTGGTGCTGCCCGGCTGCGGGCACACCCCGTACCTGGAACGACCGGCCGAGTTCGTCGCCGAGCTGCTGGCCCTCACGGAGGTGCCCACGGCGGCCTGAACCGCCGTGAAATATCCCACGGCGTCTCGACAACGTAGAGTCACGTGGCAGACTCCGGCGCATAACCTTAGCGGCCGTTCATGTCGGCAACGGCGGAGTCAACCAAGGGGAGGCGGGTCGTGGCGCGCGAGTTCACCAGTGTGGGTGTGGTGGGTCTGGGCACCATGGGTGCCGGCATTGTCGAGGTCTTCGCCCGCAACGGCATCGACGTGGTGGCCGTGGAGATCTCCGCGGCCGCGCTGGAGCGCGGCCGGGCCACGCTCACCGGGTCGACCGACCGCGCCGTGGCCAAGGGCAAGCTCGCCGAGGCCGACCGGGACGCCCTGCTGAGCCGGGTCGACTTCCAGGTCGGGCTGGGCGCGCTGCACTCGGTGGACCTGGTGATCGAGGCGGTGCCCGAGCACCTGGACCTGAAGCAGCGGATCTTCGCCGAGATGGACCGGGTCTGCAAGCCCGAGGCCATCCTGGCCACCAACACCTCGTCGCTGAGCGTCACCGAGATCTCGGTCGCCACCACCCGGCCCAACCAGGTCATCGGCATCCACTTCTTCAACCCGGCCCCGATCATGAAGCTGGTCGAGGTGGTCCGTACGGTGGTCACCTCCGCCGAGGTGGTGGCCGACGTGGAGGCGCTCTGCGAGCGGCTCGGCAAGGTCGACGTGACCATCAACGACCGAGCCGGCTTCATCGCCAACGCGCTGCTCTTCGGCTACCTCAACCACGCCGTGAGCCTGTTCGAGGCGCGGTACGCCACCCGCGAGGACATCGACGCCGCGATGAAGCTCGGCTGCGGCCTGCCGATGGGCCCGCTCGCGCTGATGGACCTGATCGGCCTGGACACCGCGTACGAGATCCTGGACACCATGTACCGGCGCGGCGGCCGGGACCGCCGGCACGCCCCGGTGCCGCTGATCAAGCAGATGGTCACCGCGGGGTTGCTCGGCCGGAAGTCCGGCCGTGGCTTCTACACCTACGAGCGGCCGGGCTCGCCGAAGGTCGTACCGGACGAGCAGACGCCGGTGGCGACGGGGGCCGCGCTCGCCGACGGCGCGCGGGCCATCGCCAAGATTGGCATTGTCGGCTCCGGGACGATGGCCACCGGCATCATCGAGGTCTTCGCCAGGGCCGGGTACGAGGTCATCTCGGTGACCCGGGGCGCGGAGCAGTCCGCCAAGGTCTGTGAGGCGGTCAAGACCTCGCTGAACAAAGGCGTGGTCCGGGGCAAGCTCAGCGAGGCCGACCGGGACGCCGCGCTCGGCCGGGTCACCTGGTCGGCCACTCTGGACCACCTCGTCGACGTGGACCTGGTGGTCGAGACGGTGGTCGAGGAGCTGAGCGTCAAGAAGGCCCTCTTCGCCAGCCTCGACGAGATCTGCAAGCCCGGCGTCGTGCTCGCCACCACCACCTCGTCCCTGCCGGTGATCGACGTGGCGATGGCCACCCAGCGCCCGGCCGACGTGATCGGCCTGCACTTCTTCAACCCGGCGCCGATCATGCCGCTGGTGGAGATCGTGCAGACCATCCGTACGTCGGCGGATACCACGGCCACCGCCCGGGCGGTCTGCGCGGCGCTGGGCAAGACCAGCGTGGTGTGTGGCGACCGGTCTGGCTTCGTCGTCAACGCGCTGCTCTTCCCGTACCTGAACGACGCGGTGAAGATGCTGGAGGCCAGCTACTCGACCGCCGACGACATCGACCACGCGATGAAGCTCGGCTGCGGTTACCCGATGGGCCCGTTCGAGCTGCTGGACGTGGTCGGGCTGGACGTCGCGCTGGCCATCCAGCGGGAGCTCTACCTGGAGCTGCGCGAGCCGGGCTTCGCCCCCGCGCCGCTGCTGGAGCACCTGGTCACCGCCGGCTACCTGGGCCGCAAGAGCGGTCGTGGCTTTCGCGACCACACCAACCGCTGATCCGGTCAACACGGAGCGCCGGTGACGGCGTCTTGAGGGTGTGACCTTCGAGGAGTACGTCGGCAGCCGCGGCCCGGCCCTGATGCGCCTGGCCCGGCTGCTGACCGGCGACGAGCACCGCGCCGAAGACCTGACCCAGGACGTGCTGGCGCGCGCGTACGTGCACTGGCGGAAGATCGCCCGGGCCGACCGGCCCGACGTGTACGTGCGGCGGATGCTGGTCAACGCCAACAACTCGTGGTGGCGCCGGCGGTCGAGCCGCGAGCTGGCCGTGGACACCTTCGCCGAGCGCGCCCAGCGGGGCGACCTCGGCGGGGAGGCCGCCGACCGGGACGAGATGTGGCGGCTGATCCGGGCCCTGCCCGACCGCCAGCGTGCCGTGCTGGTGCTGCGCTACTACGAGGACCTGGACGACGCCACGATCGCCCAGATCCTCGACTGCTCGCCGGTCACCGTCCGTACCCACGCGATGCGGGCGCTCGCCCATCTCCGGGAGCGCTGCGGCGCCCCGACGACCCAGGGGAGCCGGCCGTGACCGACCTGGACCAGCGAATCGCCTCGGTGCTGCGGGAGCGCGCCGAGGGGGAGACCGACACCCACCGGCTGCTCCGGGCCTCCCGGGCTCAGGGCCGCCGCCGGCAACTGCGCCGCCGGGCCGCGACGGCCACCGCCCTCGCCCTGGTCGGGGTCCTCGGCTTCGTCGGGGTGACCGGGGCGGACCTTGCCGGCCTGCCCGGCCGGCTCCCGTGGGCGGCGGCCACGCCGACCGTCGCCGCGCCGGTGCCGCCCCGCGCCGATGGGGTGTCCGGCGCGGCCCAGCGCCCCGACCTGGTGGGCGCCGACCCGCAGGTACTGCACCTGGGCCTCGACACCAGCCGGGCCCGCTACCTGCGCTGGGCCGTCTACGCGTCGGTGGAGATGGAGTCGATCCGGTTCAGCGTCGGGGATGAGCAGCCGGTCCTCGTCGAAGTGGGCCGGTCCACGCAGTCGTTCACCGGCAGGGGTATCGAGGGCTTCCCGGACCGGTTCGGCCCGGTCCCGGTGACCTTCGACGGTGAGATCCGGCAGGTGGGCGGCACGACCGGCGGCCTGGTCAAGGCCTGGCAGCCCGTCCCCGGCCTGTACGCCCGGGTGGCCATGCTCGGCGGCGACCGGAGCGTGCTGGTCAAGGCCGTGGATGCCATCCGCTGGGATGAGGCACGACGGTGCGCGGCGCCGCTGCGGCTGAGCACGTTGCCGGCGGGCGCGACGGTGAGCTTCTGCTCCGTTGACGTCACCGCCTTCCCGAGGGGACTCACCGTCGAGCTCACCCTCAGCCGGGAGCAGTCGGCGACCATGTGGGTGAAGCTGCTGTACGGGGCGCAGATCGCGGAAAGCACCACCGAGAGCAACCGTGTGGTGGGTGGCCGACCCGGCTACCTCTACCCGGACGGTACGAAGCTGGAACTGCTCGGCATCCCAAGAGCGCACCTGACCGCCGATTTCGGTTGGCCGTTGCCAGGGATCGCCCCCTCCGAGGGTCGTCTGGGCTTCACGGCGGCCGACGCGACGACCGTGCTGGCCGGGGCGCAGGTGGCGAAGGACCTGACCGACCCGGACACCTGGGAATGACCGACGGCCGCCGGCCGGACCGCCCGACCCGGGCCGGGCCGGCTGGCGGCCCGTACGCTTGGTGACCGTGAGCCCCCGTCGCCACCGCCCCCGCCGGGACGAGACCACCCAGCTGGACTCCGAGCGGGTACGCCAGGGCGTGCCGACCGTCCAGCAGTGGCGCGACGGCGACTGGCAGGTACGCGGGATCAGCGGCGGGGCGTCGGTCAAGACGTACCGCTGCCCCGGCTGTGACCAGGAGATCCGCCCCGGGGTGGCGCACGTGGTGGCCTGGCCGGCCGACGACCGGGGCGACCTCACCGACCGGCGGCACTGGCACAGCGGCTGCTGGCGGGCCCGGGACCGGCGCGGGCCGAACCTCCAGCGCGGGCGCAGCGCCCCCCGGCACGGCTGAGCGATCTGGATCACCCTGTTTCCGCCCCGGCGGACGGCGCGCGCGGCGGCGATGGAGACTGGGACGGTGAGCACACCGATCCGTGCGTCGTCGATCCTGCCCGGCCACCGGGAGGACATCGAGCTGCACACCGCCGACGGGCTGACGCTGGTCGGTGAGCTGGCCCGCCCGCTGGACCGCGAGCCGGCCGGCACCCTGGTCTGCCTGCACCCGCTGCCCACCCACGGCGGGATGATGGACAGCCACGTGTTCCGCAAGGCGGCCTGGCGGCTGCCCGCGCTGGCCGACCTGGCGGTGCTCCGGTTCAACACCCGGGGCACCAGCAGCGTTCGGGGCACCAGCGAGGGCGCGTTCGACAACGCCGTCGGCGAGCGCTACGACGTGGCCGCCGCCATCGACTACGCCGAGTTCCACGAGCTGCCCAACATCTGGCTGGTCGGCTGGTCGTTCGGCACCGACCTGACGCTCAAGTACGGCTGCGACCCGGCGATCTCCGGGGCCATCCTGCTCTCCCCGCCGCTGCGCTTCTCCGCGCCCGAGGACCTGGCCGTCTGGGCGGAGTCGGGCAAGCCGCTCACCGCCCTGGTGCCCGAGTTCGACGACTACCTGCGCCCGGCGGAGGCCCGGCAGCGCTTCGCGGCCGTGCCGCAGGCCGAGGTGGTCGGGGTGCCCGGCGCCAAGCACCTCTGGGTCGGCGACGCCGAGACCGTGCTCAACGAGATCGTCAGCCGGGTCAACCCGGCGGTGCCGGTGCCGCTGCCGACCACCTGGGACGGCCCGGTGGAGACCGGCGACGTCAGCGCGTACGCCGACCGGACGGTGGCCGCCTTCGCCGACACTCCGGTGCCCGGGCCGCAGCAGCGGCAGGCCGGCTGATCCTCAGCGGGAGTCCTGCCGGGGGAGCACCACCTCGCGGAGGATCAACTGGAGGGCGGCCACCGTCGGGATCGCGATCAGCGCGCCGACCACGCCCAGCAGCGACACCCCGAGCAGCGCGGCGAGCAACGCGGCCACCTCGTTGACCGAGACCGCGCGACGCATGATCTTGGGGTAGATGAGGTAGTTCTCCACCTGCTGGTAGATCACGAAGAAGACCAGGCAGGCGACCCCGATCGGCAGGTCGGTGGCGAGGCCGACCAGGGTCACCACCACCGCGCCCAGGGTCGCCCCGATCTGCGGGATCAGGTCGGTCACCGCGACCACCACGGCCAGGGCGAACGGGTACGGCAGGCCGACCGCCAGCGCGAACACGAAGGTGCTCGCCCCGGCCAGCACCGCGATGGCCAGCGCCCCCACCATGTACGCGCCGACCCGGGTCAGGATCTCGTCGCCGATCAGCCGGACCCGCTCGCGCCGGGAGCGCGGCACCAGCGCGTACCCGAGGTCGCGCAGCCGGTCGAAGTAGGCCAGGAAGTAGATGGTCAGCACCAGGATGGTCAGCGCCCGGAAGAGCGTGCCGAAGATCAGTTGTGCCCCGCCGAGCACGCCGCCGAGGATCCGGCCGACGGTGTTGGCGCTCGCGACGGACTGGACCCGTTGCACCACGTCGTACCGGACGACGAGGTCGTTGATGGTGGGGTTACGGCGCAGTTCCTCGACGTAGCCGGGGAGGTGCTGGATGAACTGCCCGGACTGGGTCACCACCGGGGGCACCAGGGCCAGCAGGCCGCCGACGATCAGCAGCAGCACGCTCAGCGTCACCACCGCCACCGCCAGCCCGTGCGGCAGCCCCCAGCCGCGCAGCCGGACCACCGCCGGGTGCAGCCCGACCGCGAGGAAGAGCGAGATCAGCACCAGCACCAGGATGCCGGCGGAGTTGCGGACGCCCAGGAAGACCGCGTACGCCAGGAACACGCCGAGCGCCCCGGTGAAGCCGACCAGGAAACTGCTGCGCCGCAGCGGCTTGCCCGGTACGCCGAACCGCCCGCTCGGCTCGAACTCCGTCGGCTCGGTCAGCTCCTCGACCGTGGCCTGCCCGGTCCTGGTGGCGGCGCCGGTCGCGGGTGCCCGGGCCGGCTCCGGCGCGCCGGACGGGGAGACCTGCTCGGCGCGCTCGGGCCCGGTGGCGGGCGTACCCTCGTCGGCCCGCCCCGGCCCGGTGGGCGGGAGGCCGGCGTCGGTCGGGTCGGGCTCGGGGCGCAGCGCCTCGAACGGATCGTCGTCCTGCGGGCCGGTGCCGGCGGATTCTTCCTGCGACACCGGACCTCCCCGATCCCGCTCCGCGGCCCGATCCGGAGCGACGTGTACGGCGAGCGCGCGACCGTCCTCGGCGCTTCCCTGCTCGCGAGGTTAGACCGTCCACGCACCGCCCGGCCATCCCCTCCAGCGGCCTACGTCCTCCGGCTGGAGAGCCGGCCCGCGCCCGACCCGCCGCGGCGAGGGGTGCCGGATCAGCGCGGTGGCCCGGCCCGGGGGGTTCGCGAGGTCGGCGATCCGGCGGAGGGGTCCGGTTCAGTCCTTCTCGACGGTGACCGCGCTCGGCTTGGCGCTGCGCTCGTCGGTGGTGGGCTTGGTCGGCCGCTTGCCGTTCTCGCCGGTGCTGGTGATCTTCGTGGGGGTGGCGCCCCGGCCACCCTCGCCCGGCACGGCGGCCACGGTCGGCT
>NZ_JAPDPH010000226.1 GCF_026013475.1 Micromonospora yasonensis | reverse complement strand
AACCCCAACCCCGCCACCGCCGGCCCGGGCGGCCCGGTCGGCGATGTCCAGGCCGAGCCCCGTCGACCCGGCCCGGCTGGCGCCCCGCCGGACCGGACCGGCCGGCATGCCCGGTCCGGCGTCCGCGACGGTGAGCACCACCTGCCCCGCCTGGGGGGCGAGCCGGACGGTGAACGGCGTGCCGTCCGGCGTGTGCGCGAAGACGTTGCCCAGCAAGGCGTCCACCGCGGCGGACAGTTCGTCTGCGGCCACCCCGACGGGCAGCGGGCCGGCCGCGAGGTCGAGGGTCACGGTCCGGCCGGTGTCCTCGGCGAGTACCGACCAGAACGCCACCCGCTCGCCGACCACCGCCGCCGCGTCGCAGCCGGCCCCGGCGTCCGCCGTCGCGCTGCGCCAGCGCGCCTGCCGGATCACCCCGGTTACCGCCCGCTCCAGGCCGTCCACCGCGGCGGTCAGCCGGGCCACGTCATCCGGGTCGCGCAACGACTCGGCCTCCAGCCGCAGCACGGTCAACGGGGTGCGCAACCGGTGCGACAGGTCGGCCACCTGCTCCCGTTCCTCGCGCAGCAACACCTGGATCCGCCCGGCCAGGTGGTTCAGCGCGCCCGCGACCTCACGCAGCTCGGCCGGTCCGGCCGGGGCGACCCGGGCGTCGAGTTCGGCGTTGGCCAGCCGGTGGGAGACCGCGGCGAGTTCAGCGATGGGCCGTACCAGGGTGCCGGCCAGCCGGTCGGCGACGATCAACCCGACCACCACCAGGAGCACGCCGAGCAGCGCCAGCACCAGCCAGGCCCGGGCCACCCCGGCGGTGAGCTCCGACCGGGGGACCAGCGTACGGATCACCCCGGTGCCGTCCGGACGGCCCTGGACCGCGATGACCACCTCCCGGCCGGCGGCCGACTCGACCGTCAGGCTCTGCCCCCGCGCGGCGAGGGCCACCGCCGGCGTACGCGGCACGGCCGCGCCGAGCACGGTGCCGTCGGGCAGGAACACGCTGACCTCACGACCGGACTCCGCGCCGAGCTGTTCGACGGTCAGCCGGATCGTCTGCGGGTCGGCGCTGCCGACCACCGGCACCAGGCTCTGCGCGTCGGCGGTCGCCCGCACCGTGGCCCGGTCGGCGGCCACGGTACGCACCAGCAGCGCCAGCGGCACCAGGAACGCGGTCAGCACGAGCACGCTGACGGCCGCGACGAGCAGCGCCAGCCGGCCCCTCACCGGCCCGTCCCGGGAACGTCCAGCCGGACCCCGACCCCACGGACGGTGTGCAGGTAGCGCGGCTCCTGCGCGCTCTCGCCCAGCTTGCGGCGCAGCCAGGACAGGTGTACGTCAACGGTCTTGTCGGCGCCGCCGTACGGGATCCGCCAGACCTCGGTGAGCAGTTCCCGCTTGGTCACCACCTGCCCGGGGCGGGCCGCGAGGTGGTGCAGCAGGTCGAACTCGCGGGGGGTGAGCTCCACCGGTACCCCGTCCAGGCTCACCTGCCGGGACCGCGGGTCGACCCGCAGGCCGCCCACCACCAGCACCGCCACCCCGGGCTCGCCGGCCGACCGGCGCAGCACCGCCCGGGCCCGGGCGTCCAGTTGCGCGGCGGTGAACGGCTTCACCAGGTAGTCGTCGGCGCCCGCGTCGAGCATCCGGACGATCTCGGTCTCGTCGTCCCGGGCGGTGGCCACGATGACCGGCACCGAACTGACCGTCCGCAGCATCCGCAGCAGCTCACGACCGTCCAGATCGGGCAGTCCGAGGTCGAGCACGACCAGGTCGGGGCGGTCGTCCAGCGCGTCGCGCAGTCCGCTCATCGCGGTCGATGCCGCGGCCACCGCGTGGCCGCGTTCGCGCAGCGCGCGGATCAGCGGGGTACGGATCGTCAGGTCGTCCTCGATGAGCAGCAGCCGGGCCACCACCGCAGGCTAGCCGCCGGCGTCGCCCGGGCCGAACCTCGTTAACCCAGCTTTAGGGTTCCCCGGTGCCCGGCCCAACCTTTCCTCGGGGACACTCGGCACATGGGCCGTCATCCGATCCTCGCCGCGGTCGGCTGGCTGGCCGCCACCGTCGCCGCCACGCTCGTCGGGGTGGGCGCGATCCAGCTGGTCGGGGCCGGCATCACCACCGGCACCCCTGGTGGCGTCCGGGATCAGCGGGACGTCGAGCGGGCACTCGCGGCGCCGGAGCCGGTGTCGCCGCCGCCCAGCCGCGAGGCCACCCCGGAGCCGACCCCGACCGCCGGACCGTCCAGCCCGTCTCCGACCGGCGGGGCACGCGGCAGTTTCTCCGGCGCAGGCGGGCGCGCGGTGGCCGAATGCGGACCGTCCGGCGTCCGCCTGGTCTTCTGGGCCCCCGCTCAGGGCTACCAGGTGAAGGAGGTCGAGCGGGGGCCGGACGACCACGTGAAGGTCCGCTTCGTCGGCCCGCCGGGTGAGCAGGAGCTGCGGCTACGCTGCGTCGACGGCGAGCCGGTGGTGGAGACCCACGACTGACTTGGTCAACCGCATGGGGGACGACATCTTCCCAGCTCAAGTGATTGACTGTCCTTGATCGGACAGTTCTGCCGCTGGTTGGTGGGCGGCTGGCGACATAGCTTCGAGCACAGAGGGTGATCACCGTTGATCGCCTGGCCCCGTCTCCAGCCTCACCGTCGGTGCCGACGGCGGCAGAGAGGACCGCCATGTCCAGCACCAGATCCAGGAAAGGAGCGGCCGGGCAACCCGTAGCCTGCGCGGAGGACGTCGCGCATGCCGACTCCCAGATCATGAGCTGCTCCCCGGCCGGCCTGCCGGCCAGCGCCCGCGTGCTCTTCGCGGTGGTCAACGCCAACGGCACGCTGGCCCGAGGGCTCGGCGCCACCTCGGTCACCCGGCTGGCCGCCGGCATGTACCAGGTCGTCTTCGACCAGGACGTGACCGCCGCCGGCTACGTCGGCACCGTCGGACCGGCCGGCGGCGACGGGCTCGCCCCGTCGGGCGCCATCGCCGTGGCGCCGCGTACCGGCATCCCCAACGCCGTCTTCGTCGAGACGTACGCCGCCGACGGGCACGTCGACCGTCCCTTCCACCTGGCCGTCCTCGCCTGACGCCCAGGCGTCGCCGTGGCGCTTGGCCCCGGCGCGGGCGGGGATCGGCGGCACCGCGCACAGACGAGCGCACGGCGCCGTCCGACCCGGGTCGTAACGTCGCCGCGCTCTGGCCGTCTCCCACCACCGCAGCCGTACGGCGGTACGACAGCGGGGACCTGGCTCGACCGGCGCCGCACGCCGGTCCTTGCGCACCAGATGCCCGTTTGGTGGGGGGGCAAACCCGGGGCGGGTGGCGAATTCCACCTTTTGCGACTTCCCGGCGTGACCCGATGGCACACCGGGTATGTGCGCGCCATGGAGCATTTCACGATCGCGACCGTCGCCGAGAAGAGCCCGGACTTCCGCCGGGTGCTCTGGACCGGGGAGCGCACCCAGTTGGTGATCATGACGATCCCGCCGGGCGGGGAGATCGGCGAGGAGGTCCACGAGGGCATCGACCAGATCCTCACCTTCGTCAGCGGCACCGGTGAGGCCCGGGTGGCCGGTGAGACGAAGGAGGTCGTCTCCGGCGACCTGGTGGTCGTACCCGCCGGCACGAAGCACAACTTCGTCAACACCGGCCCCAACCCCCTCGTCCTCTACACCGTCTACGGCCCACCCGACCATGCCGACGGCGCGGTGCACCGGACCAAGGAGGAGGCCGACGCGGCCGAGGCGGCCGGCCGCGACGAGCCGCCCACCGCCTGACCGGCGCGGTGTGGATCGGACGGCCGGGCGGGTGGTGCCGGCGGGTTGAGGCGAGGTCAGACCGCCAGCGGTACGTCCGAGACGTCCACCGTTTCCGGGTACTTGAGGCCGGCGCCGGTGTTCAGCACCACCACCCGCTCGCCGGCCCGGATCCAGCCCCCGGCCCGCAGGTGCCGGGCCGCGGTCAGGCAGGCGGCGCCCTCCGGGCACAGCAGCAGCCCCTCCCGGGCCGCGAAGTCCCGCAGGTCGGTGAGGATCTCCGCGTCGTCGACCGCGATCGCCGTGCCACTGCTCTCCCGCAGCGCGGTCAGGATCAGCTCGTCGCCCAGCGGGGCCGGCACGGTGATGCCGAACGCCACCGTGTGCGCGTCCGCCCAGGGCGTGGCCCGCGGCTCCCCGGCGGCGAACGCCCGGACGATCGGGGCGCACCCGGTGGACTGCACCGCGACGAGGCGGGGCAGCTTGTCCTCCACCCAGCCCAGCTCGCGCAGCTCGTGCAGGGCCTTGTGGATGCCGATCAGCCCCACCCCGCCGCCGGTGGGGTAGATGATCACGTCGGGCACCTGCCAGCCGAGCTGCTCGACGATCTCGTACCCCATGGTCTTCTTGCCCTCCAGGCGGTACGGCTCGCGCACCGTGCCGGCATCGAAGATCCGTCCGCCCGACTCGGCGACCAACCGGGCCACCCAGCGCCCGGCGTCGCTGATCAGCCCGTCCACCAGCCGCAGGTCGGCACCGGCCGCCCGGCACTCCCGCCGGCAGATGGTCGGCGCGTCCAGCGGCATCGCGATGGTCGCGCCCATCCCGGCCCGGGCCGCGTACGTCGCCCAGGCCGCCCCGGCGTTGCCGTTGGTCGGCATGGCGATCCGCTCGACGCCCAGCTCCCGGGCCCGGCTCACGCCGACCGCCGCGCCCCTCGCCTTGAACGACCCGGTCGGGGTCAGCCCCTCGTCCTTCACGATCAGGTCCGGGATCCCGATCTCGGCCCCGTACGCGGGGGCGCGCAGCAGCGGTGTCCAGCCCTCGCCCAGCGTGGTCACGAACCGGGGATCGGCCACCGGCAGCAACTCCCGGTAACGCCACAGGTCGGCCGGGCGCAGGCCGAACTGCTCGGGGGCCAGCGACGCGGCCACCGCCGCCAGGTCGTAGCGGGCCAGCAGCGGCGACCCGCAGTCACACAGGTTCTGCAACTTGTCCGCCGGACGCTCGAGGCCGCAGCGCGGGCATTCCAGGTGCGTCAGGTGCACGGGTGCTCCTCAGCTCGCGTCGATGCTCAGCCACAGCCGGCTGCGCCGACCCGGCTCGTACGGGGAGTCGAGGCGCTTGGCCACCACGCCCGGGAGCCCCTGTTCGCGGGCGGTTCGCAGGGCGTCCACGCCGACGCCCGGGAACCAAGGCGGAGTCTGCCAGTGCGGCCCGGTGAGCGCCAGACCGTCGAGCAGCTCCCGGCGCTGCGGGTACGGCAGGTCGATGCTGGTCACGCCCTCCAGCCAGAGCAGGTCCACGGCGAGGAACTGCCCGTCCCGCTTGCTGGGCTGGTGCACCCGCCCGGCCGGGTCGATCCGGACCAGCACGCCGTCCAGCACCGCCTCGGTCGGCGCCAGCGCCTCGGCCATGCCGCGCAGCCAGGGGTATGCCCCGCTGATCTCCTCGTCCGTCCCGTCGAGCAGCCGCAGCCGGCCGCCGGAGACGTACGCCATCGCCCGGACCCCGTCCCAGCGCAGCTCGTACCCCCAGGCGTCGGCGTCCCTGGGCAGCCGCTTTCCCGGGGTGGGGTGCATCGGGCGGACCAGCTCGGGCATCGGGGTCCAGCCCGCCGGGGCCGGGTCGGTGCGCCGCACCATCCAGTCCCGGCCTCGACCGCCGGTGGCGAAGAGCACGTACCGGCCCTTCGTCCGCTTCCCGTCCAGCACCACGATCACCTCGTCGTCGCGCCACTTCTCCGCGCGGTAGGTCCCGGTGTCGTGGACCGTCATCCGCCCGCCGCCGTACTCGCCGGCCGGGATCTCGCCGTGGAAGGTGAGGTACTCCATCGGATGGTCCTCGGTGTGCACGGCGAGGTGGTTGCGGCCGGGGTCGCGAGGCAGGCCGCGGGGGACCGCCCAGGAGGCCAGCACGCCGTCGTGCTCCAGCCGCAGGTCCCAGTGCAGGCTGCGGGCGTGGTGCTGCTGGATGACGAAGCGGGGCTTGCGCCGGCCGGTCCGTTTCCGCTCCGGAGCCCGCTCCGGCACCGGCTCCGGGGTACGCGCCGCGTCCCGCTTCCGCCGGTACTCCTCCAGCCGGTCGCCCACCCCCGCATTCTGCGGCACACTCCGCCCGATCGCCCGCTTCCGGCGACTTCTGTCCGTTTCCCCGCCGTCCGGCGCGTCGGCGGCATGGCTACGTCGATCACGGGTAGAAGCGTCGGTATGGACCTCGACCAGCCCACCGTCCTCCTCCCCGGCGACGTCCGGATGCCGCTGCTCGGCTTCGGCACCTGGCAGGCCACCGGCAAGGCGGGGTACGACGCCGTGCTCGCCGCCCTGGACGCCGGTTACCGGCACATCGACACCGCCACGATGTACGGCAACGAGAAGGAGGTCGGCCGGGCGGTCAACGAGAGCGGGCTGCGCCGCGAGGACGTCTTCATCACCACGAAGCTGCCACCCGAACGGGTGGGCCGGGAGCGGGAGACCATCGAGGCGAGCCTGGCCGCCCTGGACACCGAGTACGTCGACCTGTGGCTGATCCACTGGCCGCCGTCGTCGCCGGCCGACAGCATCCCGGCCTGGCGGGAACTGCTCGCCGCACGGGAGGAGAACCTGACCCGGGCCGTCGGGGTGAGCAACTACTCGATCGCGCAGATCGACGAGCTGATCCAGGCGACCGAGGAGACCCCGGCGGTCAACCAGATCCGCTGGAGCCCGTCCCTGTACGACCGGCAGGTGCACGCCGCGCACAAGGACCGGGGCGTGGTGCTGGAGGGCTACAGCCCGTTCAAGACCAGCGACCTGTCCGACCCGGTGCTGGCGCGCATCGCCCAGGCGCACGACGTCTCCCCGGCGCAGGTGGTGCTCCGGTGGCACATCGACCACGAGATCGTGGTGATCCCCAAGTCGGTGACCCCGGACCGGATCCGGGCCAACGCCGACGTCTTCGGCTTCTCGCTCACCGCCGAGGAGATGCGCGACATCGACGCGCTGGGCGGCTGACCGTTCCGGGAAAGGGGCAGCGGACCCGGGACCTGACCTTCTACAGTGGCGGCTCACGTTCCCGCTGCTGACAAGGAGCAGAGTGGCCCGTATTCGCAGCACCCTGATCATTGCTGGCGTCGCCCTGGGCGCGTCGGCCCTCCTGCCCGCCGTCCCGGCGTCGGCCGACTCGATTGCCAGGTCCGCGCACGCTCTCTTCCGCAACGACGCCGACAACGTCGGGATGGACCTCGACGTGGTGAAGGACGACGACGGCCGGACCACGATCGACGTGGAGTGGCAGGACTCGCACTGTGCGCCCACCGATACCGCGTACGTCTGTGACAGCGTCTTCCGGACCGCCTACGGCGTCCCGGTGAGCAGGTTCAGGTTCTCGTTGACCGGGGTGACCACGGTCGAGGCCGACCTGGCGTACCGGGAGGTGCGGCGGCACTGCACGTTCACCGAGGAGACCGAGGACTGCACCGAGGTTGAGGCCGCCGGCACCACGACGGTCGAGGTGGCCTGGACCGCGACCGGTGAGCCGACCAGCTCCGATTGGACCGATGAGCAGGGCGTTCGGCACGTCGAGAAGCGGAGCGAGGCCACGGTGACCGGCACCGGCTTTGGCCTCTCCTACGGTCCGGACGCCAGCTTCGGCGTGGTGTCCCAGGTTCGCACGCGCGACCTGGAGTCCTGAGCCTTCGGTAGACAAGGGGTGCGGTCCTTGCGGACCGCGCCCCTTGTCGTTCACCCGGGTTCAGCCCTTGGCGCAGATGACCCCGTTGAGCGAGAAGCTGCTCGGCGACGAGTACGTGCCGCTCAGCGTCCCCTGGTAGCCGAAGCTGGTCGAGCCGCCCGGCGCCAACGTGCCGTTGTAGCTGAGGTTCCGCGCGGTCACCGCAGACCCGCTCTGGGTCACCGTGGCGTTCCAGGCGCTGGTGATCTGCTGCCCGGCCGGCAGGGTGTAGGTGAGCGCCCAGCCGTTGATGGTGCCGGAGCCGGTGTTGGTGATCGCCACGTCGGCGGTGAAGCCGTTGTTCCAGGCGTTCGGGGTGTACTTCACCGAGCAGCCGCTGCCGGAGGGCGGAGCGGTGGTGGGCGGGGCGGTCGTCGGCGGGGGCGTGCTGCCACCGGTGTTGACGTCCTGCGAGAACGAGTTGACCGCGAGGCCCACGCCGCCCTGCCACGGCTCGAAGCCGGCCTGGATGCTGGTCAGGTACCAGTCGCTGGTGATCGCGCCGCGGTTGCGCGTGTCGTTGATGAACGCCAGGACGTCGAAACTCAGGCTGGAGATCGCCGACGACGCCACGTACGAGATGACGTTGTTCGAGCCGTTGCTGCCCCGCCAGACCTCCCACGTCCGGCCGGCGATGCTGGCGTTGCCGACCGGCGAGCCGATGGGCTGGATGGAGCCCTGCCGGTTGAACCAGATCATGATCTCCATCTGGTTCACCCCGTCCTTCTTCGGCGTGGGGTCGAGCCAGATGTCGTACGCCGCGTCGTAGATCGCGCCGCTGACGTAGTTGTAGCTGATGCTGCTCGGCGCGTTGCTGATGTTCTTCACCTGGACCGGCAGGTTGGTGCCGGGCGAGCAGTTCGTGTAGTGGCAGCCCACGAAGATCGACGGGTACGAGACCGGGGCGCCGCTGGTGTTCCCCACCCCGTCCTGGCGGGTGATGGAGAAGCCGGTGGAGGTGACGTTGATGCACTGCTGGGCGCTGGTGCCCCAGCGGTTGTTCTGCACGACGTACTTGCCGCCGATCGTGGTCGACCCGTACTGGTCGCAGATCTGGGTGTCGGCGGAGGCGGTGCCGCCGAGGATGACGGCGACGATCGAGCCGGCCGCCAGCAGACCGGCGGCCGCGATGGCCCTCAATGGACGCTTCATGATGCTCCTTGCCTTCGGCGGGGAGGGGATGTGTCGGGGGCTGGGCCGGGAGCGCTCCCACGCTCAAGGCAATACATTTACATGGATGAAACAACGGCGCAACGGTGTCGGTTGAGTTGATCTGCCCGAACACGGTCCGTGAGGGGGCTTCGCCGCAGCGTGTTCCCGCTCTCCATCGGTTGACGAGGGAATCCCGACCGGCGGGATCGACCGGCCCTACCGAGCAGCGTCGCGCCAGGGCCGATGGGGCCTACCGTGCGGCGGTTGCGGCGAGTAGTGTCTTGCCTCCAGCGCGTTCCGAACCCCTCCGGAGGCGTACACCACCATGGACGGCTCCCCCCTGCGCATTCTCGTCGTCGGCGCGGGCATCGCCGGTCTCGCCGTGGCCCGGGCGCTGCGCCTGGCAGGGTTCCGGCCCGACGTCACCGAGAAGCTTCCGCCCGACGAGCGCGCCGACACCGGCCTCTACCTCCCGGGCAACGCGGCGCGAGCGCTGCGCCGGCTCGACCTGGACGGCCCGGTACGCCCGCTCGGCCAGCTCATCCACCGGCAGCGCTTCCTCGACGCCGTCGGCGCGCCGCTCTGCGAGGTCGACCTCGACGCGCTCTGGGCCGGAGTGGGGGAGTGCCGGGCGGTGCCCCGCGCCGAACTGCACCGCGTCCTGCTCACCGGGGCCGGCGGAGCGGTCCGGCACGGCGCCGAGGTCAGCACCGTGGAACTGCTGCCCGGCGGCGTCGCCGTCGGCTTCACCGACGGCACCTGCGCCGAGTACGACCTGGTCATCGGCGCGGACGGGCCCCGCTCCGCGGTGCGTACCCTGGCCGCGCTCGGCGGTCCGCCCCGCCCCGCCGGCCAGATGGTCTATCGGGCCCTGGTCCGGGGTGGGCCCCGGGTCGCCGACTGGACGGCGCTGCTCGGCCAGCGCGCCGGCTTCCTACTGGTGCCGGTCGGGGCCGGCCGGCTGCACTGCTACGCCGACGAGGCCGGCAGCACCCTCCCGGTCGACCCGCTCGCCCGGCTGCACGAGTTGTTCGGCGACTACGGCGGCCCGGTCCGTGAGGTGCTGGCCGCCCTCGAGGACGCGCACGTGCACGCCGAGCCCACCGAGGAGGTCGAACTGGGGCGCTGGTTCCACGGCCGGGTGCTGCTCGTCGGCGACGCGGCCCACGCCACCGCGCCCACCCTCTCGCAGGGTGCCGCGATGGCGCTGGAAGACGCCGTGGTGCTCGCCGAGTCGCTCAAGGCCGCCAGCAGCGTGGACGCCGCCCTGCTCGCGTACGAGAGCCGCCGCCGGCCCCGTACCAAGTGGGTGCGGGACCGGACCCGGGACCGCAACCGGACCCGCGACGTGCCGCCGGCGTTGCGCGACCCGCTGCTGCGCGGACGCGGCGGACGGATCTTCCAGGAGCACTACCGGTTGCTGGTGGACCCGCTGTGACCGCGGGCGCGGAAGGGGGCGATGATCGTAGCCGCCCACCCCACGCCGCGCCCCCACCTGCCGGGGACTATCCTCCTTGCGGATGACGGCTGCGCAGAAAACCAGCGCGTGCCGAGCGGGACAACCGAGAACCGGAGGCCACTCGTGACCACCGTCGCACCCAAGCCGGTCGTGACCCGGCCCTGGCCGGTCCGCGAGCCGGTCAAGGGGTCGGCCATCGCGCGGCTGCTGCGCACCACGGACGCGAAGCAGATCGGGATCATGTACATGGTCACCGCGTTCGCGTTCTTCATGATCGGCGGCCTGATGGCCCTGATCATGCGCGCCGAGCTGGCGCAGCCGGGCCTGCAGTTCCTGTCGCCCGAGCAGTACAACCAGCTCTTCACCATGCACGGCACGATCATGCTGCTGTTCTTCGCGACGCCGATCGTGTTCGCCTTCGCGAACTACGTGGTGCCGCTGCAGATCGGCGCGCCCGACGTGTCGTTCCCCCGACTCAACGCGTTCGCCTACTGGCTGTACCTCTTCGGTGGCACCATGGCCACCGCCGGGTTCATCAGCCCCGGTGGCGCCGCCGACTTCGGCTGGACCGCGTACACCCCGCTGAGCACGGCCGAGCACTCGCCGGGTGTGGGCGCGAACATGTGGGTGGTCGGCCTGGCCATCTCCGGTCTGGGCACCATCCTCGGCGCGGTCAACCTGATCACCACGATCCTGACCCTGCGCGCCCCCGGCATGACCATGTTCCGGATGCCGATCTTCACCTGGAACATGCTGGTCACCAGCCTGCTGGCGATCCTGGTCTTCCCGCTGCTGGCCGCCGCGCTCTTCGCGCTCGCCGCGGACCGCCTGCTCGGCGCCCACGTGTACGACCCGGCAACCGGCGGGCCGATGCTCTGGCAGCACCTGTTCTGGTTCTTCGGGCACCCTGAGGTCTACATCATCGCGCTGCCGTTCTTCGGCATCATCACCGAGATCATCCCGGTCTTCTCCCGGAAGCCGATCTTCGGTTACAAGGGCCTCGTGGCCGCGACCCTCGCCATCGCCGCCC
>NZ_JAPDPH010000225.1 GCF_026013475.1 Micromonospora yasonensis | reverse complement strand
AGCCTCTGCCAGGAGCTGGGCGACCGCGCCGAGGAGGCGGCGATCCGGCTGATCGCCGCCCGGCTGCAGGGCCGGCGGGCCCGCCGCGGCGCGGAAGGCGCCGAGCAGAAGCTGCGCCGCTGCGGGGTACGACTGGACCCCGGCGTCGCCGACGGGCTCACCGCGATCACCCTGCGGGTGCCGGCCGTGGTGGTGCACACCCTCGGCGACTTCCGGGTGTTCCGCGCCGGCACGGTCGTCCCGTACCGCGAATGGCAGTCGAAGAAGGCCCGGGACCTGCTGAAGATCCTGGTCGCGCACCGGGGCCGGGCGGTGCCCCGCAGCCGGCTGATGGAGCTGCTCTGGCCGGCCGAGTCCCCGTCGCGGACGGCGAACCGGCTGTCGGTGCTGCTGTCCACGCTGCGCCGGGTGCTCGGCAGCGGCCGGGGCGACGGGCCGGGCGCGGTGCTGGCCGACCGCAGTTCCGTGGCGATCGACCTGAACGTGGTCGACGTGGACGTCGAGGCGTTCCTGGTCGCCGCCGGGGAGGCCCAGGCCGCACAGCGCGCCGGGCACCCGGACGCGCCCCGCCTGCTGGCCCGCGCCGACGAGCTCTACGGCGGGGACTTCCTCGCCGACGACCCGTACGAGGACTGGGCGCAGCCGTTGCGCGACGAGGCACAGGTCGCACACACCAGCGTGCTGCGGGCACTGGTGCAGCACGCCGAGGACACCGACCAGAAGCTGGTCTACCTGATGCGGCTGGTGCACCGCGACCCGTACGACGAGGACGCGCACCTGGAGCTGGTGCAGGTGCTGCGGTCGGCGGGACGGCACGGGGAGGCCGAGCGACGCTACCGCGCGTACGCCGAGCGGATGCGGCAGCTGGGCATCACCCCGGCCGACCGGCCCAGGCCGGACGTGCCTGTCGCCGTGCCGCCGCCCCGCCGGCCCGCCCCGGCCGAGACGCACCGGACGCCGGCCCGGCCGGCGCCGGCTTGGCCGACAGAGGTCAGGCCCGGGCACGGGCCGCTGGCGGCACCCCGGATGGAGCCGCCCCGGCGCGCCCTGATCCACCGTTCGGCCTGACCGGTGCCCGCGCTCCACATGGCCGCCGGCCACCATTCCGGTTCTCACCATGAGCCAGCGGGCCTGTACGCGCCTAATATTGACATGCTTGACTGTTATTCCACGGGGATCGTTTCGTTGTCGCCCTCGGAGGTGGACCGTGGTCCCATCAAGCCCACATGCGACCCGAACCACGCCCGCCCGAATGCTCGCGTTCCTGAGCGCAGTCCTGTTGTCCGCTGTGGCGGCGATCGGGTGGGCGGCTCCCACGCCGGCGGCCGGCGTCCAGCAACGCCAGGATGTGGGGATCTACGGCTCGTCGTTGTTCGCCGTCAACATCGACCCGAGCAACGAGGCTGCCTGGCAGCAGTCGCAACCCGGAAGGCTGGCCGGCGAAGGATTCAAGGGCGTCCGGTTCGTCTCGCGTCAGTGGATTCAGCCGCGGATCGACGCGCTGAAGGGCGCCGGGCTCAAGGTCATGGCGATCATCACCAGTGAATCCGGCGGCTACGTGCCGTGGAACGCGGACTTCATCCAGATCGGTAACGAGCCGGACGACCCCGGCACCTACCTGTCTCCGTCCGCGTACGCCGACATGTGGGTCTTGTACCGCAACACGTATCCCCAGTTCGCCGGTCGCTTTGTGATGGCGGGTCTGGCTTCCGGTGGACAGAATGCCGTCAACTACGCCGCCGCGGTGTTCGCCGCGATCGGTGGGCGCGCGCCCCTGCCCGACATCGTCGCCATCCACCCGTACACGAAGACCACCTCGCAGGCGGCGGGTGACTTCGACATGATGTGGAACCGTTTCGGCCGTCCGGTGGTGGCCACCGAGTGGCACAACGAGGACGACACCTGGAACTTCCAGTGCATGCTCGCCGGCCGATCGAGCGTCTGGAACTCGGTCTTCGCCTACACCGACGCGATGGTCCCCGGCTTCGGCCTGCGCGACGGGGCCGGAAACCCCAAGCCCTTCTACTACTCGCTGCTGTCCGCCCCGGCGGACTGCCGGTGAGCGTCCTTCATGCCGGTCCGCTCACCGTGGTGGCGATGGGGCTTCCTCCGGTCGCCCCCGCGCCCGGGCGGCGTCGGTGGCGCCGATCCCGGTCAGGACCAGTGCCGCGGTGAGGGCGACGAGCAGGGGTGGCAGGAGGGCCATCAGCGGGGCGGCCAGGGCGAGAGCGAGGATGCCGACCAGCCGGGGGCGGGAGACCCGGGCGAACACCACGTACTCGAAGTAGGCGCGTCCGGCGATGAACAGGGCCGGGCCGCCGAGGATGATCAAGATCCAGGCGTCCTCGGTATGGCCGAGTGGTTTGGTGATGACGAGTTCGGAGCCGACGGCGGTGACGATGATGCCCAGGACCATGATCCCGTGGGTGAAGGCGGCTACCCGGCCGAGGTGGGTCGGGTTCTTCGATGCGGCGATGGCGTCGGAGAGAATCTGCCCGGCCCGGTAGAAGTAGATCCGCCAGAGCAGAACGGTGGTGGCGAAGCCGATCACGAACGCGGCGGTGGATTCCACGTCATACAGGCCCCTGGTATAGGCGACGGCAAGGGCCAGAACGGATTCACCGAGGGCGATCAGGAGGAACTGGCGGTATCGGTCGGCCAGGTGCTCGCCGGCGGCCGCCCACACGGTGACGCGCAGCCGCCCGAGCTTGGGCACCGGCCATCCGAATCTCGCCGCCAGGTAGTCCCCCGCGGCGGCGCCGAACCACACCCAGACCCGGGTCCCGTCGTGGGCGAACGCGCCGGCGAGCCACAGGACGCCGGTCAGCGAGAACCAGACAAGTTCGCGGGCGAAGGTCCGCCGGTGCTTGTGCCCGCGCAGGATGAAGACGAAGGCAACGGACCGGCCGACCTGAATGGCGACGTACGCCACGGCGAAGGCCACACCGCCGCCGCGGAACGCGCTGGGCAGCGCGGCCGACATGATCAGCACACCGAACATGGTCATGATGACCACGGCCTGCACCGGCAACCGGCGGGGGTCGAACCGGGCGGTGGTCCACGCGGTCAGGGTCCACACCCAGGTCAGCGGCATCAGCAACAACAGGGTCTGGCCCACCGACGGGAAGACGATCCATCCCTCCGCGACGCCGGAGCGTTCCAACTGCTCGGTGATGCGCACCGCGATTCGCGCGATGACGAAGACGAACGCCAGGTCGAAGAAGAGTTCCAGGAACGTCGCCTGCTGCGGGCTCTCCCCCTTTCTCAGCAGGTCAGTCCTGCCTGCCATCGTCGTTAGCCCACTCCGCCTCTGTGCCGACCCGTCAACCGGTCACACTGCCATGCCACGGGGGGGCGCATGCCGAACCAGGGCGGACTCACACCGACGAGCCGGAACGCCGACCACCGCGAAGGATCAGGGCCGGCGGTAGGTGGCCCTGATCGATGTCAACGGTAGGCGACCGCCCACCCCGGCGATCCCCCGGACGGTGGCACGTCAGCGTTGGGCCGGCCCGATGGCCACCTCGGCGAGGTAGACGCAGGTGCGCCCCTCGTGCGACGAGTAGTAGCTGACCCGCAGCAGGTCGTCGTGCCAGACCAGGCCGGGGTAGCTGGTGTCGCCGCCGGAGGGGAGGGTGACCAGCTCGGTCAGCTCGCCGCGCCCGGCGTCGACCGCGCAGATCGCGGTGCGCGGCCGGCCGTCGAGCAGGCGTACCCCGGCCACCAGCCGGCCGTCCGGCAGCCGGAGCAGGGCCGGTCCGCCCACCTGCACCCCCAGGTCCGTCCACTGCCAGTCCCGGTACGGCGGGCGGGCCCGGCCGAGTTGGGCGGTGGCGCTGTCCCGGTCCCGGCGCAGCAGGCACACGGCCGTGCCATCCGGCTCGAAGACCAGGCCCGACTCGTTCGGGTAGCCGGCGGCGAACAGGGTCTGCACGACCGGGTGCAGGTCGACCCCGTCGCCGCTGCGGTACAGCCGGACGAAGCGCGGCTCGCGGGTGGCGTAGCCGACGCCGTACATCGCGTCGGCGTGCCACACGGCTCGCCACAGCCAGACGTCCGGCTCGCCGACCGGCGTCGGCTCACCCCAGCGGTGGCCGTCCGGCGACAGCCACGCCATGGTGCGGAACGACTTCGTGGTCTCGCCGGTCACTGCGGCGGCGTACAGGTGCAGCCGGCCGTCGGGCCGGGGAACGAAGCGGGGGTCGCGCAGGTCGGTGCCGTCCCGGCGCAGCACCGCCGCGGAGGTCCAGGAACGGCCGTCCGGCGAGGCGAGCACCCGGATCACGCCGTCCCCGGAGAGGTGCGACGTCCCCTCACGGAAGGCGCAGTACCAGGCTCCGCCGTGCCGGACCAGGTCGGTGAAGGCGCTGTGCGGGGCGGTGTCGCCGATCCGGCTCACCGCCGTGACCTCGGCGTCCATGGTGCGGCCGATCGGTGGCGGGGTCATGCGCGGCGGCCTCCTGGGGCGTCCGGTCGGGCCGACCACGCTAGGGCCCGCGGCCGACGGGCGGGCGGCTCCGCGGCGAACGGTGGGCGAACAACTCCGCCCGGCCGATCCGAGGCTCACCCGCGCTGACCGCCCTCAGTGCCTCAGCTCAGGCGAGCGCCCCGGCGCGGGCGGTAGGTGAGATCGAGGCTGACGGGCAGGTCCGGCCTACCGAGGGCGTACCGGATGCGGGGCAGCGCGAGGGCTTCGAGCCGCTCGCGCAACGCGGCGATGTCGACGTCGGGATCGGCCGTGACGGCCAGCGCGAGGCGGGGGGTATGCGGGCTGCCCCAGAGCCTGGTGTCGACGTCGTCCACGCCCGGGCAGCCCTCGACTTCCACCTGCACGGCGGTGGCGAGCGCACCGGCGTCGACGACAGTCCGTCCGGCGGCGCCGTCGGTGCTGATGGTGATGCGCCGCTGGCTGGGTTCGGTGGTGATGACGGCGGCCAGCCAGCGCAGGCCGAGCAACGCGACGATCGCGGCGGCCACGGCCGCCACCGGCCAGAACCAGCCGCCATGGGCGCCGACGAAGCGCGCGGGCGGGTTGTCGAGCAGGTGTCGTCGGCTGAAGTCCCGGCCGTACAGGTCGGCACCGGCGAGGAGAACCGCGATGCCGGCGAGGAACAGGACCAGCGCGAGGATGGTGAGTAGGGTGCGGTTGCTGCGATCGCCGCGGATCACTGCTGCTCCTCCTGTCTGATCCGTACGGACAGGGCCGGTGCCATGGCCAGGCGCAGCGCGTCGAGGCGGTGCTGGGCGGCCGAGGCCACCGCGGCGTGCAGGGAGTCCACCGAAGGTGCCGCCCCGTCGTGGACCTCGGCGCGGACGCGCACGAGGTGCCGGCCGACCGTGACGTGGGCGTCGTGGACGCCGTCCACCTCGATGGCCGCGTCCCGCAGCGTCCGGGCCAGGCCGCGCCGGGTGATGGCGGCGTCGGTGGCGGAATCGACCGCCTGCAGCCGCAGCCGATCGGGCCGACGGGGGTTGAGCTGGGCGGCGAGCAGCAGCAGACCGATGACGGCGAGGCCCACACCGACCAGCCGTACGATCCCGCTGCCCCAGGTGGTGCCGGACGCCCAGCGGTAGAGGCCGGGCCAGTCCAGCACGATCGCCTTCGCCCCGACCGCGTAGGCGACGATCTCGATCAACACGAGTACGGCGCCGAGGGTCAGCGCCAGGCTCAGCAGGAACGCGAGCAGACGGTTGGCGATTCTCACCGGGGCCTCGATTCAGCGCACTCGGCGGCCGGGCGCCCGGTCGGTGACCAGGTCGGTGACGGTGATCCCCACCTCCTGAACCCGTAGCCCGGTCAGGTCCGACACGCGGGTCCGGACGCGGTCGCGGACCTGGGCGGTGACCTCCGGGATGGATGCCGGCCAGCGGACGCTGATGGACAACTCGATGCGGGTCACCGATCCCTCGATGTAGGCGGACGCGCTGGCGGCGGCATCCAGGTCGGCGCGGCGGATGCCGAAGCGGCCCGCGCCGGGCAGGGAGCGCCCGAAAACCCGCGGCGTCGCGCTACCCGCCTCGGCGATCTCCCCCGCCGCCCGCGCGGCGATCTTCTCGACCACCCGGTCGTGAATGTGCAGCCGGCCCAACTCCTCGTGCGCCGGCTGGCCTGGCCCGCCTGCCCCGGCACCGGTCACCGCGGTCACTGGCTGCTCCGCCGGCCCTGGATGTACGGGGCGAGATTGACCTCGCCGGCGAAGAACTTCGACACCGCGTAGCCGAGCGCCGCGAACAGCGCGACGATCAGCATCTGACCGAAGCTGCCGAATGCGAGGGCGAAGCCCAACGCCAAGCCGACGACGACACCTATCAACTTGATCATGCTGGCGCCTCTTCCCATGGTGCGGTACGGACTGCTGAACGGTGAACGCCGCCCGGCGGGCGGATCACGGGGTGTGGTTCGGGCGCCCGTCCGGCCGCCCGTCCGGCCCGGCCGGTGGCGGAATTTCCAGATCGGCGACAACCACGTCGACCCGACGGCCGGCAGCCAGGGGCAGCACCGCCGCCCGGACCTCGCGGGCGAGTTCTCGGGCCGTAACGCCCCACCTGCCCCGGACCTGGACCACCACGGCATCGGCGTCGACGGCCACCCCATCGACCCGGCGACCGGGCAGGTAGGTGGCACGGCCCCCCGCCCACCCCGTAGTCAGGCCCACGACGCCCGGACAGGCCCGGACCGCGGCCGCGACGGCGTCCACGTCGACACCGTCGACCACCGCGTGGCGCTGCCCAGCGGTCTCCGTCATGACGTCCGTGGCTCCTGCCGTTGGCCGTCCGACTCGGGCAGCTGCACGTCGTCAATGCTGATGTTGACCTCGACGACGTTCAGGCCGGTCATCCGCTCGACGGCCGTCTTCACGTTGCGCTGGATGTTCCGGCCCAGGTCGGCGATGCTGACCCCGTACTCGACGATGACGTCCAGGTCGATCGCAGCCTCGTTCTCGCCGACCTCGACGCCCACCCCCCGGGACACGTTCGGCCCACTGCTGCCCGGAATCCGTTCCCGGATGGCACTGAACGCGCGCGTGCCGGCGTTACCCATGGCGTGAACGCCCGCCACCTCCCGGCACGCCATCCCGGCCACCTTCTGTACCACGGTCTCGGCAATCATGATCTTGCCGTCTTCGTTGGTGAGCCTGTTCTGGCGGGCTGACTGGGTACCACCCGCGCGTCCAGCCTGCTCGGTTTTGGTCTCCTGACTCATGGGGCGCGCACTCCTCCGGCTGCTCGTCGATCCGGCGCGTTCAGACGCTCTCTAGCGTGCGGCGTCGTAGGGTCAGTCAGGCGCCTTTTGACCGGTGCGTACTCCTTTCGGAGCACGCACAACCTGCGTTACAGCCCGGGCGGGGTGGTGTGGAACCCGACGACCGTGCGCCGCGAGGGCTGAGCAGCGGGGATCTGGCAGCAGGCCCGGGGCAGCCACGGGTGGGGCTGCCCCGGGCCGCCGGCAGCTTCCACGGCCGGCGTCGTGCCCGGTACGACGTCAGGAGCCGGTGAGGATGACGAGTTGCTGGGTCGCTCGGGTCATCGCGACATAGCGGTCGACCGCTCCTTCGATGCCGTTGCCGAACGCCTCTGGGTCGATGAGGACGACCAGGTCGAACTCGAGCCCCTTCGCCAGCTCGGGGGTCAGCGACCGGACGCGGGCCGTTGCCCGGAAGGTGGGATCGCCGATGACGCAGGCGATCCCGTCGGCATGCGTGGCGAGCCAGGCGTCGAGGATCGAGCCCAGACCCGACGCGGACCCGTGTACGACGGGGATACCGCCGCTGCGGATGGAGGCCGGCACGTTGGCGTCCGGGAGCACGGCGCGGATGACCGGCTCGGCTTCCGCCATGACCTCCTCGGGCGTGCGGTAGTTGACGGTCAGGGAAGCCAGGCTGATCCGGTCGAGCCCCACCCGCTCCAGCCGCTCCTGCCACGACTCGGTGAACCCGTGCCTGGCCTGGGCCCGGTCACCGACGATGGTGAAGCTCCGGGACGGGCAGCGCAGCAGCAGCATCTGCCACTCCGCGTCGGTCAGTTCCTGAGCCTCGTCCACGACGATGTGCGCGAACGGTCCGGCGAGCCGGTCCGGGTCGGCGCCGGGCAGTGCGGTTTCGTCGACCAGGGCGTCCCGCATGTCCTCCCCACGCAGCATCGACATCACCTGCATGTCGGAGTCGTCCGTGGCGATCAGGTCGTCGACGACCCTGGTCATGCGCTCCCGTTCGGCCGCGACGGCGGCAGCGGCCCGGCGCTCGCGCCGCGCCACCTCCGGGTCGCCGAGCCGCTGCCGGGCCGCGTCCAGCAGGGGCAGGTCGGACACCGTCCAGGCCCGGGCGTCCTCGCGTTGCAGTCGGCGAACGTCGTCGGCGCTGAGCCATGGCGCACACTTGCGCAGGTACGCGGGCACCGACCACAGGTCTCCGACGAGGTCGGCCGCGTCCAACAGCGGCCACGCGCGGTTGAGGGCGGTGTGCAGCTCCTTGTTGCGCAGCAGCGACGTCCGGAGCTGGTCGGCCGGGACGTCGTCGTCGTGCCGGTCCGCCAGGATCGTGAGCAGCTCCTCGAGTATCTGCTCGCGCGCCTCGTTGTGGGGGGTACCGGGCTCTGGTGCGTCGAACGCGTCGGCCCAGTCGTCGGCGCTCAGCCGGATGTCGGACCACGGGGTCGTGACCGTCATCCCCTTGCTGGGCGGCTCCTCGTAGAACCTGACGGCCGCCTCGATCGCCTTCACCAGGTCGGCCGACGACTTCAGGCGGGCCACGTCCGGGTCGGCCTCGATCGTCGCCGAGGCTCCCTCCGGGACGAGGTCCCGCAGGGTGCAGGTCTGCACGCCCTCCTCGCCGAGGCTGGGCAGGACGTCGGCGACGTAGGCCAGGTAGGGCTGGTGCGGGCCGACGAACAGCACGCCGCCCCGGCGGTGACCGAGGCGCGGGTCGGCGTAGAGGAGGTAGGCGGATCGGTGCAGCGCGACGACGGTCTTCCCTGTGCCCGGACCGCCGTCGACGACGAGAGCGCCATGGGATCCGGCGCGGATGATGCGGTCCTGGTCGGCCTGGATGGTGCTGAGCACATCTCGCATTCGACTCGACCGGCTACCGCCCAGGCTCGCGATGAAGGCGGACTGGTCGTCGAGCGCGGCGTGCCCCGCGAACCCCGCCGCGTCGAACACCTCGTCCCAGTAGTCACTGATCCGGCCCCGGGTCCAGCGGTACCTGCGACGGCTCGCCAGACCCATCGGGTTGGCGTGGGTCGCGCCGAAGAACGGCTCGGCGGCCGGGGAGCGCCAGTCGAGCAGCAACCGACGACCCGTGCTGTCGGTGAGGCCGAGCCGTCCGACGTACACGGGCTCGGGGTTGTCTGCGCTGACCATGCGTCCGAGGCACAGGTCCAGTCCGAAGCGACGCAGGGCGCGCAGCCGAGCGGTCAGCCGGTGGATCTCCATGTCCCGGTCCAGCGCCGCCTGGCCTTTGCCGCCGGGCGCCTTACGCTCGGCCTCGAGGCGGTCGGACAGTCCGGCGATCGACTGCTCGAGGCTGTCCGCGATGGCCGCGAAATGCTGCTCGTCGTCGGCGATCAGCCTGGGGTCGGCCTTGGGAGAAAGGTGGTCGGGAAGATCAAACGCGCTGGCAGTCAGCGGGTTCACGTCATCAGCTCCGATCTGCGGCCGATTACAGGCAGGTGCGCGCGGCAGGGCGTCTCGCCCCGCCGGGGCGCGCATCCGCACCTCCGCGCCGAGCGCCGGCAGCCGTACCGCCCCGCGTGGCCCATACGCCGACAACAACGCGCACGTCGCGACTCCAATTTCGGCAAGTTCTGGCTTCGGCCGGCGATTCTGCGCCACGACCCGGGTCTTGCCGCAAGGCCCCCCGTGCGCTATATGTTGGTAGTGGCAGGGAGCAGGTCTCCCATCGGCCTACGGGCAGCCACCGACGAAAGTTCGTCAACCTCCCAGCAAGGCCGGCTCACATGTCGTCGAATGCCGCCATTCTCATGAAGCTCGACGTCGCGCCACATGAGCGCTGAGCGAAGCTCGCCGAAGGCCGCAGAGTCGCCCGGAACGCGGGAACGATCAACCCTGAACGCGGTGCAGAAACGGGTGCACATCTGCCGTTTCAGCAGCCTTGGTATTGGCACCCTTGATTGGCTTTTTGGCGTCGGCACGGTGCGTCCGACGACGACCGCCGGCGAAACCCGGACGGGCTCGGTCAGCGATGGCTCCATACTGTGTCCTTGAGAGTGAACGCAGACTCATGTACGCCACCGCCCGGGTACGGCAGGCGGTCAGGGGCGTCATCAGCGCCGCCGTCGCCTCCGACGTCGACTGCTCCCTGCCCACCCCACGACGACGCGTGGAAGGACCCTCATGACCAGTTCGGCACAGCCACCGGCGGGTGACAGCCCGACCGCCCGGCAGAAGCGGGTGTGGGACAAGGCCGCACCCACCTATGACAAGCAGATGGCCCTCGTCGAGAAGATCTGGTTCGCCGGTGGGCGCGAATGGCTCGGCCGGCGGGCCCACGGCCGCGTCCTCGAGGTCGCGATCGGCACCGGACTTAACCTGCCCCACTACCGGTCCGACACGTCCGTCACCGGGATCGAGCTGAGTCCGGAGATGCTGGTCATCGCCCGCGAACGCGCCACCGACCTCGGTCGTCCGGTGGAGCTGCGCGAAGGCGACGCCGAGCGGCTGCCCTTCGGCGACGCGTCGTTCGACACGGTGGTGTGCGCGCTGTCGCTGTGCTCCATCCCCGACCCCGCCGCCGCGATCGCCGAGATGTACCGGGTCCTGCTACCCGGCGGCACGCTACTGCTGGTGGACCACATCGCCAGCAGCTGGCCGCCGATCCGCGCCGCTCAGTGGCTGCTCGAACGAATCACGATCCGTGCGGCCGGGGAACACTTCACCCGCCGCCAACTGCCCTTGGTCCAAGCCGCCGGATTCCAGGTCACCGAGACCGAACGGCTCAAGGCCGGCACGGTGGAGCGCATCCTCGCCCGTAAGCCGGCCGCCCGCGAGGCAGCCGCATGAACCTCCCGCACGCCGGAGCGCCCGGACTGCAGCTCGGCGCGGGGCGCGAGGCCAATGTCTACGCGTACGGCGATGCCGCAGTGCTCAACGTGATTTAGCGAGGAATCCCGGTCCTTCAGCTTCAGGGCCGGGAGGAATCGCGTCACGAGCCAGGATGTTTCTGGTTTTCGATGTATTCGCGGATATCGGTGAGGGGTGCCCCACCGCAGGATCCGGCGAAGTACGAGGGTGACCACAGGTGGCCGTGCGTGATGTGCCGGTTGATCCGGTCGGTGAGTTCCTGCCGTAGGTAGTGTGCGGAGACGCCTTTGAGTCGGTTGACCAGGGTGGAGATCGGTAGTTTCGGGGTGAAGGCCCGCCGGCGTAAGGAAGGCCGGTTCGCGGCCGACGTCAACCATCGCATCGCCAAGCAGATCGTGACCGAGGCCGAACGCACCGGCCGCGGCATCGCCCTGGAAAACCTCACGGGCATCCGCGACCGGGTACGGCTCCGACGGCCCCAGCGGGTCACGCTGCACTCGTGGGCGTTCCACCAACTCGGCCAGTTC
>NZ_JAPDPH010000224.1 GCF_026013475.1 Micromonospora yasonensis | reverse complement strand
GGCCACCTGATCGGTGTGAGCATCTCGTGACCGGTCCTGGCCTACGCGTCGCCGTGCTTGCCAAGCAGGTGCGCGTGTTCGGCGAGCAGGAGATCAACCCATACTGCCGTCGGGCCATCGCCTATGGTGTGCAGCTGGCCCGCCGCACCGCAGGCACCTGCACCGTCTTCACCATGGGCCCACCCTCGGCTCGCGACGTGCTCGCCGAGGCGTTGGGCCATGGCGCCGGCTTCGGCGTACACGTCTGCGATCCGGCGCTGGCCGCCGCCGACCTGCTGGTGACGGCCCGCGCGCTAGCGGCGGCGGTGGCCAAGGTCGGCCCGTTCGACCTGATCCTGCTGGGCAGCGCGTCGCTGGACGCGGAGACCGCGCAGCTCGGCCCGCACCTGGCGGGGCTGCTGGACCTGCCGTTCACCGGAGCGGCTCGCCAGCTTGAGGTCACCGCGACCAGTCTTGAGGCCACGTGCGAGCAGGACGACCGACTGGTCAGGGTCGGCGCGCGGCTTCCGGCGGTGGTCGCCGTCGCGGAGCGCCTGTGCGCCCCGGCCAAGGTGCCTGCACACGCCCGACCGGACCCCACACCCGCGATGACCGTGCTCGATCTGGCGATGCTTGCCGGTGCGATACCCGGTGCCGCCAGCCCGACCGCGATCCGCCCGATCGCCGCGCCAACGGCGACGAGGTCGGGACGGATTCTGTCCGGCCCTGTCGCGGCGCAGGTGTCCGCCGCGCTGGCCGAGTTGCGACGGCGAGGCGCACTGGACGGTGAGCCGCCGCCGCGGCCACCTGTCGCGCCAGCCCGACCCGGCGCGGTGATCACCGTACTGGCCGACCCGTACCACGATGAGCTCACCGTCGAGCTGCTCGGTGCCGCCGCCGACATCGGCGGCACTGTTCGACTGCTCTGCGGGCCGGGCCGGGCACGCAGGAATCTGGCTGCCTTCGGCGCCGACGAGATCTGGCGATGGGCACCGCACGACCCGGGTCCGGCCGCGGTAGCCGCCGCACTCACCCGCGACCCGGCACCGGGCCTGCTCCTCGCGCCGGCCACCGCGTGGGGGCGCACCGTAGCCGGCCGATATGCGGCAGTGGTAGGGGCCGGATTGATCGCTGATGCCACGAGCGTCACTCGGGCCGGTGGTACCACGGTCGCCACCGTCGCCGGCGGCGAGGTGCGGTGCGAGACCCGGCCGACGGTGGTCACCGTCGGGCCGGGAGTGCTGCCCATGCGTACCTCACGCGGGGCGGTAGCGGTCTCCGAGCGGCCGTGGGATGTGCCGCCTGCTTCGGCCGATGTCATCGTGCACGGCTACCGCACGGTCGACGACTACGCGGCCCTGACCCGGGCGGCGAGCGTGGTGTGCGTCGGCCTGGGCGTCGACGATCCGACCGACCCGTCGATCCGAGCGCTCCTGCGGGTGCTCGGTGCCGAGCTGGCCGCCACCCGCAAGCTGACCGACGCGGGGGTGCTGCCGCGGTCACGCCAGGTCGGGGTAACCGGCCGCGGAGTGCGGCCACGGCTGTACGTCGCCATCGGCGTGTCGGGCAAGCCGCACCACATCGCCGCGGTGGCCGGTGCCGGCACCATCCTGGCGATCAACTCCGACCCCGAAGCGCCGATCTTCGCCACCGCGGACGTCGGGATCGTGGCGCCCTGGCAGGAGGTGGTGCCGGCGCTGGTCACCGCGCTGTCCGCTCGGAGCGCCGCGTGATCACGGTGGTCGGCCTGTCGCAGGCGGGGGAGTTGCGTGCCGCCGCCGCCCTGCTGTGCAGGATCTGGGGAGCCGGAACGGAGAGCCCGCCGATACCGCTCGACGTGCTGTGCGCCCTCGCTCACACCGGTGGGTACGTCGCCGGGGCATACCTGGACGGGCAGCTGGTGGGAGCCGCTGCGGGCTTCCGTACCGCCGCCGGGCAGGGCCTGCACTCGCACGTCGTCGGCGTGGCGCCGGAATGCCAGGGCCGGGGCGTCGGCTTCGCGATCAAACAGCATCAGCGGCGCTGGGCGCAGGAGGCCGGCCTCGACCATGTCAGCTGGACCTTCGACCCGCTGGTCCGCCGCAACGCGTACCTCAACCTGGTGCGCCTTGGCGCCACCGCGGTCGAATACCTGCCCGACTTCTACGGCCCCCTGGATGACGCCATCAACGCCGGCGACCCCACGGACCGGCTGTTCGTCCGGTGGGACGTCGCCCCCGCGCCGCCCACGGACCCGGAGGGGCGGGTTCGGGCTGGACGTGGCCACCCCCGGCCGGGCGCGCCGCGCCCCGGCCAACAAGGCGCCCTGCTGGTGGAGATCCCGGCGGACATCGAGGCGCTGCGAGCAAGCGATCCGGCCGCGGCGTCCCGCTGGCGTTACGCGGTACGGGACTCGCTCGGCGGCGCGCTGGGCCAGGGCTACCAGGTGACCGGATTCGCCCCCGAGGGCCGGTACAAGCTGACGAAGCAATGACACTACGGGAGTTGCAGGCGATGAGACTTCACGGGATAGAGGTACGGCGGGTGGCTCTTCCGCTGGTCGCGCCGTTCCGAACGTCACTCGGCCGTCAGACGGTGCGTACGGCGGTGCTGCTGCGCGCGGAGACCACTCTGGGCGAGGGCTGGGGGGAGTGCGTCGCGGAGGACGACCCGAGCTACTGCGCCGAGTACGTGGACGGGGCGATCGACGTCATGCGCCGTTTCCTTCTCCCGGCACTCGGCGGTGAGCTGGACGCGTACGCGGTCGCGGAGCGACTGGCGCCGGTCAAGGGCCATCTGATGGCGAAGGCCGCCGTCGAGATGGCTGTGCTCGACGCCCAGTTGCGCGGCACCGGGTTGTCGTTCGGCGGATTCCTGGGTGCGGTGCGGTCGGCCGTACCGGCCGGAGTGTCGGTCGGCATCATGGATTCGGTGCCGGAGCTGCTGGAGGCGGTGGCCGGGTACCTGGCCCAGGGATACCTGCGGGTCAAGCTGAAGATCGAGCCGGGGTGGGATGTGGAGCCGGTCCGGGCGGTGCGGGAGCGCTTCGGTGACATCGGCCTGCAGGTCGACGCGAACACCGCCTACCAGCTGCGCGACGCCCGGCACCTGGCGAAGCTGGATCCGTTCGACCTGCTGCTGATCGAGCAGCCGCTGCCCGAGGACGACCTGCTGGGACATGCGGCGCTGGCCCGGTCCATCCGTACGCCGATCTGCCTCGACGAGTCGATCGTCAGTGCGCGGTCCGCGGCGCAGGCGATCGCGTTGGGCGCCACGTCGGTGGTGAACATCAAGCCCGGCCGGGTGGGCGGCTACCTGGAGGCCCGGCGCGTCCACGACGTGTGCGTCGCGCACGGCGTACCCGTGTGGGCCGGCGGGATGCTGGAGACCGGCCTGGGGCGGGCCGCCAACGTCGCGCTCGCCGCGCTGCCAGGGTTCGCGCTGCCGGGCGACACCTCGGCCTCGGACCGCTACTACACGCGGGACCTGACCGCGCCGTTCACCCTGGTTGACGGGCATGTGCGGGTGCCGGAGGGGCCCGGGCTCGGGGTCACTCCGGACCAGGACTTCCTGAAGGAGATCACGATAGCGACGGATTGGTTGCCGGCCGGTCCTCAGCGCTGAAAGACGATCTCTCCAGCCAGGACGGTCAGGGCCACCTGCAGGTCGCGCAGCGCCGCCGGCTCCCGGGCGTCCAGCGGGCCGTGCGGTGCGACCGCACC
Organism: Micromonospora yasonensis; assembly: GCF_026013475.1. GTDB lineage: Bacteria > Actinomycetota > Actinomycetes > Mycobacteriales > Micromonosporaceae > Micromonospora > Micromonospora yasonensis. The sequence continues at coordinate 7,886 of NZ_JAPDPH010000224.1, read as the reverse complement.
GCACTGGGCGGGCCGGCCACCGGCCAGACGGTGGCCCCGGCGAGGACCAGCCTCGGCGTTAGTCCGGTTCTGCTGGGCGACGGGTGCGCCGGCGGGTGGTGCCGACCTCCTCGGCGATGACCTCGGCCAGCCGGTTGCGCACCGTGGTCAGCCGGTGCATCGCGGCCGACGCCCGCTCGCGCTGCTCGGCGGCGAGGGCCAGGGACAGTGCCTCCAGGACGGTGACGGTGACCGTGATGCTGCTCAGCCGGTCGTGCCGGTTGACCTCGGCGCTGAGCACCGCCTCGACCCGGTCGCTGAGCGCGCCGCCGAGGGTGTCCGTGATCAGGATGACGCGGGCGCCCACGCGCTCGGCGTGTTCGAGCACCACCTCCTCCTCCGGCTTGACGTGGTGGTGGCTGACCAGGACCACCACGTCGCCGGAGGAGAGCGGGACCAGGGCGTCGGCGAAGAGGAAGCCCGATGCCTGCACGGCCCGGGCTCGCCGGCCCTGGCGCAGCATCCGGATGGTGAAATACTCCGCGAGCTGTCCGAGTATGCCCACGGCGCAGGTCAGGACGTAGTCGGCGTCGCGGATCGCGGTGACGGCCTTGACGAATTCGGCGGGCTGTACCGAGTGCCGCGCCGATTCGAGCAGGCCGATCTGTTCGGTGACCACCACGTCGAAGACCTGTTTGAGGTCGTCGCCGACCGCGTCCAGGCTGCGGTTGAGCCGGCCGGCGGGGGTGAGGCGGTCGCGTAGCGACTCTTGTAGTGCGCGCTTCAACGACGGCAGGCCGGAGTAGCCCAGTGCCTTGACCGTGCGGATCACGGTGGCGTCGCTGGTGCCGGTGAGCCGGCCCAGTTTTTCGGCGGAGGCGAACGCCACCTCCTGCGGGTTGTCCGCCATGAACTGGGCGACCGCCTGCTCGGCGGGGCTGAGGAGGTCACGGCGGGCGGCGACCCGCTCCGGCAGGGTGGAGCCGGGCCCGCTTGTAGTAGATGCCACGACTATTGACCTCCTCTGTAGTCGGTTCTACTGTACGACGCACCGGCCGCACTGGGGAAGGCACCCCACCGCCGTCGATGTTCCCACGTAGCGGGAGCGGTGGGAGCACCATGCGACGCATCCGCCGGTTCGATGGATTGGAGCACCCAAATGTTCACCAGCGCGGTGGTGGGGTTGGCGGTCGCCGTCTTCCTCGCCTCGTTCGTGGAGTTCGTCGAGGCGTTGACCATCGTCCTGGCGATGGGCATGACGCGCAGCTGGAAGTCCGCCTGGGCCGGTACCATCGCGGCCCTCGTGGCGCTCGCGGCGTTCACCGCCGCGGCCGGTTACGCCCTCGCCACATGGCTGCCCGAGGCGGCCCTGCAGCTCGTCGTCGGCACCCTGCTGCTCATCTTCGGGCTGCAGTGGCTGCGCAAGGCGGTGTTGCGCTCCTCCGGCCGCAAGGCTCTGCACGACGAGGCCGAGGAGTTCCGGGAGCAGGCCGAGGCGGCTCGCCGGGCCGGCCAGCAGAGCCGGTTCGGTCTGGACTGGTTCGCCTTCGTGGTCAGCTTCAAGGGGGTGTTCCTGGAGGGCGTCGAAGTGGTCTTCATCGTCATCACCTTCGGGCTCAACGCCCAGAACATGCCCGTCGCCATCGTCGGTGCGGCAGCCGCCGGGCTGATCGTCGTGGTGGTCGGCGCGTTCGCGCACGGCCCGCTGACCCGGGTGCCGGAGAACACCCTGAAGTACGGCGTCGGTCTGCTGCTCGCCACGTTTGGCCTGTTCTGGGCCGTCGAGGGCCTCGGCCTGCTGGCGCCGGGCCACCACAGCCTGGACTGGCCGGGCGGCGACTGGGCCCTGCTGGTGCTGCTCGCGGTGTGGCTGCTGCTGTCCCGGGCGCTCGTCGCGGCGCTGCGTCGGCCGGTGGCCGCGCCCCACGCCGCGGTTGCCGGTGCCCAGCGTGTCACTGAGGAGGTCTAGATGCGGTACGTCCGTGGGTTCCTGAGGTTCTGGTACGACTTCATCGTCGGCGACGACTGGAAGATTGCCGTGGCGGTGGTGGTCGCGCTCGGCGCCGGCGCGCTGGCGGTGCTGGCGGGATACGGCGGGTCGGCGCTGTTCGCGCCGCTGGTCGGGCTCGGGGTGCTGGCCACATTCGTCGTCGCCCTGCTGGTTGACGTCCGAGGCACTCGGTGAGGGTCGACCTGCTGCTGCGCAACGGGCTGGTCCGCGCGGGCGGCGACGAGCCGCCCGGATCGGACCGCCCGCGGCGGGCGCGGCCGGCCGACGTGGCCGTCGCCGACGGCACCGTCGTGGCGGTCGGCCCGCAGCTGCCGGTCCGCGCCGAGCACACCCTCGACCTGGCCGGCGCCACGATCGTGCCGGGGTTCGTGGACACGCACACCCACCTGAGCTGGGCGGGCGCCGCGCTGCTCCGGGTGGACGTCCCCCACGCCCGAGCTGGCGAGGACCTGCTCGCGGCGGTGCGCGGGGTGGCCGGACGGCTGCCCCGGGGACTGTGGCTGCGCGGCGGCGGCTGGCGGCGCGACACGCTGCCGGACGAGGGGCTGCCGGATCTCGCCGCACTGGACGCCGCGGCCGGCGGGCATCCGCTCTATCTCACCGACGTCGAGGGGACCGTCGCGCTCTGCAACAGCGTGGCCGCCCGCCTGTTGCGGCTGGCGGACCACCCGGAGATCCCCGGCGGGCGGATCAGCCCCGAGACGGGGCGGCTGCACGGTGCGGCCGTCGCGCACCGGGGGACGTCCGGGGTGATCCCGCCCGCCGGCCGCTACGGTGCCCGCGCCGAGTTGGCGGCCGCGCTGGCGGAGCTGCCCCGGCTCGGGGTGACCGAGGTGCACGACATCGCCACCTGGCCGGACGAGGGCCGACCGCCCCCGCCGGTGTATCTGGAGCGCAGCTTCACCGACGCGACGCTCTACGGTGAGCTTGCCTCCGCCGGTGGGCTGCCGGTACGGGTCGGTGTGCGCCCGACGCTGCACCGCTGGCGGGAGTTCGCCGGCGGGTCGCGTACCCCGGAGGTGATGGGGTTCAAGCTGTTCGCCACCGCGGGCGGCTACAGCGGCCCGCGCGGGCTGACGGGGGTCGTGTTCCGGTATCCCGGGGCCGCTGCCGCCTCGGCGGACGCGCTTGGCGCCGCCGCGGCCGGCTATCCGACATCCCTGCACGCGATCGGTGATCTTGACGTCACGGAGGCGATCGAGGTGATCGCCGCCGCCGGCCCGCCACCCGAGGGCCGCCGGCACCGCCTGGTGCACGGCCAGGTGGTGCGGCCGGCCGACGTGGCGCGTCTGGCGACCCTCCCGGCGGTCGCCGAGGTGCAGCCCTGGGCGATGGTGGAGGGGATGCCGAAGCTGCGGGCGGGGTTGTCGCCGGAGCTCGCGCGGCAGGCGTTTCCGTTCCGGTCGCTGCTGCGCGCGGGGGTGCCTGTGCTGTTCGGCTCGGACTGGCGCGCCGCGGAGCACGCAGACCTGCGGGAGGCGGACCCGCTGGTGGCGATGCGGCTGGCGGTGCACCGCACCGATCCGGTCACCGGCCTCGACTTCGGCCGCCACGAGGCGGTGACGCCGGGGGAGGCGCTCTGGTGCGCCACGAGCGCCGGCGCGCGGTACGCGGGGTTCGGTCCGCGGCGGGGGCGAATCGCGGCCGGGTACGCCGCCGATCTGGTCGCGCTGTCGGCCGATCCGGGCGCACCTGGCGGCCTCGACGAGGCCGGCGTGATCCTCACGGTTTCCCAGGGAAGCCTTACCTACCAGGCATAACCGCCGTCGCCCGGATGCGGCGGCGGCTCTTCGTATCCGATCCACAAAGTATCCACGACGGGTATTGACGAACCATGTAGCAGTTACTACGTTCGCTCCAACGCTCGCGACAGCAATGGGGCGACGGAGAGAAGGAGCCAGCAGATGGCACAGCTTTCCATCCCGCTCATCGAGGTTTCCGGCGGCCCGCTGGACCGGGGCCGGGCGTACGGCGAAGCGGCGAAGGACCGGATCGCCACGGCGATCGACTACTACGCCGAGGCGTTCGTCCGCTCCGCCGGGCTGTCCTGGTCGGACGTGACCACGCGAGCGCTGGGCTGGGTCCCCCTGATCGAGGACTATCTGCCCGGCATCCTCGAGGAGGTGCGCGGGATCGCCGAGGGCTCCGGGCGCACCTTCGGCGAGATCCTGGCACTCAACGGCCGCGGCGAGCTGTCGTACGCGAACCCGTTCGCCGGCGACGAACCCGGCGAGTGCACGTCGTTTGCCCTGATGCCCGACGGTAGCGGCGACGGCCACGTCTACTGCGGGCAGAACTGGGACTGGCGCAACCAGATTCGGGACACCCTCGTGCTGCTCCGCGTCGAGCAGCAGGGCAAGCCCACGATCCTGATGCAGGTGGAAGCCGGCCAGGTCGGCCGGCACGGGGCGAACTCGGCCGGACTGGCCCTCAACGCCAACGGCCTGGGCTCCCGGTTCAGCCAGGGCATGGGCGTGCCCGGCACCTTCATCCGGCGGAAGGTGCTGGAGCAGTGGGACATGCACGGCGCGCTGCGCGCGGTGTTCCGCGTACGACAGGCCTTCTCCACCAACCTCGTGCTCACCCACCGGGAAGCGTTCGCCATCGACGTGGAGACCACGCCGGGCCGCCACGGCTGGCTCTACCCGACCGACGGCCTGCTGGTGCACGCCAACCACTTCGAGTCCTTCATCCCGACCCAGGTGGCTGACGACTACCGGCCCAACGGCCTGGACACCCTCTACCGCGGGTACCGGGCACGGCAGGAACTGATGCGGTGCCGGCACCTCACCGACTCGGCGGAGGTGCGGGCCCAGGTGCGCAGGGCGATGAGCGACCACTTCTCCGCCCCGAACTCCCTGTGCACCCACCCGGACCCCGACGACCACCCGCTCGACGCGTACGTGACCGTCGCCTCGAGCCTGGTCGACCTGACCACGGGGGAGTACCGGATCGCGGTCGGCCCGCCTTGCGAGAACGACTACGAACTGGTGCCGCGCAACATCTACGACGGGCCGACGACGCGGCCCCGCACGTCCCCAGCGGACGCGCTGATCGGGAGCTGACGCACCGGTCACGTGGCGGCCGGCGCTCGCCCCACGAGCGCCGGCCGTGATGCCCCGAAAGCCGACTCCACGAAATCGGAATGAGGTAGGCACCATGAGAATACCTGGCTGGCGGCTGGCGGTCGCCACGCTGCTGGTGGCCATCGCCGGCACCGGCTGTTCCACCGGCGGATCCGACGCGGCCGGTGGCGGCGACACCACGAAGGTCAACGCCACCAGCAACGCCGGCGAGTGCGGCAAGGACACCCGCACCGTCGCCCACGAACTGGGCAGTACCGAGATCAAGGGCACTCCCGAGCGGGTCGTCGCGCTGGAGTTCTCCTTCGTCGACGCCCTGGCCTCGATCAAGCTCAAGCCGGTCGGCATCGCCGACGACAACGACACCAACCGGATCATCCCGCAACTGCGCGACCAGCTCGCCGGCTACACCTCGGTGGGCCTGCGCCAGTCGCCCAACCTGCAGCAGATCAGCGCCCTCAAGCCCGACCTGATCATCGCGGACGTGCGGCGCCACAAGAACATCTACGACCAGCTGAGCCAGATCGCACCGACCATCGCCTTCAACAGCAACCAGGCGAGCTACCAGAAGAACCTCGACAGCGCGGCGGCGATCGGCCAGGCCCTCAACCGCTGCAAGGCCATGGACGACCGGCTCGCCCAGCATCGCAAGACGATGGAGGAGCTCAAGGCGAAGATCCCCGCCGGGAAGAACGACAAGTTCATGTTCGCCGTGGCGGGGGAGAAGACCTTCACCGTCCACACGGCCGCCGGCTACACCCCGTCCGTACTTGAGGCACTCGGCCTGACCTGCGTCGTCCCGGCCAGTGGCGACACCACCCAGCCCGAGATGAACCTCGAGTCGTTCGTCGCCGCCAACCCGCCGATCCTGTTCGTCACCAACCCCGCGGGCACCCTCTTCGAGCAGTGGCAGAAGAACCCGCTGGCGCAGCAGGTTACCGCGATCAAGGACAACAAGGTGTTCCCCGTAGACGTGGCCGTCTGGTCGCGGTGGCGAGGGGTCACGGCAGCCGAGCTGATCGCCCAGGACGTCGTGACCAAGGTGTACGGCGGCTGACATGACGGCAGCCACCATCTCCGGGTCCACGGCACCCGTCGACGCCGACACCTCCGCCCGGTCACGCTACGGGCCGGCGCTGCTGGTCGGCGCGGTCATCGCGGTCCTGCTGGTGGTGGGACTGCTGTGGAGCATCACGTTGGGCAGCGTGGCGATCTCGGTGGGGACCGTCTTCGCCGCGCTGTTCCACCCCGGCACGACCATGCAGGAGATGGTCGTGCGCACCATCCGGCTGCCGCGCGCGCTGCTGTCCGGAGTCGTCGGCGCGAACATGGGCGTCTCCGGCGTGGTCATGCAGGGCATCACCGGCAACCCGCTGGCCGCCCCGGAGATCCTGGGCGTCAGCGCGGGAGCCGCCGTGATGGTGGTCGGCGCCCTCACCTTCGTACCTGGACTGGAAGGCGCCCCACTGGTCCCGCTCGCCTTTCTCGGCGGCGCCGGCGCCGGACTGCTGGTCCTGGCCCTGGCCGGGGCCGGCCGCGGCCGGGTGGAAAACGTCCGCCTGGCCCTGGCCGGATTCACCATCGCCTCCCTGCTGCTGTCGGCCACCCAGGGCCTGATCATCTTCAACGACAACGACACCGGCAACGTCTTCTTCTGGCTGGTCGGCGGGGTCAACTTCGCCACCTGGTCCGATCTGGCCACGGTGGCTCCGTGGGCGGTCGCCGGCCTCATCGGGGCGGTTGCGCTGGCCCGGTCGCTGGACATGCTCTCACTCGGCGAGGACCTGGCCCGCGGCCTCGGCCTGCGGGTGCAGCGCACCCGTTTGCTGGGAGCCGCGGTCATCATCGGGCTGGTCGCGGGCTCCGTCGCGGTGGCCGGGCCGATCACCTTCGTCGGACTGGTCGTGCCGCACATCGTGCGCCGGCTGGTCGGCACCGCGCATGCGGTGGTCATCCCGCTGTCCGCGCTGGGCGGAGCCACCCTGCTCATCTACGCCGACATCGCGTCCCGCTTCGTCAACCCGCCGTACGAGGTGCCGGCCGGCGTGGTCACCGCGCTGATCGGTGCGCCGTTCTTCGTCGCCCTCGCCCGACGTCAAAGGATCTCCGCATGACCGCCCAACCAGTTACGGCACCAGTGGCCGTACGACACGTCACCCGGCAGGGGCGGCGACAATGGGCCATCGCCGGCACGATCACGGCCGCCGCGCTGCTCGCCTCGGTGCTGACCCTGGGCGCCGGCGCCCGCGGGATCGGCTGGACCGACGGGTTCAGCGCCGTCGCCGGCCACCTCGAGTCGGACAAGGCGCTGCTGATCGAGCGGTTCCTGGCACCGCGGGTCCTGCTGTGCTGGCTGGTCGGCATCGCGCTGGCAGTCTCCGGCGGGGTCCTGCAAGGCGTGATCCGTAACCCGCTCGCCGCCCCCGACATCATCGGTATCACCAAGGGCGCCGGGGTGGCAGCCATGGGCGCCCTGCTGCTGTGGCCGACCGCTCCGACGGCGGCCCTCCCGGTCGCGGCCTTCGCAGGCGGCGTGGGCGCCGCCGTGCTGGTCTACTTCTTCGCCTACCGCCGGGGGACCTCGCCGGCCCGCCTCGCTCTGGTCGGGATCGCGGTCAGCGCCCTGTGCGAGGGCGGCATCCGGTTCCTGCTGGTGCGCAACCCGCTCGACGTCAACGCCGCACTGAGCTGGCTGACCGGCAGCATGTTCGGCCGCACGATGACCCACGTGGCGCAGTTCGCGCCGTGGGTGATCGTCCTGGTACCGCTGGTGCTCTACTACGCCCGCCGACTGGACGCCCTGGGCCTCGGCG
>NZ_JAPDPH010000223.1 GCF_026013475.1 Micromonospora yasonensis | reverse complement strand
GGCGGCCGCCGACGTGGTGCTCGACGGGAACGAGATCTGGGAGAACGGGCTGGACGGCATCCGGATCGACCGGCCGATGACCGACGCCACGGTGGTGAACAACCGGATCCGCAACAACGGCCGCCGCTGCGCGCCGGCGACGAGCGGGGCCGGCGAGTCGGTCCGCTATGGCCACCGGAAGATGGTCGACTCGGCGGCGCACTGGCCGTCCGACGGGCACCGGGGGAAGGTCGTCCGGGTGGGCTCGCGGACCGCGGTGGTCGTCGCGAACACCGACACCGAACTGCGCCTCGCCGAGGTGCGGCCGGACTCGGTCACCGGCTGGAACGAGGACACCCCGCCGCCCGGGACGCGCTACGAGTTGCCGGACCGGCCGCCGATCCGCGCCGGGATCACCGTCAACGCCCCGTTCGACTCCGCCTCCGTGCGGGCCAACCGGATCTGGGACCACCGCGACGACCAGACCCAGACGTACGGGCTGTGGGTCACCGGGCAGGGCAGCTGCGTGTCCTGCCGGGTCGAGGACAACGACTTCGCCGACAACGCGGCGGGAGCGGTACGCCTGGACACCCCGCCGGTGGGCGGGCACTGGCAGCGCAACCACCAGGAGAACGGCTGAGGAGCCTCCGGGTGCCGGTCGTCCCGGCACCCGGAGGGCACGGAGTCAGTGCAGGTGGGTGGCGATCGCCGCGGCGAGGCGGTCGGGGGCGCCGTCGGCGTACCCGATGAACAGGCTGGGCTCGGTGAGCTCCAGCTCGACCAGGACGGGCGCGCCGTCCGGGCCGGGGATCAGGTCGACCCGGGCGTAGAGCAGCCGGTCCGTGCCGCCCGGGACCACCGCGAGGGTCTTCTCCGCGGTGTCGAGCTGCTCCGGGGTGGCCGTCCGGGCGTCGATCTGCTCCTCCTTGTAGAGCCCGGCCACACCCTCATCGGGGCCGGTCAGCATCGGCCCCTTGCGGATCGCGTGGCTGAACGCCAGGCCGTCGGGCCCGGCCAGGAAGAGCAGCGCGGTCTCCCCGGCGGTGTCCACCGCGCCCAGGTACGGCTGGACCATGGTGACCCGGCCGGCGGCGGCGAGCCGCCGTACGTGCGCCACGGCCAGCTCCCGGTGCTCCGGGTCGGCCAGGTCGTACCGGCCGGTGTCCTGGCTGCCGGCGCTGACCGCCGGCTTGATCACGTACTCGCCGGCGTCGGCGGGCGGGGTCCAGTGCTGCCCCGGCTCGATCCAGGTCGTCGGCACGGTCGGCACGCCCGCCGCGGACAGCTCCGCGAGGTAGCGCTTGTCCGTGTTCCAGGCGACCACATCGGCGGGGTTGACCAGGCGCGGGACGTTCTGCGCCCAGGCCACGAACTCGCCGTGCCGCAGTGCGTAGTCCCACGGTGAGCGGAGCACGACCAGGTCGTAGCCGGACCAGTCCACGGCCGAGTCGTCCCAGCGCGCCGGCTCGGCGGTGATGCCGCGCGCGGCGAGCGGGCCGAGCACGAGCCGGTCGTCCGGGTCGAGGTCGGGCAGGGCGGAACAGGTGACGAGGGCGACCCGGGGTTCCCCCCGGGTCGGCTGGGGGTGGTTGGTCAACTTACGTCAACGGGCCATCGTGCGTCGGGCCATCGACCGCCAGAGGTCGTTGCTCGGCCGCATCTGGTCCATCAGTTCACGCTCCCAGGCGTTCTCGACGGTGACCCCCGCGGTGGCGCAGGCCTCCCGGGCGATGTCGGTGCCGTCCGCGAACTGGTCGGCCCACGCCCCGTCCTCGCCCACGAGGACGATGCGCGCGCCGCGCTTGCCGACGTACTCGATGACCGCCTTCGCCCCGCCGTGCCCGGCGGCGAACGACCTGATGCCCGCGACCAGGCCGTTGGGGGCCTGCTCGGCGACGGTCTTGTCAGCCGTCAGCGTCGTATCGGAACCATCTGCCATGACGGGAAGCCTAAGCAGACTTCCACCCACATGCGCGAGAACGATGAACTAATTGTGATGCCAATTACCTACGGGTTTAAGGAAGACCACAGGTGATTCGCCCGTATATGCCGGATAGATCAGGGCGAAGCGGACGGGCTAGATCGTCACTATCTGTCCAGGTTGGGGCGCTACCGCATTACCCGAAAAAAATTTCTGGAGAACTTCGCCACCTGTGGACACCCCCAGCTCCGTGGGGCCCTGAACGGGCCGCGGCTACATCAGGGCGTCAAGCGCGACGGCCGCGAAGAGGATCGTCAGGTAGGTGGTCGACCAGTGGAACAGCCGCATCGGCTTGACCGCCTCGCCGCGCGCCGCCCGGCGGCAGAGCTTGTGCGCCTCGACGACGAAGACGCCGCCGACCACCAGCGCGGTGATCCCGTAGATCGGGCTCATCCCCAGCGGCCAGACGGCCAGCGAGGAGAGCAGAGTGAGCCAGGAGAAGATGATGATCTCGCCGTTCACCCGGCGGACCGAGGCCACCACCGGCAGCATCGGGATCCCGGCCCGGGCGTAGTCGGCCTTGTACTTGATCGCCAGCGCGTAGAAGTGCGGCATCTGCCAGAAGAAGACCACCGCGAACAGCCCCCAGGCGGCCGGGGCCAGCGAGCCGGTGACCGCCGCCCAGCCGATCAGCACCGGGGCCGCTCCGCAGGCCCCGCCCCAGAAGGTGTTGGCCGCCGTGGTCCGCTTGAGCCAGAGCGTGTAGACCAGGTCGTAGTAGGCGATCGCGGCCAGGGTGAGCCCGGCCGCCAGCCAGTTGGTGAGCGCGGCCATCAGCGCGATCGAGATGACGGCGAGCACCAGGCCGAAGATCAGCGCGTTGCGCGGCGACACGGTGTGCGCCGGCAGCGGCCGGCGCTTGGTGCGCCGCATCAGCTGGTCGATGTCCCGGTCGATGTAGCAGTTGAGCACGCTGGCCGCGCCGGCGGCGAGCGATCCGCCGACCAGCACCACCGCCACCAGCCAGAGCGAGGGCAGCCCGCCGGCGGCGAGCATCATCGCCGGCACGGTGGTGACCAGCAGCAGCTCGACGATGCGCGGCTTGGTGAGCGCCACGTACGCGGCGACCACCGCCCGCACGTCCCGCCGCCCGGTCGCCGAGACCTCCGCCGCCGCGCCCACCGGCGGCTGCCCGGCAGAGTTGCTGACGGGGCGCTCGGTGATCATGCTCACGGATTGCCACCTTCCGGCTTCGGCGGGGGAGGTCGGGTCGGCGGCGGACCCCGTCCCGGGTCAACACACCGCCCCACACACTACGCGTCGTCGTTTTCGCTGCCCCGCAGACCCGACAACGGTGCGGGCCGTCACAGTCGGCGATGAGCGAACGATCCGGTCGGACACGCACAGAACACCATGCAGAGATCCCCGGGCGGACGTTTAGGGCCGCTCGATAGGGTCATCAGTGAGGGTTCCGCCCATCTGCCGAGGAGCACAACCATCGTGGCTGCCAACCGACCCGAGCTTCCCGATCTCAACTGGTCCGACCTCGACCGCCGGGCCGTCGACACGGTCCGCGTGCTGGCCATGGACGCCGTGGAGAAATCCGGCAACGGCCACCCGGGCACGGCGATGAGCCTCGCCCCGGCGGCGTACCTGCTCTTCAACCGGGTCATGCGGCACAACCCGGCCGACCCGAACTGGCCCGGCCGCGACCGGTTCGTGCTCTCCGCCGGCCACTCCAGCCTGACTCTCTACATCCAGCTCTTCCTGTCCGGCTACCCGCTCGGGCTGGAGGATCTCAAGGCGCTGCGCCAGTGGGGCTCGCTCACCCCGGGCCACCCGGAGCACGGCCACACCCCCGGCGTGGAGACCACCACCGGCCCGCTCGGCCAGGGCATCGGCAACGCGGTCGGCATGGCCATGGCCGCCCGCCGGGAGCGCGGCCTCTTCGACCCCGACCCCGACCGGGCCGACTCCCCCTTCCGCCACGACGTGTGGTGCATCGCCTCGGACGGGGACATCGAGGAGGGCATCAGCCACGAGGCCAGCGCGCTCGCCGGGCACCAGCAGCTGGGCAACCTCTGCCTGATCTACGACGACAACGAGATCTCGATCGAGGACGACACCCGGATCGCCAAGAGCGAGGACGTCGCCGCCCGCTACGCGGCGTACGGCTGGCACGTGCAGACCGTCGACTGGCGCCGCGGCGACGCCGACCAGGACGACTACCACGAGGACGTGGAGGCGCTCTACCAGGCGCTGCTGGCCGCCCGGGCGGAGACCGGCCGGCCCTCCTTCATCGCGCTGCGCACCATCATCGGCTGGCCCGCGCCGAACAAGAAGAACACCGGCAAGATCCACGGCTCGGCGCTCGGCGCCGACGAAGTGAAGGCCACCAAGCAGATCCTCGGCTTCGACCCGCAGCGCACCTTCGAGGTCGACGACGAGGTGCTCAAGCACGCCCGCCAGGTGATGGACCGGGGCGCCGAGGCCCAGGCCGCGTGGACCGTCGCGTTCGACGCATGGGCGCAGGCCAACCCGGAGCGCAAGGCGCGGTGGGACCGGATGTCCACCCGTACCCTCCCGCAGGGCTGGGCCGACGCCCTGCCGACCTTCCCGGCCGACGCCAAGGGCGTGGCCACCCGGGCCGCCTCCGGCAAGGTCCTGGAGGCCCTCGCCCCGGTGCTGCCCGAGCTGTGGGGCGGCTCCGCCGACCTGGCGGAGAGCAACAACACCACCATGAAGGGCGAGCCGTCCTTCGTCCCGGCGGTGCACGCCACCAAGGACTTCCCCGGCGACGAGTACGGCCGCACCCTGCACTTCGGCATCCGGGAACACGCCATGGGCGCGATCCTCAACGGCATCGCGCTGCACGGCGGCACCCGCCCGTACGGCGGCACGTTCCTGGTCTTCAGCGACTACATGCGCCCCTCTGTCCGGCTCGCCGCGCTGATGAAGCTGCCGGTGGTCTACGTCTGGACGCACGACTCGATCGGGCTCGGCGAGGACGGCCCGACCCACCAACCCGTGGAGCACCTGACCGCGCTGCGCGCCATCCCCGGCCTGGACGTGGTCCGGCCGGCCGACGCCAACGAGACCGCGTGGGCATGGCGGCAGGCGCTGGAGCACACCGACCGGCCCATCGCGCTGGCGCTCAGCCGCCAGCCGCTGCCGACCGTGGACCGGACCGAGTTGGCCGGCGCCGACGGCACCGCCAAGGGCGGCTACGTGCTCGCCGAGGCGTCCGGCGGCAAGCCGCAGGTGATCCTCGTCGGCACCGGCTCGGAGGTGCAGCTGTGCCTGACCGCCCGGGAGCGGCTGGAGGCCGGCGGCACCCCCACCCGGGTGGTCTCCATGCCCTGCCAGGAGTGGTTCTTCGCGCAGGACGAGGCCTACCGGGAGTCGGTCCTGCCACGCGGGGTAAAGGCACGGGTGAGCGTGGAGGCGGGTATCGCCATGTCCTGGCGCGGGATCGTGGGCGACTGCGGCGAGAGCGTGAGCCTGGAGCACTACGGGGCGAGCGCCCCGCACACCGTGCTGTTCGAGCAGTTCGGGTTCACCCCCGACCGGATCGTGGCGGCCGCGCACGCGGCACTGACCCGGGTGGGCGACATCACCGGCAACCCAACCGGCAACTGAGGGGAGCGTGGACGGCATGACCGACAGGCTTGGTGAGCTGACCGCCGCGGGGGTGGCGATCTGGCTCGACGATCTTTCCCGGACCAGGCTGAGCTCCGGCGGGCTCGACCAGCTCCGCCGGGAGCAGCACCTGGTCGGGGTGACCTCCAACCCGACCATCTTCGCCAAGGCGCTGAGCGACGCCGACGAGTACAACTGGCAGCTCAAGGACCTCGCCATCCGTGGGGTGGACGTCGAGGAGGCGGTCCGCATGCTCACCACGTACGACGTGCGGTGGGCCTGCGACGTGATGCGCCCGGCGTACGACGCGAGCGCCGGGGTCGACGGCCGGGTCTCCATCGAGGTCGACCCGCGCCTGGCCCACGAGTCGGAGAAGACCGTCGCCGAGGCCGGGGCGCTGTGGTGGCTGATCGACCGGCCGAACCTGTTCATCAAGATCCCGGCCACCGAGGCGGGCCTGCCGGCGATCACCGCCACCCTCGCGCAGGGGATCAGCGTGAACGTCACGCTGATCTTCGGCCTGGACCGGTACTCGCAGGTCATGGAGGCCTTCCTGGCCGGTCTGGAGCAGGCGCGGGCGAACGGGCACGACCTGTCCAAGATCGGCTCGGTGGCGTCGTTCTTCGTCTCCCGCGTCGACACCGAGGTGGACAAGCGGCTGGAGAAGATCGGCTCGGCCGAGGCCAAGGCGGTGCGCGGCAAGGCCGCCGTGGCCAACGCCCGGCTGGCGTACGAGCGCTACTGCGAGGTCTTCAGCTCCGAGCGGTGGCAGAAGCTGGCCGACGCCGGCGCCCACCCGCAGCGCCCGCTGTGGGCCTCCACCTCGACCAAGAACCCGGACTACCGGGACGTCATCTACGTCGAGGAGCTGATCGCGCCCGGCACGGTCAACACCATGCCGGAGTCGGTCATCCACGCCTTCGCCGACCACGGTGAGGTGCGCGGCGGCGACACCGTCACCGGCGCGTACGACGAGGCCCGCAAGGTCTTCACCGATCTGCAGTCCGTCGGCGTCGACATGGCCGACGTCATCGACACCCTGGAGCGGGAGGGCGTGGAGAAGTTCGAGGCGAGCTGGCAGCAACTGCTCGACGGGGTCGCGAAGTCCCTCGCCGAGGCGGCCAAGGGCGCCGGGCAGCCGGGCCGGGCCGCCCGGGGCAACGCGCAGGCCGCCGCGCAGGCCGGGGGCAATGCGTGACCGACGGCGCCGGACGCGTCCCGGGGCACCGCCCCGGGACGCGCCTCGCCGTCCCCGCCCCCGGGGCCCCGACATGAGCGAGTGCCGGCGAGCCGATCATCAGGATCGGGCGGAGGCGCCTCGTGCCGGTGCCGAGCGGAGCGAGGTGACGGCATGAGCGACCTGCTGGCCGGCCCGGCGGAGGTCGCCGGCGGGCTGTCCGTGCACGGCGCGGTCGACGCGTCCGCGTCCGTGCGCGCGGCGCTGGTCGCCCGGGACCTCCCGGCCCGGCTGGCCACCAAGGACCCCACCCTGTGGGGCCCCTACGCGGAGGCGGTGGCGAAGATCCGGCTCGGCTGGCTGGACACCCACCGCCGCAGCCGGGAACTCCTCCCCCAGCTCGCCGAGCTGGTCGCCGAGCTGGCCGACCTGGACCACGTGGTGCTCGCCGGGATGGGCGGCTCGTCGCTCGCCCCGGAGGTGATCGCCCGTACCCTGGGCCGGCCGCTGACCGTGCTGGACACCACCGATCCCGGGCAGGTCCGCGCCGCCCTGGCCGACCGGCTGGAACGGACCGTGGTGGTGATCTCCAGCAAGTCCGGCTCTACGGTGGAGACCGACAGCCACCGGCGGGCGTACTGGCAGGCGTTCCTGGACGCCGGGCTGAGCGAGGCGGAGGCGGCGCGGCACTTCGTCGTGGTGACCGACCCGGGCTCCCCGCTGGAGGCGACCGCCGACGGGATGGGCGTGGTCACCATCCCCGCCGACCCCGAGGTGGGCGGCCGGTACTCGGCGCTCACCGCGTTCGGCCTGGTCCCCGCGGCCCTCGCCGGGGTCGCGGTGGCCGACCTGCTCGACGAGGCGGACGCCCTCGCCGGGTCGCTCGGGCGGGACCACGACAACCCGGGCCTGGCCCTCGGCGCGGCGCTCGGCACGGCGGCCACCACCGGCCGGACCACCGTCGCCCTGACGCCCGACGGCACCGGCGTCGACGGGCTGGGCGACTGGGCCGAGCAACTGCTCGCCGAGTCGACCGGCAAGGACGGGGTGGGCATCCTGCCGGTGGTGCTGGATTCCCCGGACGCCCCCGGCGCCACCGGCCCGGACGTGCTCACCGTCAGCTACGGCGGCGCCCTCACCCCGGGCCAGGCCCCGGGGGCCGGCACCGCCGACCTGGCGGTCAACGGCCCGCTCGGCGCCCACTTCCTCGCCTGGGAGTACGCCACCGCAGTCGCCGCGGCGGCGCTCGGCGTCGACCCGTTCGACCAGCCGAACGTCACCGAGAGCAAGGCGAACACTGCCCGCATCCTCGCCGAGGGGCGGCCGGCGGACGCGCCGTCGTTCACCGAGGGCGCGGTCGAGGTGTACGCCCCGGCCGGCGCCCCCGCCGAC
Organism: Micromonospora yasonensis; assembly: GCF_026013475.1. Classification (GTDB taxonomy): domain Bacteria; phylum Actinomycetota; class Actinomycetes; order Mycobacteriales; family Micromonosporaceae; genus Micromonospora; species Micromonospora yasonensis. Next base: position 3,533 of record NZ_JAPDPH010000223.1, on the reverse strand, counting down.
CTGGTCGGCGCGCTACGTGAGCTGCTGGACGGGCTCGGCGACGACGGATACCTGGCGGTGACGGCGTACCTCGACCGGCGGGGCGACGCGGCGGTGGCCGGGCTGCGCCCGGCCCTGGCGCGGGCGACCACCCGCCCGGTGACCTTCGGGTGGGGCCCCCGCTACCTGCACTCGACCGGGCAGTACCACAAGGGCGGCCCACCGGTCGGCAGCTACCTTCAGGTGACCGGCGCGGTCACCGACGATCTGCCGGTACCCGGTCGCCCGTACACCTTCGGGGAGCTCCAGGCGGCCCAGGCCGCCGGCGACCGGCAGGCCCTGGCCGGCCGGGCGCGACCGGTGCTGCGACTGCACCTGACCGAGCGGGCGGCGGGCGTCGCCCAGCTGCTGGATGCGGCCGGACGGACACGGACGTGACGATGAATGACGTGGAAGAAGCGGAGCGAGGAGGCGGCATGAACCCGCTGCGCGACCCCCAGGACCGACGACTGCCGCGGATCCCGGAACCGTGCGCTCTGGTGATCTTCGGGGTGACCGGGGACCTGGCCCGCAAGAAGCTGTTGCCGGCGGTCTACGACCTGGCCAACCGGGGGCTGCTGCCGCCCGGTTTCGTGGTCCTGGGCTTCGCCCGGCGCGACTGGGGCGACGGCGACTTCGAGTCGCTGGCCCACGAGGCGGCGAAGAAGCACGCCCGTACCCCCTGGCGGGAGGAGGTGTGGGCGCGGCTGGCCGGCAACATCAAGTTCGTCGGCGGGTCGTTCGACGACGACGCCGCGTTCGACCAGCTCGCCGCGACCCTGGACGACCTGCGCGAGTCGCACGGCATCGCGGGCAACGCTGCCTTCTACTTCTCCATCCCCCCGGCGGCCTTCCCGGTGGTGCTCAAGCAGCTCGCCCGCACCGGCATGGCGGACAACGCCAAGTCCGGCGGCTGGCGCCGGGTGGTGGTGGAGAAGCCGTTCGGCCACGACCTGCCCTCGGCGAAGGCGCTCAACGACCTGGTGGACGACGTGTTCACCCGGCAGGACGTCTTCCGGATCGACCACTACCTGGGCAAGGAGACGGTCCAGAACATCCTCGCCCTGCGGTTCGCCAACAACCTGTTCGAGCCGCTGTGGAACTCCAAGTACGTCGACTCGGTGCAGATCACCATGGCCGAGGACGTCGGCATCGGCAGCCGGGCCGGCTTCTACGACTCGGCCGGCGCCGCCCGCGACGTGCTCCAGAACCACCTGCTCCAGCTCCTCGCGCTGGTCGCGATGGAGGAGCCGACCAGCTTCGACGCCGACGAGATCCGGGCCGAGAAGCTGAAGGTGCTCAAGGCCATCACGCTGCCGAAGGACGTCTCCCGGGACACCGTGCGCGGCCAGTACCTGCCCGGCTGGGTGGGCGGCGAGCGCGCCGTCGGTTACCTGGACGAGCAGGGCGTCCCGGCGGACTCCACCACCGAGACGTACGTGGCGGTGCAGCTCGGCATCCAGAACCGGCGCTGGGCCGGGGTGCCGTTCTACATCCGGGCCGGCAAGCGGCTGCCCCGGCGGGTCACCGAGGTGGCCATCATGTTCAAGAAGGCTCCGCACCTGCCGTTCGACCCGGCCGACATGGAGTCGCTCGGCCCCAACCAGCTCGTCATCCGGGTCCAGCCCGACGAGGGCGTGGTGCTGAAGTTCGGCTCCAAGGTGCCGGGCACGACCATGGAGGTCCGCGACATCGCGATGGACTTCCAGTACGGCGAGGCGTTCACCGAGTCCAGCCCCGAGGCGTACGAGCGGCTGGTGCTGGACGTGCTGATCGGCGACCGGACGCTGTTCCCGGACGCCGCCGAGGTGGAGCAGAGCTGGCAGGTGCTGGACCCGCTGGAGCATGCCTGGGACGGCACGAAGCCGGAGCCGTACCGGGCCGGCGAGTGGGGTCCACGGGCCGCCGACGAGATGCTGGCCCGCGAGGGCCGGGCTTGGCGGAGAGCGTGAGCGAGCACTGCGAGCGAACCAGGAGGCTCCCTTGATCGGGTTGTGGGACACCACCGGCAACGAGGTGGTCAAGGCGCTCGCCGCCGAGCGGCGCAGCGCGGGTGGCGTGGCCAGCGGCATGGCGCTCAGTCTGATCGTGGTGGTGGACGAGAAGCGGGTCCGGGAGGCGGAGGCGGCGGCGACCATCGCGGCCTCGGCGCACCCCTGCCGGCTGCTCGTGGTCGTCCGCACCGACGTCGAACGGGAACGCAACCGGCTGGACGCCGAGATCGTCGTCGGCGGCCGGCTCGGCCCGTGCGAGGCGGTGGTCATGCGGACGTACGGCCGGCTGGCGCTGCACGCCGAGTCGGTGGTGATGCCGCTGCTGGTGCCGGACGTGCCGGTGGTGACGTGGTGGCACGGCGAGCCGCCGGAGGAGATCGCGACGGACTTCCTCGGCGTGGTGGCGGACCGGCGGATCACCGACTCGGCGCAGGCCGCCGACCCGATCGCCGCGCTGCGGCAGCGGGCGCGCGACTACGCGCCGGGGGACACCGACCTGGCCTGGACCCGGATCACGCCGTGGCGCACCCTGGTGGCCGGGGCGTTCGACACGGCGCAGGCCAAGGTCACCGCGGCGACGGTGGTCGCGCCACGGGCCGACCCGACGGCAGCGCTGATGCGCGGCTGGCTGGCCGCCCGGCTCGGCATCGACCCGGTCTGGGAGCACACCGACGACTTCCCCCGGATGCGCGAGGTGCAGCTGCGCTGCGCCAACGGCGACGAGCTGACCCTCACCCGGGACGAGAGCGTGGCCCGGTTCCGGCGTACCGGCCAGGAGGACCGGACGCTGCCGCTGGTCCGGCGCCCGCTCGGCGACGAGCTGGCCGAGGAGCTGCGCCGCCTCGACGCCGACCAGGTGTACGCGGAGGCGCTCGGCACCGCCGCCGGCCTCTCCGGGCTGGACCAGCGCCCGGCCCAGCGGGTGCACGTGTGGAAGGATCCGGCGACCGCCCAGCGGGCCGAGGCCGGCGTCACCGCACACGCGGGCGCGACCGCCCACCCGTGAGCGGAACCGCCGCGCCGGCGGGTGGCGCACGGACCGCATCCGGCGGTCGGACAGCACAGGTGACCGCCGTGGGGCGGCCGGACGTGAAGGCACGATGGATGAGTGAGGCGAGTGTCGCCGTACACGCCGACCCCGACCTGCTGGCGCAGGCGGTGGCGGCCCGGTTGGTGGTGAAGCTGCTCGACGCGCAGGCGGACCGTGGCCAGGCGTCGGTGGTGCTGACCGGCGGGCGGATCGCCGCGGCGGTGTACCGGGCGGTGGCGGCCCTGCCGGCCCGGGACGCCGTCGACTGGTCCCGGGTCGACGTCTGGTGGGGCGACGAGCGGTTCCTGCCGGCCGGTGACCCGGAACGCAACGAGACGCAGGCCCGGGCGGCGCTGCTGGACGTGGTGCCGCTGGACCTGGCGCGGATCCACCCGATGCCGGCCTCCGACGGGCCGGCCGGCAACGACCCGGAGACGGCCGCCGCCGGGTACGCGGACGAACTGGCCCGGGCCGCCCGGCCCGGGCACGCC
>NZ_JAPDPH010000222.1 GCF_026013475.1 Micromonospora yasonensis | reverse complement strand
CGGGGTGCTCGCCGGCACCCCGGCGAGCAGCGCGTCGACGCCCCTGCCGAGGGCGCTGAGCGCGTGGACGCCGGTGATCTGAGGGTGCTCCCGCTCAGCCATCTGCGGGAGCGGTCAGCGAGGCGTGGAACACCGCCAGCGCGTCGTCGACGGTGCGGATGCCGGCGAGCTGGTCGTCGGAGAGGTCCAGCCGGCGGTCGAAGCGTTGCTCGACGAGGTGCACCAGCCAGGCCAGCTCCATGGAGCCGATCCGGTCGGGCACCTGGTCGACGGGTTTCGCGGTCAGCTCGGCGAGCATGCTCACCAGGTCAGCGCGCCCCAGGTCGGGCCGACCGGCCATCAGGAGTGGTCACCCTGCGCGGCCACCCGCTGCGCGACCATGGTGGTGAACTCGCCGACCGTCATCAGGGCCAGCTTCTCCGACTCGTCGTCGGCGAACTTCAGGCCGTACCGGTCCTCCACCCGGACGGCGAGGTCGGCCAGGGCCAGCGACTCCAGGTCAACGCCGGAGGGTCCGAGGGTGGCGTCGTCGTCGATGTCATCGACGTCGTAGTTCATGTCGGCGAGCTGCTCGATGACGAAGGTGCGGACCTCGTCTCGCATGGGGTTAACCTCTTTCCGTGAGGCAGCTACCGGTGCCCGATCGGGACACCGTGTACGTGTGGACCGGCCGTACCGCCGGCGACCAGCGGGAGCTGACGCGGTGGTTGCTGCGCCGCGCGGGTGGCGCGTTGCTCGGCCGGGCCGAGGCGGAGATCGGGGTGCGACGGGCGCCCGGCGGGCACCCGGAGGTGTACGTCCCGGACGGGCGGACGCTCCCGGTGAGCGTCAGCCACGCCGACGGGCTGGTCGTGGTGGCCGCCCGGCCGGGCGGGCCGGTCGGGGTGGACGTCGAGCGACGCCGGCCGCTGCCCGCCGTGGGCCTGGCCGACCGCTGGTACGACCCGAGCGAGGCGGCCTGGTTGCGCGCCCGGGGCGGGGCCGGCCGGGACCTGGACTTCCTGCGCCTGTGGACGGCGAAGGAGGCGGTCGGCAAGGCGCTCGGCGTCGGGCTGCGCGACGGCGGGCTGCGCCGCCGGATGCCGGTGTCGGACGGGCCCGCGGAACTGCTGCGCCCGCTGCCCGACCGGCCCGACGTACGGGTGGGCCATCCGGCGGCCGGGGACGCCCTGGTGCTCGCCGTGGCGGTCACCGCAGCGGCCGGACCGGTCGAGGTCGCCCTCGAATAGCGGACCGGTCATGACGCCGCGTCCCGCAGCACGGTGGCCGAGCGGACCAGCTTGCCGGTGGTGGTGCGCGGCAACTGGTCGAGCAGGTGCAGGGTGCGCGGCCGCTTGTAGCCGGCGAGGCGTTCGGCGAGCAGCTTGTCCAGGGTCTCCTCGGACAGCGGCCCGTCGGGCTGGACGTACGCGGTGATCCCGTCGTCCCAGACCACCACCGCGGCGCCCACCCCGGGCAGCTCGGCGACGGTGGACTCCACCTCGGTGAGGTCGACCTTCATGCCGCCGACCGACACCTGGGAGTCGAGCCGGCCCTTGATGGTGACCAGCCCGGTCTCCGGGTCGACCGTGCCCGCGTCCCGGGTGTGCAGCCAGCCGTCGGCCCAGCGGGTCGGGTCGGTGAGCCCCACGTACGGGGAGGCGGGGCAGCTCACCCGGAGTTCGCCGTCCTGTTCGCGGACCTGGATGCCGGGGGCGGGGGCGATGGCGGGACGGTTCCGCCCGTACAGGTCGGTGCCGATGACGCCGACCTCGGTCATCCCGTACATGTTGCCGAGGGGGACGCCGTAGCGGTCGGTGAAGGCGCGGGCGACGGCGGCCGGGACCAGCTCGCCGCCGGTGGTCATCCGCTTGAGCTGCGGCAGCGGCCCCGCCGGCCGGGTGGAGGCGAGCAGTCCGATGTGGAAGGGCACGCCGAGCACGGTGGCCGGGCTGTCCTGGGCGGCGACGGCGGCCAGGATCGCCTCCCCGCTGAGCCGCTCCGGCGGGCAGAGCTCGACACCCGCGTGCAGGCCGTAGAGGAGGCCGCCGACCAGGCCGAGCACGTGCACCATGGACGGCAACAGGATGATCCGCTCGCCGGGGAGCGCGACGCCGTCGATCCGGGTGTACCGGTGCACCTCGCCGACCAGGTCCTCGGCGGTGCGGCCGATCACCTTGGACGGTCCGGTGGAGCCGGAGCTGAGCTGGATGACGGCGTGCGGGCTGCCCGCCGGCCGGTCGGAGTAGGCGATGATCTCCTCGGTGACGTCGACGAAGATCCGCAGCGCCCCGCCGCCGGTCTGCACCGGGGCGACCACCACCTGCGGGGTGAGCCGGTCCAGGGCGCGGGCGACCTCGTGGTCGGTGAGCCGGTGGTCCAGCAGGACGGCCTGCGCGCCGCTGCGCCAGGTGGCGAGGAGGTTCACCACGTAGGCCAGGGAGGGCGGCAGGCGCAGCGCGGCGGCGCCGCCGGGTCGCAGTCCGGCGGCGGCGAGCCGGGTCTGCGCCGCGCCGACCAGGCGCCGCAGGGTGCCCTTGTCGACCGGCTCCGGCAGGCGCAGACAGATGTCGGTGGGACGGCCGGTGAACAGCACGTCGTCCACCCAGTTCGCCGTCGCCGGCGCAGGATCTTCCGCCATGGGATGTGCTGTCACGACCGTCCACCGCCCAGCAGGAAAGTGGGCGAAATCCGCCCATCAGGTGCGTTCTTCGGGGTGCTGACGGAACCCTATGACGGCCTGTCACAGCATAGCTACATGCAAATGGCTAGATCAGGAAAAGCGGCTGGGTGGATTGCTCAGGCTCGATCGGCCAGGCAGTATCAGGCCCGTGCGCCGGCTCGGTACCCCGCCGGCTGCTCGCCCCTGCCCACACTACGGCCGGATCCGCAGCGTGGGTGTCCACGCGCCCCGGGGCACCCGCCCGTCGCGGGCCCGAGGCCGCTAACCGGCCGGTGGGGGCGCGGCGCCGCGCAGCACCAGCGCGCTGTTGAACCCGTCGAAGCCGCGCGCCCCGATCAGGGCGATACGGCTGCGCGGGCGGCGGGGCTGCCGCAGGAAGGCCAGCTCGCACCCCTCGGCGGGCCGCTCGGGACCGGCCGAGGCGGGCAGCAGGTCGTGCTGGAAGGCGAGCAGCGCGGTGGCCGCGTCCAGCGCTGACCCGCCCTGGTGCGCCCGGCCGGTCAGCGGCTTCTGGGTGGTCACCGGCGGCAGGTGATCGCCGAACACCGCCCGCAGCGCCGCCGCCTCGGCCCGGTCGTACGCGGGCACCCCCAACGCGTCCGGCCAGACCACGTCCACGTCGTGCGCGCGTACGCCGGCCCGGTCCAGCGCCAGCCGCAGCGCGCGGCCGTAGTGGGCCGGGTCGGGGCCGGCGTCCCGGTCGGTGGGGGCCGCGTCGTGGGTGGCCGCCCAGCCGGTGATCTCCCCGTAGATCCGGGCGCCCCGGGCGAGGGCGTGGCCCAGTTCCTCCACCACGAACACCGCGCCACCCTCGGCGGGCACGTACCCGCAGGCGTCGGCGTCGAACGGCCGGTACGCCCGCTCCGGGTCCGCGACGTCGCTGAGCAGCCCGGAGCGCAGCTGGCAGGCCAGCGCGTACGGGCTGAGCGGGCACTCGGTGGCCCCGGCGATCACCACCGGGGTGCCCCGCCGGATGGTCCGCACCGCGTGGGCAAGGCTGTCCAGCCCGCCGGCCGACTCGGACACCGTCACCCCGGACGGGCCCTTGAACTGGTGGCGGATGGAGAGCTGCCCGACGCTGGCCGCGTAGAACCAGGCGATCGACTGGTACGCCCCGACGGTCCGGGTCGGGCCGCCCCAGAGCCGCTGCAGCTCCCGCTGGCCGAACAGGTTCCCGCCGGAGGAACTGGCCATGGTGACCGCCCACCGGTACGGGTCGGGCGACACCTCGGGCAGCCCGGAGTCGGCCAGGGCCAGCCGGGTGGCGGCGAAGCCGAGATGGGTCCACCGGTCGGTCTGCACCCGCTGCCTGGTGTCCGCGTGGCCGGCCGGGTCGAAGTCGGCCACCTCCCCGGCGATCCGGGTGGGGTAGCCGGCCGGGTCGAACAGGCTGATCGGGCCGGTGTGCCGGGTGCCGGCGAGCACAGCGGCCCAGTGCGCCTCGGCCCCGATGCCGCTGGGCGCCACCACCCCGAGCCCGGTCACCACCGCCCGGGCAGTCACGACGACACCTTCCTGACGCTCACCGGGCCACCGCCAGGCGGCGGAAGACCATCGCGGACTGGAAGCCGCCGAAGCCGCTGCCCACCGAGAGCGCCACGTCGACCGGCACCTCCCGCGCCTCGTTGGGCACGTAGTCCAGGTCGCACTCGGGGTCGCGGGTGGTCCAGTTGGCGGTGGGCGGCACCACGCCGTACTCGATGGCGAGCGCGCAGGCGGCCATCTCGATCGAGCCGATCGCGCCGAGCGAGTGCCCGACCATCGACTTGATCGAGCTGATCGGCACCCGGTACGCGGTCGCGCCGAGGGCCCGCTTGAACGCGGCGGTCTCGTGCCGGTCGTTCTGCCGGGTGCCGGAGCCGTGCGCGCTGACGTACGACACGGCCGACGGGGCGAGCCGGGCCTGGCGCAGCGCGTCGCTGATGGCGACGGCCATCTCCGCCCCGTCGGGACGTAGCCCGGTCATGTGGAAACCGTTGCTGCGGCTGGCGTAGCCGGCCACCTCGCAGTAGACGTGCGCGCCGCGCCGGCGGGCGTGTTCGGCCTCCTCCAGCACCAGCACCGCGGCCCCCTCGGCGAGGACGAACCCGTGCCGGTCGGCGTCGAACGGCCGGGACGCGTGTTCCGGGTCGTCGTTGTCCGGGCTGGTGGCCTGGATGGCGTCGAACGAGGCGACGGTGACCGGGGAGATCGGCGAGTCGGCGGCGCCGGCCAGCACGATGTCCGCCTCGCCGTCCGCGACGAGCTGGTGGGCGTACCCGATGGCGTCGATGCCGGAGGTGCAGCCGGTGGAGACCACCTGGGCCGGGCCGTGCAGGCCGTGCCGGCAGGCCACGTCGGCGGCCAGGCTGCTGGGGACCAGCGCCTGGTAGAGGTAGGGGCCGCCGAGGGCGTGGTCGACCAGCCAGTGCCGGCCGGAGTCGCTGACGCGCACGTACTCCCGTTCCAGCGCCATGGTGCCGCCGACCGCGGTGCCGAGGACCACGCCGGCGCGCTCGCGGTCGGCATCGGTGAGGGTGAGGCCGCTGTCGGCGAGCGCCTCGGTGGAGCAGGCCAGGGCGAACTGCACGTACCGGTCGGCGCGTTGCCGCTCGGCGAGGGTGATCCCGGCGGCGTCCGGATCGAAGTCGCACTCGGCGGCGATCTGCGAGCGGAACGGCGACGGGTCGAAGAAGCTGATCCGCCGGGTGGCGGTGCGCCCCTCCGTGATGGTCTTCCAGAACCGGTCCCGGGTGGCGCCGCCGGGGGCGACGACGCCGACGCCGGTGACCACGGTCCGCCGGCCGGTCACGACGGTTCCCGAGGTGGCGGGGCGACCTCGGTGTCGACGTGCCCGAGTTCGGGGCGGGGGGCGAGGGGCCCGAGCTGGAAGACCACCTCGGCGGGCTCGTCGCCGGTGTTGCGCAGCCGGTGCCGGACGTTCCTGGGGACGAAGAGCGCCTCCCCGGCCGCGAGCGGCACCGGACGGTCGTCCAGGTCGACGGTGATCGCGCCGCGGGCGACGTAGAGGAACTCCTCGCTGTAGGGGTGGTAGTGCTCGGCGATCCGCTCCCCGGGGGCGAGCGCCGCCACGCCCATGAACCCGGAGGTGCTGCCGACGGTCTTCGGACCGAGCAGCACCCGCAGCTCGCCGCCGCGGCGCCGGTCGGCGGTAACGTCGCGGACGGCGACCGGGGCGGTGGTGGTGTCAGGCATCGCGACCTCCCTGGCCGGCCTCGGCGGCCCGCTGCTCGATCCGCTCCTTGATCACGGCGAGCTGGACCTTGCTGTTGGTGTTGATCCGTTCGGTCATGCCCGCGTTGTCCAGCGGCGCGTTCGGCTTCATGGCGAAGTCCTGCACCCAGGTCATCCGGGTGCCGCCGGGGACCGCGGCGTAGTGCCAGTGGATGTGCATGTACTCGAACGGGCCGGTCTCCACCCGGCGGGCGTGGACCTGCCGGGTGGCCGGGTCGGCGGTGCGTTCGCTGACCCAGCTCCACGTCACGCCGTTCTCGTCGGGGTGCATGGTGAGCCGGAACCGCACGGTGTCGCCGTCCCGGTGCAGGATCTCGGCCAGGGCGTACTCGGTGAACAGCTCCGTCCAGTTGGCGACGTCGTTGGTGACGTCCCAGACCAGGGGCAGCGGGGCGGCGATGTCGACCGCGTTCTCGGTGTGTCCGGGCGGGTCGGCCTTCCGGGCGACCAGGTCGGCCACGCCGGCGATGCTGAGCTGGCTGGCCTGCTCGGGGATCTTCACCCGCCACCGGTCGGAGACGACCGCGGACAGCTCCAGCAGGGCGAGCGAGTCCATGCCGAGTTCCTCGAGGCTGGCGGCCGGGGTACGGGCGGCGGCCTCGGCGTCCAGGCCGCAGTGGGTCACCAGGATGTCGGTGATCTCGCTGGTGAGCTGGCGGTCGGGGGCGACGGTCATCGGGTCCTCCTAGCGGGCGGGCCGCCGGCGGGCGCGGCGGTGACGGACGTACGGCCGGCCGGGGCGGCCCCGGCGCGGGCGGCGGGTACGGGATCGGTGCCGGGCCCGGCGGGTGCGGTCGGGCCGGCGGCGTCGGCGGCGAGCAGCCGGTCGACCAGCCCGGTGGTGTGCCGGGCGGCGCGGAAGGCCGGGTCGCGCAGCACCCGCCGGGCGAACGGGATGGTGGTGCGCACGCCCGGTCCGGCCACCTCGAACTCGGCCAGCGCGCGGTCCAGCCGGTCCACCGCGCCGTCCCGGTCCGGCGCCCACACGGCCACCTTGGCCAGCAGCGAGTCGTAGTGCGGGCTGACCAGGTAGCCCGGGTGGCCGTGGGTGTCCACCCGGGTGAACGGACCGCCGGGCGGCCGGAACCGGTCGAGGCGGCCGGGTGCGGGGGCGAAGCCGCGCTCCGGGTCCTCCACGTTGACCCGGCACTCGACCGCCACCCCGCGCAGCTGGATCTGGTCCTGCCGCCAGCGCAGCGGCGTCCCCGCGGCGATGTGCAGCTGCTCGTGCACCAGGTCGACGCCGGTGACCAGCTCGGTGACCGGGTGCTCGACCTGGATCCGGCAGTTGACCTCCAGGAAGTGGCACTCCTCCGCCTCGTCGACGAGGAACTCGACGGTCCCGGCGCCGGTGAAGCCGACCGAGAGGACGCCGCGCAGGGCGGTCTCGGCGAGCAGGTCCAGGGTGGACGGCCGCAGCGCCGGGGCCGGGCCCTCCTCGATCAGCTTCTGGTGCCGGCGTTGCACCGAGCAGTCCCGGGTGCCCAGGTGGACGCCGTTACCGTGGCCGTCGCAGAGCACCTGCACCTCGACGTGCCGGGCGTCGGTCAGGTAGCGCTCGACGTACACCCGGTCGTCGCCGAAGGCGACCTGGGCGGCGGCCCGGGTACGGGCGTACGCGCGGGGCAGCTCGGTGGCGGCGCGGACGACGGTCATCCCGCGCCCGCCCCCGCCCGCGGCGGCCTTGACGATCACCGGGTAGCCGACCTCGGCGGCCACCTCCAGCGCGTCGGTCACCGTCGGCAGCGTCTGCACGCTGCCCGGCGGCAGCGGCAGTCCGGCCTTGCTCATCAGCGCCCGGGCAACGGACTTGTCGGCGAGGGCGGACATCACCTCGGGCGGCGGACCGACGAAGGTGAGGCCGTTCTCCGCGCAGATCTCGGCGAAGTCGGCGTCCTCGGAGAGGAAGCCGTAGCCGGGGTGCACCGCCTGGGCCCCGGTCTGCCGGGCGGCCTCGACGATCGCGGCGGCGTTGAGGTAGCTCTGCCGGCTGGCGGCCGGTCCGATCCGGACGGTCTCGTCGGCCAGCCGTACCGGCAGTGAGTCGGCGTCGGCGCTGGAGTGCGCCACCACCGTCCGTACGCCCAGCTCCCGGCAGGCCCGCAGCACCCGCAACGCGATCTCGCCCCGGTTGGCGATCAGCACCTTGTCGAACATCAGTCTCCCCGCCCGGTGAGTGGTTCCAGGGCGATCAGCGGCTGGTCGTACTCGACCGGCTTGCCGTCCTCGACCAGCACGTCGGCCACCCGCCCGGCCTGGTCGGCGGTGACCTCGTTCATCAGCTTCATCGCCTCGACGATGCCGACCACCTGGCCTGGCCGAACCAGGTCGCCGACGGCGACGAAGGGCGGGGCGCCGGGCTCCGGGGACCGGTAGAAGGTGCCCACCACGGGTGCCCGCACGGCCCGGCGGTCGGTGGTCGGCGTGGGCTGGGCCACCGGCTCGGCGACCGGCTCCGGCTCGGTCCGCGGCGCGGGCGCCGCCGGGCCGTGCCATTCGACCTCCAGCACCGTCTCGCCGCTGCGCAGCCGGACGCGACGGACCGGGCCGGCCAGCTCGGCGACGAGCCGGCGGGCGTGGCGGCGCAGTCCGGCCAGCACGTCCTCCGGCCCCTCGGGACCGCTCATCGGGCCACCCCCGAGCCGCGGGCCGCGCCGTAGCGGCGGAACCGCTGCCGGCGGCGCCGGACCAGGGTGGCCGGTGGCACGTCGAGCAGCGCCGTGAGGTTCTCCGCCACCGCGCGGCCGAGCCGGTCGGCGGCGCCGGCGGGGTCGCCGTGGGCGGCGGGGTCGGGTTCGGGCACCACCTCGTCGACCACCCCGAGCCGGCGCAGGTCGGTGGCGGTGAGCCGCAGCGCGCGGGCGGCCTGCGGGGCGGCGGCACTGTCCGGCCAGAGGATCGCGGCGCAACCCTCCGGACTGATCACCGAGTAGACGGCGTGTTCGAGCATCAGCACCCGGTCGGCGACCGCCAGGGCGAGCGCCCCGCCGCTGCCGCCCTCGCCGGTGACCACCGCGATCACCGGGGTGGGCAGCACACTCAGCGCCAGGATGTTCTCGGCGATGGCCGCCGCCTGCCCCTGCTGCTCCGCGTCCACGCCGGGGTCGGCGCCGGGGGTGTCGACCAGGGTGACCACCGGCAGGCCGAGCCGGGCGGCGAGGCGCATCAGCCGCAGCGCCTTGCGGTGCCCGGCCGGGCTGGCCATGCCGAAGTTGCGGGCCACCAGCTCGGCCGTGGTGTGTCCCTTCTGGTGGCCGATCACCATCACCGACCGCCCGTCCAGCCGGGCCAGGCCGCCGATCACCGCCGGGCAGTCCGCGCCGAGCCGGTCGCCGTGCAACTCGACGAAGCCGTCGAAGGCGGTCTCCAGGTAGTCCAGCGTGGTGGGCCGGGCGGGATGCCGGGCGGTGCGGACCGTCTCCCAGGCGTCGCGGTCCGGGCCGGCCGCCGTCGCGGGCGCGGCGGCGTCGGCCGCGGGCGTGGGTCGCGGTGCCGGCTCCTGCCGGGGTACGCGGGGACGCCGGCCGGCCCGTCCGGCGCGGGCCGCGGCGAGCAGGGCGGTGAGCCGGCTGCGCAGCGCGTGCCGGGACACCACCATGTCGACCTGTCCGTGCCGGAGCAGAAACTCGGCGGTCTGGAATCCCTCGGGCAGGGTGGCGCCGGTGACCTGGCGGATCACCCGCGGGCCGGCGAAGCCCATCCGGGCGCCGCTCTCGGCGAGCACCACGTCGGTGTTGGTGGCGAAGGAGGCCGCCACCCCGCCGTACGTGGGGTCGGTGATGACGCTGACCGTGAGCAGGCCCGCCTCGCGCAGCCCGGCGATCGCCTGGCTGACCGTGGCCATCTGCATCAGCGACAGCGCGCCCTCCTGCATCCGGGCGCCGCCGGAGGCGGTGACCAGCACCAACGGCACCTCGTCCGCGAGGGCCCGCTCGGCGGTGCGGGTGATCAGTTCGCCGACGGCGCAGCCGAGGCTGCCGCCGAGGAAGCGGAAGTCCATCACCGCCAGGGCCACCGGCTGCCCGCCGATCCGGGCGGTGCCGCAGAGCACCGCCTCGTCCAGCCCGGTGCCGGCCCGCGCCGCGCTGAGCCGGTGCGGGTACGGCAGGGCGTCGACGAAGCCGATCGGGTCGACCCGGGCCGCCCGCTCGGGCAGCGGGGTGAACGAATCCGGGTCGGCCAGCTGCGCCACCCGGTCGGGGGCGTCGAGCCGGGCGTGCGATCCGCACTCGGGGCAGACGTCCAGGTTGCGGCGCAGCCGCTTGCGGTAGAGCAGCGAGGCGCAACCGTCGCAGCGGGACCAGAGCTGCTCGTCGCGGGGCGCGGTGGTGGTCACGACCGCCGCCCCGGGGCGTCGTAGCGGTAGAAGCAGCGCGCCATGGCGTCCCGGGGGGAACGCCAGGTCGGCAGGTACGGCGAGATGTACGGCCGCAGCCGCTCGCTGACCCGGACGAACTCGGGGTGGCCCCGGGCGTCCTCCACCGCGCCCTCGGTCGGCCGCTCCGTCTCCAGCAGGTGCACGTACAGGTCGTGCAGCCGGTAGAGCGAGCGGTGCCGGACGCCGACCAGGCCGGGCAGGTCGGTCGCGTCGGACTCGGCGAAGATCTCGGCGACCCGGTCCTCGGCGGTCGGCAGCACCTTGGCGACGATGAGCGAGCGGTCCATGGACAGCCTCCCTGGGATGCGTTCCGGGCGAGCACCACCGGTCCGCCGAACGACTCCCGACACGGTGCCGCCGGGGGCGTCAACGCGGCGTCATCCGGCCGCTATCCGGATCGGATGGTCGTGACGCTGCGTTGACGGAAGCTATGCGCAAGCTATGTATAGATCAACTGAAGGAAATAGATGGCGACACTTCTTCGCAGTTCAGCGTAGTTTTGAGTAGGTCCAGACGAGACGGTCGCATTCACGACGCGCCGTTGACTCAGCGTAATCATCGTTGATAATCTCCATCTCTGTCAGCCCGGCGACAGCGGCATCCGCCGCCGAGGCGGAGCCGCTCCGACACCGGGGTCGCGGGCAGCCGAGCCGGGCATCAGGAAAACGGTCGGGACGTGGGTTCCGGTCCAGGGGGTGCGCCCGTGTCCGGTCAGACGAGAATGCCGACGGCCGGAGACCCATCGACCCCACAGGTGTCGCTGCACCTGCTGGGGGGTTTCCGGCTGCTGCACGACGACGTCCCGGTGGTGGTGCCTCGGGGCCTGCAGCGGGTGATCGCGCTGATCGGACTCCAGCCGTCCGCCACCCGCAGCCACCTGGCCGGCCTGCTCTGGCCGGAGACCTCGGAGGAACGGGCACTGTCGTCACTGCGGACCGCCCTGTGGCGGTTGCGCCAGGATCCCTGCTGCCCCCTGCTCACCGACGGGGACACGGTCCGGCTCGGCGACACCGTCCACCTCGACGTCGACGAACTGGTCGACGCCTCCGCCCGGGTCCGGGACGGCGAGATCCCCCGCGCCGCCGCCGTCACCGGCCGGCACGACCTGCTCCCCGGCTGGTACGACGACTGGGTGCTGCTGGAGCGGGAACGGCTACGCCAGTTGCGGCTGCACATGCTGGAGGAACTCGCCGGCAACCACCTCGCCGCCGGCCGGCACGGCGAGGCCCTCGAAGCCGCGCTGGAGGCGATGGCCGCCGAGCCGCTGCGGGAGACCCCGCACCGCCTGGTGGTCCGCATCCACCTGGCCGAGGGCAACGCGTTCGAGGCGGTGCACGCCTTCTACGTCTACCGGGATCTGCTCCTGCGCGAGCTGCGCCTGGAGCCCTCGCCGGCGATGTGCGCGCTGCTCGCCGACACCCTCGCCCCGATCCGGCACGGCACCCGGCGGGACCCGCCGGACCGCCGGACCGACCGCGGCGG
>NZ_JAPDPH010000221.1 GCF_026013475.1 Micromonospora yasonensis | reverse complement strand
ATACCGAATGCTGGGACGGCGCCGGAGGGTCGGCCCGTCAGCGCAGGACCGGCGTCTCCGCCTTCCAGCCCGGTAACGACGGCCAGCGCACGGTCAGCACGACCGACTCGCGTTCGGCGTACCAGGAGTGGTCCACGCCCCGGCCCCACACCACGTAGTCGCCGGTCTCCCGCAGCACCACCGTGCGGTCCGGCAACTCCACCCGGAACGCGCCGCTGATCAGCACCAGCAGGGCGGTACGCCGCTCTCCCGTCGCCCAGCGGGACCGGGCCTCCCCGGGCGGGTGCACGCCCCACTTCACCTCGACCTCGGTGCTGTGCCGAACGTCCCCGTACGGCTTGAAGTGGCCGAGCAGCCAGCCGGCGTCAACCGCACCGTCCACGGCCGCCTTGCCGACGTACACCCGATCGTCCATCCACGCCTCCCGTGCCGGCTCGGCAAGCTACCAGGCGGAACCACCGGGGATGCCACCAACGGTCACCCGCGGGAAAGGCCGGCGGGTGGGCGCCGCGGCGGGCACGCGGGCGGTATACAAGGGCGGTGGAGGATCCCGTACCTGAGCAGATGCGGACGGCGGCCGGCGCGTTGCTGGCGGCGCTCGACGAGCCGTCCCGACAGCGGGCCCGGCACGACTTCGACGACGACGCCGCCCGGCGCTGGCTGGAGTACCGCCCCCGACCCCGGCCCGGGGTCAGCCTCGCCGACCTGGACGTCACCGCGCGCAAGGCCGCCCACCGATTGCTCGCCACCGCGCTCAGCCCGGCCGCGTACGCGCAGGCGATGGCGGTGGTCACGTTGGAGGAGGTGCTCGACCGGGCGGAGGGGTGGCGGCGCGGCCGGCACAGCGGCGACTACTGGGTGGCGGTCTTCGGCGACCCAGCGCGCGACGACCGGTGGGGGTGGCGGTTCGAGGGGCACCACCTGTCGGTGAGCATGACCGTGGTGGACGACCAGGTCTCCCCCGCCCCGATCTTCCTCGGCGCCAACCCGGCGACCGTCCGGCACGCCGGCCGGCCCGTCTCCCGCCCGCTCGGGCCGGAGGAGGACCTGGCCCGGGAACTGCTCGACGCGCTCGGGCCGGCGGGGCGGGCCGCCGCGATCGTCGCCGAGGAGGCGCCGGCCGACATCATCAGCGCCACCCGGGCCGCCGCGCCGGGCCGGCTCGACCCGCTCGGCGTACCCCGGGACCGGCTCACCCCGACCGGTCGGGCGCTGCTCGACCAGCTCGTCGCGCTCTACCTGGACCGGCTCCCGCCCGAGCTGGCGGCCCGCGAGGCGGGCCGGCTCGACGGAGGGGAACTGCACTTCGCCTGGGCCGGCCCGACCCGCCCGGGCCAGCGGCACTACTACCGCATCCAGGGTGACGACCTGCTGATCGAGTACGACAACACCACCGACGACGGCAACCACGCGCACACCGTGCTGCGCCGCCCGGTCAGCGACTTCGGCGGCGACGTCCTCGCCGCCCACCACGCCACTGCTCACTGACCCCGCGTCGAGCCGGGTCAGGGGCGGCGGGCGTCGATGAGGAAGCGCCGGGCGTGGGCGACGAAGGGGCCCTCGGATCGGATGCGGTCGTGCAGGCGGCGCAGTTCGGGGCGGTACCGGTCGACGGTGAAGTCGGGGACCGTCCAGATCACCTTGCGCAGGAACCACACCACCGCACCGATGTCCTGGAAGACCGCCCGCAGGGTGGCCGTACGCAGGTCGACCACGGTCAGTCCGGCGGCCTCGGCGGCGGCCACGGCCTGTTCGGGATGGCGCGCGGCCGGCGGCGGGAGCGGGCCGAGGACGGCCTCGCTCAGCTCCCGCATCGTGCCGGGGCCGATCTGCTGTGACAGGTAGCTGCCGCCCGGGCGCAGCACCCGGGCGATCTCGTCCCACCAGGTCCGCACCGGGTGTCGGCTCACCACCAGGTCGAACGCGCCGTCCCGGAACGGCAGCGGCGACTGTTCCGCCACCTGCACGACGGTCGCGCCGACCCTGCGGAGCGTACGCCGGGCGACGGCGACGTTCGGCGGCCAGGCCTCGGTGGCGACCAGCAGCGGCGGCGGCTGGGGAATCCCGGCGAGCACCTCTCCCCCGCCGGTGTCGATGTCCAGCGCGGCGTCCACGTCGGCCATCCGGGCGGCCAGCAGGCGGGCATAGCCCCACGGCGGCCGCTCCTCGCTGGCCCGCCCGTCGAGCCAGGCGAAGTCCCAGCCCTCCACCGGCGCCGCGGCCCCCTCGGCGAGCAGGTCCTCGAAGTCGCTCATCCCGCCGAGCCTGCCCGCGACGGCCGAGGCCGGCAACACGATTTCCGCTGGCGCAGGAGCTCAGACGCGCGGGCGGATGATCTCCACGGTGGAGGCGGGGAGGTCACCGAGCGCCTCGTTCGGGGCGGCGGCGCGGCCCCGGTCGAACTGGCGCATCAGGCGGGCGCCCAGCCACACCCCGACCGAGCCGACCGCCAGCGCGAGCAGCTCGACGGCCAGCTCGACCCCGGCCGCCCCGCGCTGCGGCGCGTGCGCCCGCATCAGGCAGCTGAGCAGGAACAGCGCCGCCATGGCGGCGTTGGCCAGGTTGAACTCGACGGCGGTACGCCGGAACCCGCCGGCGCGCACGTCCCACAGGTCGATCATGCCCGCGACCGTGGCCAGCCCGGCGGCGACCAGGGCGGCGACGGCCGTCCAGTAACCCACCTCACCGAGGAACGCCGGGCCACCGGCGACGTCGGCCAGGTCGAAGACGGCCGCGCTGACGAAGAGTCCGAACGGGAACGTCACCAGCATCGGTTGGATGGGGTGCCCCTGCACCCGCAGTCGGCTCTCCATCGGTACCTCCCCGGCTTGGAACAGCTCACCAGTCCAGGGTGCTACCCGAGGCCCATCGGGGCGAAACGAATGTCGCTCAGTTGTCCCGAGGCCGGGAAACGGTGAGCACCAGCCGCTCCGCGACCTCGCGCAGCGGTATGTCCAACGAGGAGGCGGCGCTGCGGAGCACCTCCAGCGCCTCCGGCGCCGGGCAGCCGCGCTGCGTCATGATCACACCGACGGCATGCCCGACGACTCCCTCCTCCAGCAGCGCCGAATCGAGCTGGTCGGCCTGGGCCGCCTGCCGCTCCCGGTCCCGGACCGCCGCCAGGAGCAGCCCGGCGTGCTCGGCGAGGAGCATCGCGGTGAGCTGGTGGCGGGTGGTGAGCACGTCCGTGGCCGCCGCGTACAGGTTGATCGCGCCGATCACCTGCTCGTCGACGTCGACCGGCGCGGAGATCACGCCGTGCACGCCCAGCGCCCGGGCCCGCCCGACCCAGACCGGCCAGCGCGACTCGTGGTCGAGGTCGTGGGCGGTGATCATGTCGCGTCGCCGGACAGCGGTCAGCGCCGGGGTGTCCGGGCCGTGCCGGGGGTCGTCCAGCTCGGCCCGGTCCGGGTCGGAGGCGGTGGCACCGGCCGGCTCGCCGGCCCGCAGCGCGGTGAAACCGCAGCTGTCCACCTCGGGTACGGCGTCCCGGGCGATCCGGACCAGCCGCCGCAGCGCCTCGTCGAAGTCGGTGACCGCGATCAGGCCGGCGGTCAGTTCGCGCAGCAGAGCGGCGGTCTCCAGCACCCCGAACGTATCGATCATGGGTTCCCGCGTGTCGAGGTTCACCGGGCCGCAGCCCCCGCCACCTCCGCGTACGCGGTGTCCCCGTTCGGCGCCATTGCCTGTCGCATCCGCTCTTCTCTCCCTGACTCGAAGCCCCGGCCTACTACCCTCGCAAACCAGCTCCCAAACCGCGCAAAGGGGTCCCTTCCGGCGCGTGACCGCACCGGACGGGACCCCTCGCGAGGGTCAGCGCGACCCGGAGATGAGCCGCCGCCCCACCGAGGCGATCAGCCGGTCCAGCTCCGAGCCGAACGGGTTGTCGTGCACCAGGTACGTCCAGGTGGCGCTCGGCCGGACCAGCTTCGCCGCGTCGGGCTCCCACCCGTCGGCGAACTCCGTCTCCTCGAAGGTGCCGATGGTCCGCGTCTCGATCTCGGGGATCAGCGTGTTGAACGCCGGGACGGCGCTGCGGTGGAACTCGTCCAGCGGGTCGAGCCGGCCCAGCGCCCGCAGGTGTACGCCCTCGCGCACCTCGGAGAGCTCGGCCAGGTGCTCGGCCCAGAGCCGGTCCAGGTGGTAGAGGGCGATTTTGCGGGCCACCTCGGCGAGCAGGTCCTCGTCCATCTCGCCGGCCTTGTCGGGCACCCGTTCCAGCAGCATCAGCGCGGCGATGTCGCTGGTCAGCAGCCGCTCCCGCCGCTCGGCGAGCGCCTTGCGCTGCTGCTCGATCACCTGGCTGTACCGCCAGGTGTTGCGGTGGATCTCGTGGTTGACGCCCTCGGCGACCCGCTGGGCGTGCTCCACCGCGTAGTCGACCTGCGGGTCGGTGACCAGCCCGTCGGCGTTCATCCGCGGCGACGCCGGGACGGTGTCGCCGGCGTGCCGGACGACCAGGTCGTCCTCCAGGCTGACGAAGAAGACGGAGCCGCCCGGGTCGCCCTGCCGGCCGGCCCGGCCGCGCAGCTGGTCGTCGACGCGGCGGCTGTCGTGCCGGCCGCTGCCGATCACGTACAGGCCGCCCAGCTCGGCCACCCGCTCCTGGTCGCTCTGGTCGCTGCCGCCGAGGCGGATGTCGACACCCCGGCCGGCCATCTGGGTGGAGACGGTCACCGCGCCGTACGCGCCGGCCTCGGCGATGATCGCCGCCTCCTCGTCGTCGTTCTTGGCGTTGAGGACCACGCAGGTCACCCCGGCCGCGTGCAGCCCGGCGGCGAGGCCCTCGGACTCCTTCACGTCCAGGGTGCCGACCAGCACCGGCCGGCCGGCCTCGTGGCAGCGCTTGATCTCGTCGATCAGCGCCTCCTCCTTCTCGGCCCGGGTGGCGTAGATCCGGTCCGGCTCGTCCTCCCGGACGCACGGGGTGTTCGGCGGGATCACCGCCACCTCGAGGCCGAAGAACTCGCGGAGCTGGTCGCCGACGAGCACCGCGGTGGCGGTCATCCCGCAGACCGTCGGGTAGAGCGCGATGTACGCCTGGACGGTGATGGTGCCCAGCACCTCGCCCTCGGCGGTGGCGTCCAGGCCCTCCTTGGCCTCGACCGCGGCCTGCAGCCCGTCCGGCCAGCGGCGGCGCTGGGCCACCCGGCCACGCATCTCGTCGATCAGCTCGACCGAGTTGTCCCGGACGATGTAGTCCACGTCCCGGTGCAGCAGGGCGTGCGCGTGCAGCGCCACGTTCACCGCGGAGAGCTGCCCGACGTGCTCCTCGTCGTACAGGTCGATGCCGCCGAGCTTGGCCTCGACGGTGGCCAGGCCGGTCGAGGTGAAGGCGACGCTGCGGCCGTCCTCGGCGACGGCGTAGTGCTTCCCCTTGCGCAGGCCGCGGACCAGCGCGGCGGCGGCGTGCACCGGATCCTGCTCGCCGGGGACCGCGCCGGCGAGCACCATCGGCACCCGGGCCTCGTCGATCAGGATCGAGTCGGCCTCGTCCACGATCGCGGTCTTCAGCGCCGGCTGCACCCGGTCGGCGAGGTCGGTGACGAGCTGGTCCCGGAGGAAGTCGAAGCCGGCCTCGCTGACCGACACGTAGGTGACGTCGCAGGCGTACGCGGCCTTGCGCTCCTCCGGGGTGGAGGCCTCGTTGACCCAGCCGACGGTGAGCCCGAGCAGGGCGTAGACCGGGCCCATCCACTCGGCGTCGCGGCGGGCCAGGTAGTCGTTGACGGTGAGCACGTGCACCGGGCCGTTGCCCAGCCGGACGTGCCCGTACGCGGCGACGGTCGCGGTGAGGGTCTTGCCCTCACCGGTGGCCATCTCGGCGACCTTGCCGGAGAGCAGCGCCATCGCGCCGAGCAGCTGGACGTCGTACGGTCGCTGGTCGAGGCCGCGGCGGGCCGCCTCGCGGCCGATCGCGCAGATCTCCTCGTACCCCTCGGCCTGCCCGGCGGCCTCGGTCAGCTCGGCGTCGGAGAGCTTCTCCAGCTCCGCCTCGCGGGCCTCGATGGCCGGCAGCAGCTTCTCCAGCGGCGCCAGGTCGACCGTCGTCCCCGGGCGCTGGAGGAACCGCCGGAACCTGCTCTTCAACCGTTGCGACACACCCATGAGCGGCAACGGTACGCGAACCTGAGCCGATTGTGACCCCCGACTGGCGCAGGGTTCGCACGGTGTCCGGTTTCGTGCGCGTTTCCGCAGCTCAACGCCGGTCTGTCCGGTCAGCCGGTGAGCACCACCTGGAGCTCGGACCGGCGGCGCTCGGCCAGGTCGGTCAGTACGGTCGGGGCCTCGTCCAGGGGCACCACCGCCGTGACGAGGTGCTTGCGGATCTCCTCGCCGTACTGGCGCATCAGCTCGATGGTCTCCGCCGAGAGCCGCTCCCGGTCCCAGGCGTGGGCCAGCCCACGCGGCACCCGGCCGATCTGGGCGCACCGCAGCGACAGCCCGTTGTGGTGGAACTCCTCACCGAACCGGACGGCGTCCGCGCCGGACTGGTAGAAGGCCAGGTCGATGACGCTGCCCTGGGGGCGCAGCAGGCGCAGCGCGAGCCGCAGCGCCCAGGCCTGGCCGCGGCACTGGAAGACCACGTCGGCGCCGCGGTCGCCGGCGGCGTGCTGCCACCGGGTCTTCAGCACCACCGCCGGGTCGTCCGCCTCCGGGTCCAGGGTCTCCAGGCCGAGCGCCTCGGCCACCTGCCGGCGGGCCGGCGTGGGGTCGAGGACCACCACCGAGGCCGCGCCGTGCCGGCGGGCGAGAAGGGCGGTGAGCAGGGCGACGACCCCGCTGCCGACCACCGCCACCCGGCGGCCGCGGACACCGTCGCCGAGCGAGCGCACGTCGGTGCCGTACAGGTCGGCGGCGGCGTGCAGCAGCCCGTTGGCGCAGATCGGGCCCATGTGCGCGACGTAGACGCCGAGCATCGGGTCGAGGTCGCCGGGGAGGGCGACGAACCGCTCGGCGAGCGGGTCGGCGAGGTAGCCGCTGCGGTGCCCGTAGGTCATCGCCCCGACCGCGCCAACGGCGACCGCCGGGGTCCGGCTCTCCACCACCCGGCCGACCTGCATGTATCCGAGCCGGGTCACCGGGTAGGGGGTGCTGGCTCCGCCGGGTTGGAACAGGCCGAGGTCGGCGTTCCAGGTGAGGTCGAGGTACGGGTTGGTGCCCTTGACGTAGCTCAGCTCGGTGCCGGCGGAGACCCCGCTGTAGAGCGTCTCCACCCGGAAGGCGCCGTCGCGCAGCTCGCCCGCGTCCTGCTCGACCAGCTCGACCCGGCCCGGCCCGCTGACCACCACCACCCGGTCACGCATCGACGGTCACCCCCTCGGGCGGCACGGCGTCGGCCACGGCCGGGGTGAGCCGGGCGGCCGGTCCGGTGGGCAGCGCCACGCTGTGCCCGATCCGCGCCGATTCGGCCACCGCCAGGGCGAGCCGCTGGGTGCGCAGCGCCTCGGCGTACGGGGCCCGGACGTCGTCGCCGATCCCCCGGACCGCGTCGACGAAGGCGCGGTCGACGGCGACCCGGGCGCCGTCCGGATCGGCCGGCAGGTGCCGCTCGCCGTCGGCGTCGCGAATGGTCAGGCCGTCCTCGGCCAGCCAGAGGGCCAGCCCGTCGGCGACGATCTCCAGACCGGCCCGGTGCTGCCAGGTGAGCACGCAGGCGGCGGCGAGGGTGCCCACCGCGCCGGAGGAGAAGCGCAGCGTGGCCGCGGTGACCGAGTCGATGTCGGCGCCGGCCACGGGTGGCGGGCTGCCGTCGCCGTACGCGGTCACCTCGGTCGCCTCCCCGACCAGCAGCCGGACCAGGTCAAGCACGTGCGCGGCCTGCTCGACCACCGGGCCGCCGGACCGGTCGCGCCGGGCCCACCAGGCCACCGGCGGAACCTTGTCCAGCCAGGCCCCGTTGACCATCCGAACCGGGCGGCCAACCAGCAGTTGCCGGGCCTCCTCGACGATGTGCAGGTACCGCCAGTGGTGCCCGACCCCGGTGAGCAGGCCGCGCTGCTCCACCAGCGCGCCGATCCGCTCGGCGGTCTCCAGGTCCACGGCCACCGGCTTCTCCACGAACAGCGGTACGCCGGCGGCGATCACCGCCTCCTCGGCCGGCCCGTGGGCGAACGGCGGTACGCACACGTACACGGCGTCCGGGCCGGCGGCGAGCA
This sequence comes from Micromonospora yasonensis, assembly GCF_026013475.1. Classification (GTDB taxonomy): domain Bacteria; phylum Actinomycetota; class Actinomycetes; order Mycobacteriales; family Micromonosporaceae; genus Micromonospora; species Micromonospora yasonensis. The sequence continues at coordinate 3,628 of NZ_JAPDPH010000221.1, read as the reverse complement.
GCGCGTCCACGTCCCGGAAGGTCCGCGCCCCGTACGCCCCCGCGAGGGCCGCTGCCGCGTCCGGGGCGACATCGGTCACCCCGAGCAGTTCCACGTCCTCGAACCCGGTCAGCACCCGGGCGTGGCGCTGCGCCACCCCGCCGGCCCCTACCAGCCCCACCCGGCACGTGCGCATCCCTCGACCCTCTCGCCGCGACTCCCGAAACTACTGTCAGCTCTCCCCGGGTGGCCGCGCAATCAAACGTTCACCGGCGGGTGCGCTGGTGGTGATCAGGCTGTTAGGCATGATCCGGTTAGCGCGGGCCGCGCACCGGGAAATCCAGGAGCCCGCGTTTCCGCCACGACCTGGGGGTGTGCCCGTGCGGGAAACTGAATCGATCGTGTCACCAGTGGTGGAGGCCTGGGCCACGTACCGGACGACGGCGGCCGACGACTGGCCGGTACGGCGGCTGCTGCGGGACAAGGGCTCCAGCCGGGTCAGCGTGGTGCTGCCGGCCCACAACGAGGAGGCCACCGTCGGCGCGATCGTGTCGACGATCCGCGAGCATCTGATGGACCGGGTCCCACTGGTCGACGAGCTGATCGTGGTGGACTCGCGCTCCACCGACCGGACCGCCCAGGTGGCCCGGGCGGCCGGCGCCGAGGTGGTCAGCCAGGACGCGATGACCCGCGGGCTGCCCCGGCTCACCGGCAAGGGCGACGCGCTCTGGGCCGGGCTGGCGGCCGCCGAGGGCGACCTGGTCGCGTTCGTCGACGCCGACCTGCACGAGTTCCGCCCGCACTTCGTCACCGGGCTGGTCGGCCCGCTGCTGACCGACCCGTCGGTCGCCTTCGTCAAGGGCTTCTACCATCGGCCGCTCGTACGCACGACCAGCGTGGAGGCCGACGGCGGCGGCCGGGTGACCGAGCTGGTGGCCCGGCCGCTGCTGAACCTGTTCTGGCCGGAGCTGGCCGGGTTCGTCCAGCCGCTCGCCGGCGAGTACGCGGGCCGCCGCGAGGTGCTGGAGCAGGTGCCGTTCGTCTCCGGGTACGGGGTGGAGACCGCCATGCTCATCGACCTGCTGGAACTGCTCGGGCTCGACGCGCTGGCCCAGGTGGACCTCGGCGAGCGCAAGCACCGGCACCAGGACACCGCCGCCCTCGGGCGGATGTCCGCGCAGATCATGCTCACCGCCTGGTCCCGGTTGCAGCGGCAGGGCTGGGCGGTGCCGGGCAGCGCACCGACCGCGCTGCTGACCCAGTTCCGGCGCGGCGGTTCGGACGCTCTGCCCAACCTCGAGCGGGAGATCGTGGTCAGCGACGTGTCGATCGAGGAGCGCCCGCCCCTGGCGCAGCTGCGCCATCGGCTGCCCCGACGCCGGGTCGCGGCGTGAGGCCACCGGGGCGCGGCGGCGGGGGCCGGTCCACCGGACCGGCGGGTGACGGCCGGTCCGCGGGGCCGGTCGCTGGCACGCGGAGAGCCGACGGGGGCGCCGCCGAGGGAAGGAACACGGCACGATGAGTCTCACCGTCCTGATGAACGCGGGTCCGTGGTTGTCCGTCCCACCGCCCGGCTACGGCGGCATCGAGAACGTGGTGGCCACCCTCGTGCCGGAGCTGCGCAAGCTCGGCGTACGGGTGGTGCTCGCCTCGGTGGAGACCAGCACGCTGCCGGTCGACGAGAAGATCTCGGTCTTCCCCGACGGGCAGTTCCACGCCCTCCAGCGCCCCTACAACCAGGTCTGCGGGATCTCCCAGGCACACCTCAACGGCGTGGTCCGCGAGTTGCACACCCGCGACGACATCGACCTGGTGCACGACCACGTCGAGGCGGTCGGCCTGGCCACCATGGCCGCGATGGGGCCGGACGGCCCGCCCGCGCTGCACACCCTGCACTGGGACCTGGCCAAGCACCCTGAGCTGTACGGCAACCTGAACGGCGGGGAGCGGGTCCGGGTCAACGGCGTCTCTGCGGCACAGCTGGCCCGCGCGCCCCAGGCCCTGCGGGAGCACTCGGTGGGGCACGTGCACCTGTCCACTCCCCTCGCGGTCGGCGCGGACCGCCGGCGGGCCGCGGAGAAGGACGACTACCTGCTCGTCCTGGGCCGGATCAACCCGGGCAAGGGGCAGGATCTCGGGGCCCGGCTCGCGCAGCGGGTCGGCTTCCCGCTGGTGCTCGCCGGCCCGGTCGGCCCGTACCACCGGCCGGCGGACCTGGCCGCGGCCGGCGACGAGGCCCGGCAGAACCCGGACGTCCGGTTCTTCTACGACCAGGTCGCCCCGTACGTCGACGGCGACCTGGTCCGCTGGGTCGGCACGGTCGCCGGGCAGGAGCGGGACGACCTGCTCGCCGGGGCCCGGGCCGCGCTGTTCCCGCTGCGCTGGGAGGAGCCGGGCGGCACCGCGGTGGTCGAGTCGCTCGCGCTCGGCACGCCGGTGGTGGCCGTCGCCCGGGGCTGCCTGCCGGAGCTGATCGAGCACGGCCGCACCGGCCTGCTCACCACCGACGAGGAGGAGCTGGGTGACCTGGTGCTGGCCGCCGGCCTGCTCGACCCGGACGAGTGCCGGCGGGAGGCGGCCGCCCGGTTCACCCCGGCGCTGATGGCGCGGCGGTACGTCGAGCTGTACGAGCGGGTCCGGCAGCTCGCCGGCCGACCGTTGCAGGCCGCCTGAGCCGTACCGTCCGCCGGCCCGGCCGCCGGGGTGCGGCCGGGGCCGGCGGAGCGTTTGCCGCCGATGGCCCCGGGAATGCCCTCCGGTCCCTGCCAGGCGAGGAGATCGGCATGACGAACGGGATGGCGCACTCCCGTGCGCGGCGCAACCCGTCCGACGGCCGCGCCCCGGTACGCCGGGGCGCCGCGACCGTCGGGGTGATCTTCCTGGTGGTCGGCGTGCTGGGCTTCATCCCCGGCATCACCAGCAGCTACAGCGATCTGTACTGGGCCGGGCACCAGTCGGAGGCCAAGCTGTTCGGCACGTTCCAGGTCTCGGTGCTGCACAACCTCGTGCACCTGGCCTTCGGGGTGGCCGGGCTGGCGATGTCCCGCACGGTCTCCGGCGCCCAGGCCTTTCTGGTCGGCGGCGGGGCGATCTATCTGGTGCTCTGGCTCTACGGCCTGGTGATCAACCGCGGCAGCGCGGCCAACTTCATTCCGGTCAACCTCGCCGACAGCTGGCTGCACTTCGGGCTCGGGCTCGGCATGATCGCGCTCGGCCTGGCCACCACCCGGGACCCGATCCGCCGCTGACCAGGCCCTCGGGTTGTCGGCGCGTCCCGTTTCACCTGCCCGGATCAGGGGTACCTCTCACGTCTCACGGCCGTGACGGAGACGAGGGGACCTGGATGTCGACCCGGATCAGGTGCGAGGTCCGCGACGATGCGCCGGTCACCGTGGTACGGCTCGCTGGCGCGCTGGACCTGGGCACCATGCGGTCCGTGGACGGCGTGCTGGCGCAGTGCCTGGCCGCTCAGCCGGACGCACTCGTGGTCGACCTGGAGAAGCTCGACGTGACGGACCTGTTGGCGCTGTCCGTCTTCGCGGCCGCCGCCCGGTGCGCCGCCGACTGGCCGGCGGTGCCGATGGTGCTCTGCTCCCCGCCGGCGGAGACGGCCGCCTGGCTCGCCGAGTCCACGGCCTGCCGCGTGATG
>NZ_JAPDPH010000220.1 GCF_026013475.1 Micromonospora yasonensis | reverse complement strand
TCGAGCAGGGCGTCCTTGTCGGCGAAGGCGCGGAAGACGGTCGCCTCGCCGATGCCGGCGGCCCGGGCCACCTGGGCGGTGGTGAGCCCGGCGCCGTACGTGGCGAGCAGTGGCAGCGCGGCCCGTACGATCATCGCCCGGCGCTGGTCCGGGCTCATTCCGGGCGCGCGTCGACGGGGTACGTCGGTGGTCGTCATGCCACCGAGGATGCGGAGTGAGGACTCACTCCGTCAATGGGTTTACCCTCTCCGCCGCGCCCGGGCCGCCCAGATCACGTACGCGGGGTCGCGGTCGAGGTTGTGCCGGTCCCGGTCGTAGCGGCGGGTGGTGCGCGGATCGGCGTGCCCCATCGCGTCCTGCACGTCCTCCAGGGGCACCCCCTCGGCGCGGGCGGTGGTGGCGAACGCGTGCCGCAGCGAGTGCGGGGACAGCTTCGCCCAGGCGGGGATGCCGGCGGCCCGGGCGAGCCGGCGGACCAGCCGGAACACCGAGTGCCGGTCCAGCCGGGCGCCGGTCGCGGTGACCAGCAGCGGGCCGGTCAGCTCCGGCACGGTCACCCCCTGCGCGGCGGCCCGGGCGGACAGGTAGGCGTCCACCGCGTATGCGGTGCCCGGGGTGAGTGCCCGCCGGCGCGCCTTGCCGCCCTTGCCGACGAACCGGATGCTGCGGTGCCCGCGTTCGGCGCCCAGGTCGGCCAGGTCCAGCGAGATCAGCTCGCCGACCCGCAGCCCCAGGTCGGCCAGCAGGGCGACGGTGGCCCGGTTGCGAAGAGCCGTCGGACCGGTGTCCGCCTCGGCGGCCGTCAGCAGCGCGTCCACCTCTTCGGGGGTGAGTCCGACGGTGGCGGAGTGGTCCCGGTCGACCCGGGGGCGGTCGGCGCCGGCGACCGGGTTGGCCTCGACCGCGCGCAGCTTGACCAGGAAGTCGTACCAGCTGGACAGCGCGGACAGCCGGCGGGCGACGGTGGCCGGGGTGAGCGGGCGGCCGCTGCGCGCGCCCAGCGTGGACTCCAGTTCCCGGCCGTAGGTGTTCACGTCGAGGAAGCTGACCCGCAGCGGATCCAGGCCCCGGTCCGCGCACCAGCTCAGCCAGCCGGCGACGTCGCGCCGGTACGCGTCGCGGGTGTGCTCCGACAGGCGGCGGTTGCGCAGCCATGCCTCGGTGAAGTCGGTCGGCCCGCCGCGCAGGGCGGGGCGCGCCGAGGCGCGGGGCATAACCTCGGGACGCGACATGTGAGAAAGGCTCTCAGCCTCCGGGGGGAATCGCGACGAGGCGCGCCCGAGGGAAATGCCGGCGGGGCCACCCGCGACCGGTTTTCCACCCGGGTTACCGTCACCGCGTGCGTGCCAGCCGCCTGGTCTCCCTGCTGCTGCTCCTGCAAACGCGGGGGCGGATGACCGCGCAGGATCTCGCGGACGCCCTGGAGGTGTCGGTCCGGACCGTCTACCGGGACGTCGAGTCGCTGGGTGCCGCCGGCGTTCCGGTGTACGCCGACCGCGGCCCGGCCGGCGGCTACCGCCTGCTGGAGGGCTACCGGACCCGGCTCACCGGGCTGACCGCGCCGGAAGCCGAGGCCCTGTTCCTGGCCGGGATGCCCGGCCCGGCCGCCGAGTTGGGGCTCGGCCCGGTGCTGGCCGCGGCCGAGCTGAAGGTGCTGGCCGCGCTCCCCGACGAGCTGGCCGACCGGGGCGGCCGGATGCGGCAGCGGTTCCACCTGGACGCGCCCGGCTGGTTCCGGCATCCCGAACCCACCCCCCACCTGACGGCCCTGGCCCGCGCGGTGTGGGAGGACCGGTTGGTGGAGATGCGCTACCGGCGCTGGCGGGCCCCGCGCGAGGTGACCCGGGTGGTGGCCCCGCTGGGGGTGGTGCTCAAGGCGGGCCGCTGGTACCTGGTGGCCCGCTGCGGGGAACAGCTACGCACCTACCGGGTCGGCGCGGTCCTCGACGTCGTGCTCTCCGACGAGCGCCACCCGCGGCCGGCCGACTTCGACCTGGCCGCCTACTGGCGGGAATGGACGCAGCGGTACGAGCGGGACGTCTACCGGGCGCAGGCCCGGGTCCGGATGACGGTGGCCGCCCTGGAGTTCATGCCGTACGTCTTCCCGCCCGAGATGAGCCGGGCGGCCCGGGCAGCGGCCGGTGAGCCCGACGAGCACGGCTGGCTGGAGACCACCGTGCCGATCGAATCGGTGAAGCACGGCCACACCGAGCTGCTCAAGCTCGGCGCCGAGGTGGAGGTGCTGGAGCCGGCCGAGCTGCGGGACCGGCTCACCGCCACCGCGCACGCCCTGGCCCGGCTGTACCCGGACACGGCGACGGGGGCGCCCGAACCGGACGCCCCCCGGTGATTCGCTGATCTCCCCTGCCGGCGCCTGGTCAGGCGCTGATCTCCCGGCGGCCGTCGGTGGTCGCGGCGACGCTGATCCGGCGTGGCTTGGCCCGCTCGGCGATCGGGATGCGCAGGGTCAGCACGCCGTGCTCGTAGCCGGCCTGCAGCTTGTCGGTGTCGAGGGTGTCGCCGAGAAAGAGCTGCCGGGTGAAGGTGCCCATCGGCCGGCGTCGAGGTGCATGACCGCCGGCCGGGCGGTGGTGCCGAAGAACTGCTCGGCGAGCCGGTCGATCTCGCGGAACGGGTCCGTACGCATCAACATGGCGGTGCCTCCTCGGTTCTCCTGGCCGAAGGTGTGTCGGGTTGAGTCGAGGTGACTCAACTTCTCGACTCCTTGTCTAGCGCGCGGCGACGGCACCGTCAACTCGAGCCGGCAGGAGCTTCTCGAACCAGTGTTGGGCGTACCGGCCGTCGTTGAAGGCCGGGATCTCGGCGTATCCGTGCCGGGCGTACAGGGCGCGGGCCTCCACCAGGTCACTGCGGGTGTCCAGCCGGATCCGGTCCGCCCCGGCGGCGCGGGCGTACGCCTCGACGGCGCCGAGCAGGGCCGCGCCGCCGCCCGCGCCCCGGTGCTGCGGGCGGACGTAGACCCGGGTGAGTTCCGCCCAGCCGGGCCGCCAGCGCAGCCCGGCGCAACCGGCGAGCCGCCCGTCGTGGCGCGCCAGCAGGAACAGCCCGGTGGGCGGCGCCAGGTCGTCGCTGGGCGATTCGGCGAGCGCCGCGTCCACCTCGCCGGGTCGTTCCGGCCGGCCGTGCCAGCGGCGGACCATCTCCGCCAGGTAGTCGCGCAGCAGGACGGCCGCGTCCGGGGTGTCGGGCAGGGCTTGGGTCGTCGTCCAGGTGGTCACCGTCCGATGGTCACCCGGCGGTCAACGGCTTTTCCCGGTCAGGGCCGCCAGTAGATCCCGTGCTCGCGGGTCAGCAGCAGGTCGTCCACCAGGTAGCGGCGCAGCGTGACGTGGTCCGCCTCGCCACCCTCGCACCAGGCCCGCAGCGCGTCGTCGACGGCCCGCTCCGGATAGCGCACGCCCGGCTCGAAGGATCGCTCGGTGATGTGTTCGAGCAGCACCCGACGCCGCCCGCGCTGGGCGGGCAGGCGGGTGAGCCGGCCGTCGCGGACGAAGGTGCGCAGGATCGCCTCGCGGGGGTTCGCCGCCGGAGGTGGGGCCGCCGGGTCGGTGCTGCGGGCCAGCTCCCGCAGCCGTTCCCCGTCGATCCGCAGGGCATCCTCGTCGTCGGCGACGATCCCGGCGTCCACCAGGCGACGTACGCCGGTGACGACGTCCCGGGCTGGTAGGCCGGTGCGCGCCGCGACGGCCGGGACGTCCTGCGCGCCGAGCACGATCGCGGCGAACACGGCACGGCGTCGGTCGTCGGCGAGGGCACCCGCCAGAACCTGAGCGGTCATGCGCGCCAGCCTGCCAGCCCGCCCACCCGGGCGGCCAGGCGTTTTCGGCGGCGGCTCAGGCGTGGGCGGGGACGGCGGTGAAGTCGACGTCGTTGGTGGCGAGCGTGCCGGCCGTGCGGCCAGGAGCGCTCTGGTAGCGCCAGTAGAGGTTGGTGTGGGCGATGACCTGATCGGGCGAGGGCGCGCCGTAGGCCGTCAGGTCCTCGGTGGTGTGCGCGTCGGCGACCAGGGCGGTGTCGTAGCCGCGGGTGAACGCGCCGTGCAGGCGTCGTCGCGCCGCACCAGCTCCGGCACGTACTGCCAGGGCTCGCTGCCGCGGACCAGCTCGCCGCTGTGGTCCTGGACCCAGACCACCGCGACCCCGGCGGCGCGGGCCCGGTCGACCAGGGTGGCGACGTTGGCCACCACCCGGTCCCGGTCGTACGCGTGATTCACGACGCCGTTCTGCACGTCGATGACGAGCAGGGCGGTGTGCGGTCGGTCGACGAGTGTGGTCATGGCGCCTCCTCGGGGTGCGTCTGCCGGTCGGTGGCCAACCTAGACCGGCCCTCCGACATCGCGGGGTGTCCGGTCGCGCCGCTGCTCGGCGACGAGCGTGACCCGGCGGAGCAGGTCGGCCAGCAGCCGCCGCTCGTCCGGGCTCAGCGCGCCCAGCACCCGGTGCTCCTCGTCGCCGACCACGCCGATCGCCCGCCGCCAGTAGGCCCGGCCGGCGTCGGTCAGCTCGACGTCGATGCGCCGCCGGTCGACGGTGGACGGGATCCGCTTGACGAAGCCCCGGCGGACCAGCGCGTCCACCCGGGCGGTGATCGAGGCGGGTGCCATCCGCAGGTCGGCGGCGATGTCCGACGGTGCCGCCCGGCCGCCCCGGCCGGCCAGGACGTGCAGCGTGCCGTACTCCTTCTCCTGCAGGTCCAGCTCCGCGAGCGCCCGGTCCTTCACCTCCCGCAGGTGCCGGGTGAGCAGGGACATCCGCACCACCGCGCCCTCGACGTCCGGGTCCAGGTCGGGCAGGACGGGCAGCCAGCGCGCGACGTGCTCGTCGACGTGGTCACGGTCGGTCACCCGACCACCGTACGCCGCCGCCGAAATATTCGTTGTCGAAATATTCGACGTCGAAGTAGTCTGCGGAAGTGACGCATCCCCTCCGCCTCCGGGCCTTCCGCCTGCTCTTCCTCGGCCGTACGGTCTCCGCCGTCGGCGACGCCGTGGTGCCCACCGCGCTGGCGCTGGCCGTGCTCCGCGCCACCGGGTCGACGGGCGCCCTCGCCGTGGTGCTCGGCTGCGCGATGGTGCCCCGGCTGCTGCTACTCCCCCTCGGCGGCGTGATCGCCGACCGGTTCGACGCCCGCCGCGTCGCACTCGCCACCGACCTGGTGCGCTGTGCCGCGCAACTGGTCGTCGGCGTGGAACTGCTCGGCGGCGCCCCGTCCCTGGCCCACCTGGCGGTGGCGTCCGCGGTCGGCGGCGCGGCCTCCGGCTTCGCCATCCCCACCGCGTCCCCGCTGGTCGCCGGCACCGTCGACGCCGCCGGACGGCAGCGGGCCAACGCCCTGATGGGCGTCACCGCCAACGCCAGCCGGCTGGCCGGCCCCGCCCTGGCCGGGCTGCTCGTCTGGACCGCCGGCCCCGGCTGGGCGTTCGTGCTGGACGCCGCCTCGTTCGCGGTCAGCGCGGCGCTGCTGGCGGTCATCCGGGTCCGGCACGTGCCCGTCCCGCACCGGTCGCTGCGCGCCGACCTGGTGCACGGCTGGCGCGAGGTCCGCTCCCGGGACTGGTACTGGAGCAGCCTGCTGGCCCACGGGGTGTGGAACGGCGCCGCCGCGGTGCTGCTCACCGTCGGCCCGCTGGTCGCCGTGGACCGCCTCGGCGGGGAGGGCGTGTGGGTGCTGCTCCAGCAGGCCGGCGCGGTCGGCCTGCTGGCCGGGTCGCTGCTCGCCGCCCGGGTCCGCCCGGCCCGGCCGGTGCTGCTGGGCAACCTGGCCCTCGCGGCGTACGCGGCCCCGCTGCTCCTGCTCGCCGCTGCCGCGCCCGCCCCGGTCACCGTGGCCGCCTACTGCCTCGCGCTGACCGCGCTCGGCTTCCTCAACCCGGTCTGGGAGACCGTGGTGCAGGGCCAGTTCCCGCCCGAGGTGCTCGCCCGGGTCACCTCGTACGACTGGCTGATGTCGCTGGGCGCCATGCCGCTCGGGTACGCCCTCGCGCCGCTCGCCGCCCGCACCTGGGGGCCGCCCGCGCCCCTCGCCGTGGCCGGGGTGCTGGTGCTGCTCGCGTGCGCCGGCACCGCCGCCGTGCCCGGGGTACGCCGACTGGGCTGGCCGGCGAACGCCCCGACCGAGGCGGTGGAGCAGGTGCCGGCGGGGCGCTGACCCGGCGTGGTCAGAGCCGATGCCCGGTGGTGGCGTCCACGTGCCCGGGCACCTCGTCGTGCCGGTCACCGACGCTGGACGTGCCGGACGGCTCGAACATCAGGATCGACGCGCCGTCCGGCGCGGACGGCCGGTGCTGCACCCCGCGCGGCACCACGTACACCGCGCCCCGGGGCAGCACCACCTCCCGCTCGGCGCCGTCCGCGCCGTCGCGCAGGGCGATCCGCAGTTCCCCGTCGAGCACCAGGAAGAACTCGTCGGTGTGGTCGTGGGCGTGCCAGACGTGCTCCCCGGCCACCTTGGCGACCCGGACGTCGTAGTCGTTGACGGTGGTCACGATCCGCGGACTCCACAGCTGGTCGAAGCGCGCCAGGGCGGCGGCCAGCTCGATCGGCTCAGTGCTCATCGCCCCATCGTGGCGTACCGGGCGCCGCTCAGAGGAACCGGTGCATGACGTGCAGGCCGATCCGGCCCTGCGTGGGGTGCGCGAACGCCTCGGGCACGGTGCCGATTACCGCGAAACCGAGCCGCCGGTACAGCTCGACGGCCGCGATGTTGCTCTCCGCCACCGCGTTGAACTGCATCGCTGCGTAGCCCTGGCGGCGGGCCCAGTCCAGGGTGTACTCGACCAGCGCCCGGCCGACGCCCCGGCCCCTGGCGGCGGCGGACACCATGTAGCTGGCAGTGGCCACGTGCGCGCCCGGGCCGGGCCTGTTGGGTCCGGTCTTGGCGGTGCCGAGGATCGTCCCGTCGGCCTCGGCGACCACCGTCAGCCCGGGTGGGCGTTCCACCCACACGTCGTGCAGCACCTCCGGCGGCCACGCCGGGTCGTACGGGAAGGTGTCCCCCGCGCCGACGACCTCGGCGAGGATCGGCCGGACCTGGTCCCAGTCGGTCTCGGTGTACTCGCGGATCCGCATCCCGGGCACGGTAGCCACGCCGCCGGCGGTTGGCGAGCCGGATTCGGGGATTGAGCCGGGCGGGCCCGGTGGCCCGCCCGGCTAGATCCCCGCTAGTCCCCGGCCATCACGGTAAAGGCGAATCCGGCGCTCGTCGGACGGCGCAGCGGAAGGTCGCACTTGACCCGGCGCAGTACCTCGTTCCTGCTGAGGCCGAGCCCTTGCGCGATGAGCCGTTCCGGGCGCACCGGTACTGGATCCTCGAAGACGACCTCCACCTGGACGGGCCACGCCTCGTCGAGCCATTCCGACGGGGTGTCCAGCCGCCAGGCCCCCGTCCAGTCCAGGGTGAAGCGGTTGCGCCGGGCGAGCAGCGGATCCAACAGCCTGGACGCCACCAGTTCCGGATCGTTGACGCCGTAGCCGTGGAGCTTGGCCGGATCGAAGGATCTGACCGGCGCTCGCTCGTGCACGGTGAGCTTGCTCGTCCGATCGCAGGATACGCAGCGGACCAGCAGCCACACGTCCAGCAGCTTGCCGTTGGCGTTGACGCGGAACCTGCCCTCGCCGGTGGTGGCCGACTCCGACCGGCAGTCCACGCACCGCAACGACAGCAGAGGCAGCCTGGTCCGGCGAACGACCCAGGGCAGCACGGTATGAGGTTGTGAAGACATGATCTCTCTAGACCTGATCTCTAGACCTGACACGAGGCCGATTACGCGTGACCTCGAACGCTGTATGACCGGGCGCACAAGGGCAGCCCGGCAGAGCCGACGGGAGCGTCGGCTACCGGTGAGCGGAAGAAAGTGTCAGGTCTAAAGAGCAGGCGGGGTCACGCGGTTTTGTCCTCTGTCCTCACTGCGACGGGCCGCAGGCAACCTACGGGAACGTGGAAGGAAGGCTCAAACGGATTTCCGACGGTCTGCCGATCTTCGTCTGCCGGGGGATGCCGCGCCCGTGGTCCCAGATCCGGGACACCGAGGTACGGCACGCCTCCTGATCATATTCGGACGGGTTCGCCGGCCACGGGTGCCGGAGTGATCAGGTTCCGGGCGGCCTGAGCGGAAGCGCCATACTTGCGCCATGCTCTGGGGTGTCAGCGGACCGCTCTTCCTGCTCGACTACGTCACCGCGGTCGCCGTGGCCCTCGCGGTCGCCCTGGCGGTCCGCGAGCTGACCGGCCGGCGCGCCCGGGGCGCGGAGCCGGACACCGTCGAACTGGCGTACCTGACCGACCGGGCGGGGCTGGCCTGCCAGGTGGGCATGGGCGTGCTGCACCGCGCCGGGGTGGTGCACCGGGGTGAGCTGGCCACCCTCGCGGTGGACGGCCCGCCACCGCCCCGCTCGGCGCCGCTGGTGCGCGCCCTGCACGCCGCGCTGCGCCGGCCGCAGACCTGGGCGGCGGTGCTCGCCGACCCCGGCGTCGGGCGGGCCCTGCGCCGGCTGGTGGGCCGGCTGGTCCGCGACGGCTGGCTGCTCAGCCCGGCGCAGCGGCGGCGGGTGGCGTGGGGCACCCTGCCGCTGTTCGCGGTCGCCGCGGTCGGGCTGACCCGGCTGCTGGACAGCGCCGTGGAGGGCCGCGACGCCGGCGGCCCGGCCTCCGTGGTGGGGCTGCTGCTGTGCTGCCTGGCCACCGTCCTCGGCGGCTGGTGGCTGTGCGAGGTGCCGGAGACCGGCGCTGCCGCGCGGCGCCTGCTGCGGCGGCTGCGCCGCCGGCACGCCGACCTGGACCCGCAACGGCGGCCGGCGTGGAGCGAACGTGGCACCGAGGAACTGCTGACCGCGATGGCCCTGTTCGGGCCACGCCCGCTGCTGGCCGTCGACCCGCGCTTCGGTGAGCTGGTCGGCATCGACGCCGAGCGCACCCGCCCGACCCCCCAGCGCAAGCTCGCCCGGAGCTGACCGCGGCGCGTGCCGGGCCCGCCCGCCGGGCAGCCGGCACGCGCGCCCGGGTCAGCGGAGTCGTTCGGCCTCGCGAATCACCCGGCCGAGGTCGCGCACATCGGCGTCCTCGGTGGCCTCGGCCGCCCGGTCCGCGATCGTCGCCAGGTCACCCAGGCGGGCCTCGCCGCCGCCTCGCAGCGCCACCGCGAAGTACGCGGCCGCGTAGCAGGTGCGCAGCCGCGGGGACGCCTCGGCGAAGTCCCGGTCCAGATCGGCGGCCGTCACCGACTCGTACGCCTCGGCCGGCTCCCGGTCCTTGGGGTCGGTCCAGCGCACCTGCACCCGCGCCACCCGGGCGGAGGACGACGCCCCGTCGGCGAGCCGGACGGCGTACAGCGCGGTGACGCTGTGCCCGGGACCGACCTCGCCGCCGTCGACCCGGTCGTCGCGGAAGTCCTCGTCGGCGATGGCCCGGTTGTCGTACCCGATCAGCCGGTAGGAACGCACGGTCGACTTCTCGAAGGTCACCTGCACCTTGGCGTCGAGCGCCCGGACGCTGAGCGTCGCGGGCAACTGCTGCACGAACACCTTCCGGGCCTGGTCCCGCTCGCTGACGTACACCGCGAAACCGTCGCCCCGGTCGGCCAGCTGTTCCATCAGCTGGTCGCCGTACTCACTGCCGACACCCACGCCGAGCAGCGCGATCTGCTTCTCGGCCTCCGCGCGTACCCGGCGCAGGATCGGCTCCGACTCGGTGTTGCCGGTGTTGGCGAGCCCGTCGGAGAGCACGATCACCCGGTTGGTCTTGCCGGTGCGGAAACCGTCGCGGGCCACCTGGTAGCCGAGCACCAGGCCGGCCTCCAGGTTGGTGCTGTCCTGCGGACCCAGGGAGTCGATGGCGGTGTGCAGCTGCCGGGCGTCGGATACCGGGGTCATCTCCCGGACCACCCGCGCCCGGGTGCTGAACTCGACGATGGCGATGGAGTCGGTGGGGCGTAGCTGGTCCACCAGGGTGTGCAGCGCGTCCTGCACGAGGTCCAGCCGGCCAGCCTCGCCCATCGACCCGGACACGTCGATGACGAAGGTGAGGGCGGCATCCGGGCGGCTCTCCCGGTCCTCGGAGCGGGTCTGCAGGCCGACCCGCATGATCCGCTCATCCGCCTCGGCCCGGTGGGTCTCGGGCAGCCGGGCGCCGTCGACGTGCACCGCGAAGCCGTCACCGGCGGGCTCGGCATAGTCCTGCCGGAACGAGTTCACGAACTCCTCCGGCCGTACCTCGGACCGCTCCGGCAGCCGCCCGTCGCGGATCAGCCGGCGGGCGTAGCCGTACGACGCGGTGTCGACGTCGACCCCGAAGGTGGAGGCCGCGTCCTCGTCCGTGCGCGTCTCGTTCCCACCCGACTCTGGGGTGCCGGCGTACGGGCGGGCCGGCCCGTGGGCCGATTCGCTGCGCTGCCCGGCGTCCCCGGAGGAGCAGGCGGTGATCGTCATCGTGGCGGCCAGCACCACCGGCAGCAGCATCGACCGTCTCATGTGGACCATCGGGTCCTCCCGGTTGGACTGAGGGGCGATGATCCGGTTGCGTCGCACCGGATCCGTCACGGTCATTGACGCAGCCCCACCGCGCGGTGGCTCCCGCCGTGGCCGAGCCGATACCCAAGCGTGAGCGTCGTGACCGTTCCGTGTACGAAGCGTGACCTGAACCGGTCAGCGGGGCCGACGGCCCTGTGCTGCGGCCGCATCGCCGATGCGGCAGAGTGGGCCGGTGTCCGCAGCCGACGAGACCGGGAGGACGGCGACCGTGGAGGGCCCGAACGGAGTGGTGTTCCCGTGCACCGGCGGTACGCGCAGCACGACCGCGCTGGGCCGGGCCGTGGTGGCCGACGCCCTACGCACGGTCGACCCGGTGGGCGCCCGCGCCGCCGAGCACGAGACCAACTGGCGGCACGGCTATGTCGGCCACTTCCGCCGGCTGGTCGAGGCCGGCCTGCTCTCCCGCGACGCGGCACTGACCATCGCCCGTGACGGGCTGGCCTCCCTGCACGCCCGGATGCGCTACCTGCCCGAGGACGGCGCGGAGATCGGCCTGGCCGAGGTGTTCGACCTGGCAGACCCGCAGCCGCTGGCGACCGCCACCGTCGCCGGCGCCGGCGAGGTGGAGCGGGAGCTGTCGCTGCCGTACCGGGGGCAGCGGCTGCGCGGTGACGAGCTGCGCCGCCGCCTGGACGCCTGGGTCGACGCCGGGGTGATCGAACCGAGCTGCGCCGAGGCGGTCGGCGCGGTGCAGGCCAACCCGGACTGGCTGGACCTGCGTGATCAGCGGATCGTGGTGCTCGGCGCCGGCGCGGAGATGGGCCCGCTGCCGTCCGTGCTGCGCTGGGGCGGCGAGGTGGTCGCCGTGGACCTGCCCCGCCCCGACATCTGGCGGCGGGTGCTGCGCACCGCCCACCGGTACGGCGGACGCCTGCACCTGCCGGTGCGCCCCGGCACCGCCGGCGACGACGCGGCCCTCGCCGCCGGCGCGGGCGCGGACCTGCTGCACCGCCTCCCCCAGGTCGCCGGCTGGCTGCGCGGTCTCGACGGGCGCCTCGTCCTCGGCAACTACGTGTACGCCGACGGCGCGACCAATGTGCGCGTCGCCACCGCGGTCGACGCGCTCACCGTCCACCTGCAGCGGCACCGTCCCGACGTCGCCCTGGCCTTCCTGGCCACCCCCACCGACGTGTACGCCGTCCCCGCCGAGGCCGTCGCCCACGCCGACCGCGGCTACGCCGCCCGGGGCCTGGCCCGCCGGTCCTTGCGGGTGCTCTCCGGCGGCCGGCTGCTGCACCGCAACTACCCGCCGGACGCGGACCCCGGGATCAACGACAGCCTGGTGCCGCAGCAGGGACCGAACTACGCCA
>NZ_JAPDPH010000022.1 GCF_026013475.1 Micromonospora yasonensis | reverse complement strand
GCAGGCCACCGCCGCGATGCTGCGCGGGCGGGGCGAGCGGCGTACCGGCAGCGGCCGGCGGACCAGGGGCTACGACGAGTCGTTCCTCAACGCGTTCGCGCTGCGGATCGGGGAGCGGCTGCGGGCGGCCACCGCGGCCGAGGAACGGGCGGCGGCCGAGCAGCGGGGCGACGACCGGCTGCTCCCGGTGCTCGCCGCCCGGACGGACGCCGTCCGGGAGCGCCTCGACCAGCTCTTTCCCGGGGTCACCCGGCACCGGCTCCAGGTACGTGACGTCGAGGGCTGGACCTCGGGCACCTCGGCCGCCGACCGCGCTTCGCTGGACGTCGGCGCGCCGGCCCGCCGGGCGGTACGCGGTCGCTGAATTTTTTCGGGAAGGATGTCGGATCGGACGTCCCGGCTCCGACCCGTCTGCGAGAGGCGCCACCGCCGGTGGCCCGTACCCGAGGAGTGGACCGTGAAGTACATGCTGCTGATCTGGAACCGGCCCGGCTTCATGGAGGAGCTGACCGAGGAGGAGCGGAACGCGATCTTCGGCGAGGTCGACGTGATCATGAAGGAGCTGACCGAGTCCGGGGAGCTGGTCGGCGGCGACGCCCTGGCCCACCCGTCGCAGACCCGTACGGCACGGCCCGCTGCCGGCGGCGGCACGGAGATCACCGACGGGCCGTTCGTGGAGAGCAAGGAGCAGTTCGCCGGCTACCTGATGGTCGACTGCGAGACCCCGGAGCGGGCCGCCGAGATCGCGGCGAGCTGGCCGGACGTCAAGCACGGCTTCGGCGTGCTGGAGGTGCGCGCGGTGATGGACCAGGCCGGGACGGAGATGTGACGTCGCCGGTCGTCGAGGACCTGCTGCGCACCCTCGCGCCGCAGGTCCTCGGCGTGCTGGTCCGCCGGCACGGCCAGTTCTACGCCTGCGAGGACGCGGTCCAGGAGGCGCTGCTCGCCGCCGCCACCCAGTGGCCGGCGCAGGGCGTCCCCGACCATCCCCGCTCGTGGCTGGTCACCGTAGCCACCCGCCGGCTCACCGACGAGTGGCGCAGTGAGCGGGCGCGCCGGGACCGCGAGGTCGCGGTGGCGGTCCGGGAGCCGGCGTACGCGGCGGTCGCCCCGCCGGCCGACGAGGAGCCGCCGGCCGCGGACGACACGCTGAAGCTGCTCTTCCTCTGCTGCCACCCGGCGCTCGGCAGCTCCGCCCAGGTGGCCCTCACACTACGCGCGGTGGGCGGGCTGAGCACCGCCGAGATTGCCCGGGCGTACCTGGTGCCGGAGCCGACGATGAGCCAGCGGATCCGCCGGGCCAAGCAGAAGATCGAGGCGGCCGGAGCCCGGTTCGTGCTGCCCTCGCCCGCCGACCGGGACGAGCGGCTGCGTGCCGTACTGCACGTGCTCTACCTGGTCTTCAACGAGGGCTACACCGCCTCCAGCGGTGCCGAACTGCACCGGGCCGAGCTGACCGGGGAGGCGATCCGGCTGACCCGGGAGCTGCGCCGGCTGCTCCCGGACGACGGCGAGGCGGCCGGGCTGCTGGCGTTGATGCTGCTGACCGACGCGCACCGGGCCGCCCGGACCGGCCCGGACGGCGAGCTGATCCCGCTCTCCGAGCAGGACCGCGACCGCTGGGACCGGGCGACGATCGAGGAGGGCGTGGCCCTGGTGACCGAGGCGTTGACCTGGTCGCCGCCGGGCCCGTACCAGGTGCAGGCGGCGATCGCGGCGGTGCACGCCGAGGCGCCGTCGGCGGCGGAGACGGACTGGCCGCAGATCGTCGCGCTCTACCGGGTGCTCGCCCGGATCGCACCGAACCCGATGGTCACCCTCAACCAGGCCGCCGCGGTGGCCATGGTGGACGGTCCCCGGGCCGGGCTCGCCCTGCTCGCGCCGCTCGACGCGGACGAGCGCACCGCCGGGCACCACCGGCTCGCCGCCGTCCGGGCCCACCTGCTGGAGTTGGCCGACGACCGGGACGACGCGCGGGCGGCGTACCTGGCCGCCGCCCGCGCCACCACCAGCCTCCCGGAGCGGCGTTACCTGGAGGTACAGGCCGCCCGGCTGGCCACCGACCGATGAGGTCGCCGAGGGTCAGGCCCGGCACTCCCGGGTCAGCCGCTGCGGGATCGCCACGAACGTCGAGCTGAGCCACTTCACCGGCGTGGCCGACTTCGCGCCGGCGTCGATCTTCCGCGCGGTCTCGGTGACCAACGCCTTGATCTCCGGGTCCTCGGCCCTGACGGCCTGGCCGCGTACGCCGTCGGCCAGGTCGGCGAGGTCGGCCTTGACCTGCGCGTTGATCTGCTCGGGGGTGAGCTGACGACCGGCGGCCGCGGCGGACTGGGCAGCGATCTCCTTGCTCTTGGCGATGATCAGCTTGTCCACGGCGGCGCACACCGCAGCGGTGTTCGCCGCGGTTCCCGGCGTCGTCGGGGCGGTGCTCGGAGCGGTCTCGGCGGAGACGGTCGGCGCGGCGGTCGGGCCGCCGGCCGGGGCCGCGGTGTCCTCCCCGGCGGACTGGCAGCCGGCGGCGAGCGCGGTCATGGTCACCAGGGCGGCGGCGCGGAACACGGTGGTGGCGGACATCTTCTCCCCGTACGGTCGTCGGCCGTCGGTCACGGCCGGTGGTCGGCCGGGGCTTTCTCGCGGTGCCGCCGCCGCCCGCGCCCCGGACGAATCGGGCGGCGTCGGATCGAGTGTGCCAAGCATCCGGCGCGCGCGCCGGACACGTGGTCCGCGCGCAGCACGCCGGGCCGGCGAGGTGCCGGCCCGGCGACGCGTACGAGATTGTTCAGCTCTTGAAGGCGTCCTTGATCTTCTCGCCGGCCTGCTTGAGGTTGGCCTCGGCCTGGTCGGTGCGGCCCTCGGCCTCGAGCCGCTCGTTGTCGGTGGCCCGGCCGACGCCCTCCTTGACCTTGCCGGCGGTGTTCTCGGTCGCGTTGTCGATCTTGTCGTCGTGACCCATCGAAACCTCCACTCAGCAGTTGTCCTGACGATGTGGAGGTACCCGCCGTCCGGCGACTCAACCCATCGACATCACCCAGGGTGAACCCGTCGGGATCAGCCGACCGGGCGGAAGCCCCGCAGCCGGAGGCTGTTCGCCACCACGAAGACCGAGGAGAAGGCCATCGCGGCCCCGGCGATCATCGGGTTGAGCAGGCCGGCGGCGGCCAGCGGCAGGGCGGCCACGTTGTAGGCGAAGGCCCAGAACAGGTTGCCCTTGATGATCCGCAGGGTGCGCCGGGACAGTCGGATGGCGTCCACGGCCGCCATCAGATCGCCCCGGACCAGGGTCAGGTCGGACGCCTCGATCGCCACGTCGGTGCCGGTGCCCATGGCCAGTCCCAGGTCGGCCTGGGCCAGCGCCGCGGCGTCGTTGATCCCGTCGCCGACCATGGCCACCGTCCGCCCCTCGGCCTGGAGCCGCCGCACCGCGTCGACCTTGTCGGCGGGCAGCACCTCGGCGATCACCTGGTCGATGCCGACCTCGGCGGCCACCGCCTGCGCGACGGTGGCGTTGTCACCGGTGAGCAGCACCGGGGTCAGCCCGAGTTCGCGCAGCCGGGCGACGGCCGCCGAGCTGGTCGGCTTCACCACGTCGGCCACCGCGAGCACCCCGCGGGCCCGGCCGTCCCAGCCGGCCAGGACCGCCGTCCGCCCGGCGGCCTCCGCGTCGGTCGCCGCCCGCACGACCTCCTCGGGTACGTCGAGACCCCGCTCCCGCAGCAGCCGGAGCCGCCCGACGACCAGGTCCCGGCCGTCGACCGACCCGGTCACGCCGAGCCCCTCGGCATTGGCGAAGCCGGTGACGGCCGGCAGCGGACCGCGCTCGGCGGCGCCGTCGGCGATCGCCCGGGCGATCGGGTGCTCGGAGGCGGCCTCCAGCGCGCCGGCCAGCCGGAGCAGCTCGTCGGCGTCCTGGCCGGCGGCGGGGAGCACGTCGACCAGGGTCATCCGGCCGGTGGTGACGGTGCCGGTCTTGTCCAGCACCACGGTGTCGACCTGGCGGGTGGACTCCAGCACCTCCGGGCCCTTGATCAGGATGCCAAGCTGGGCGCCCCGACCGGTGCCGACCAGCAGCGCGGTCGGTGTGGCCAGGCCGAGGGCGCACGGGCAGGCGATGATCAGCACGGCCACCGCGGCGGTGAACGCTGCGGTCGTCCCGGCCTCGGTGCCGAGCCACCAGCCCAGCGTGCCGGCGGCCAGCGCGATCACGATCGGCACGAAGACCCCGGAGATCCGGTCGGCGAGCCGCTGCACGGCCGCCTTGCCGGTCTGCGCCTGTTCCACCAGCTTCGCCATCTGGGCCAGCTGGGTGTCCCCGCCGATCCGGGTGGCTCGGACCACCAGCCGGCCGCCGGCGTTGACGGTCGCGCCGACCACGCTGTCTCCGGGCCCGACCTCGACCGGCACCGACTCGCCGGTGAGCATGCTGGCGTCGACCGCCGAGGTGCCGTCCTCGACCACGCCGTCGGTGGCGACCTTCTCACCGGGGCGGACCACGAACCGGTCCCCGACGACGAGCTGGTCCACCGGGATCCGGGTCTCCCGGTCGCCGCGCAGCACCGCGACGTCCTTGGCGCCGAGTTCGAGCAGGGCCCGCAGGGCGGCGCCCGCGGTGCGCTTGGAGCGGGCCTCGAAGTAGCGGCCGGCCAGGATGAACACGGTGACCCCGGCCGCCGCCTCCAGGTAGATGTTGCCGGCGCCGTCGGTGCGGGTGATGTCGAAGCGGAACGGGTGGGTCATCCCGGGCATCCCGGCGTCGCCGAGGAAGAGCGCCCAGAGCGACCAGCCGAACGCGGCGAGGGTGCCGAGCGACACCAGCGTGTCCATCGTGGCCGCGCCGTGCCGCAGGTTGATCCAGGCGGCCCGGTGGAACGGCAGCCCGCCGTAGACCACGACCGGGGCGGCCAGGGTCAGTGACAGCCACTGCCAGTAGTCGAACTGCCAGGCCGGCACCATGGCCAGCAGGATCACCGGCACGGCCAGCGCCACCGACACCCACAGCCGGGTACGCACCCCGCGCAGCTCGTCCACCGGCTCGGCGGTCGCCTCGGCGGCCTGTGCGGGCGGCGGCGGTACGGCGGCCGTGTAGCCGGTCTTCTCCACGGTGGCGATCAGGTCCGCCGGGGTGACGTCGTCGACGTACCGGACGGTGGCCTTCTCGGTGGCGTAGTTGACCGTGGCCTCGACGCCGTCCATCCGGTTGAGCTTCTTCTCGATCCGGGCGGCGCAGGAGGCGCAGGTCATGCCGCCGATCGCGAGTTCGATCTGGTTCGGCGCGACCGGCAGGGACTTCGCGGTCGAGGTCATCGCGGCACCTCCGATCAGTTGTGTCCGTGCCCCGGGGTGCCGTGGTCGGCCTCCGGGGTCGGCGCGGTGGTGGTGGTCGGCGCGGCCGGCGGCGGGACGTCACCGGCCACCACGGTGAACTCCGCGGTGTGCACCGCGTCGCCGTGCCGGAAGTCCAGGTAGAGGCGGTACGTCCCGGCCGAGGGCACCTCGGCGGAGAAGGTGACCGCCGGGCCGGCCGGGGTCCGCCCGTCGCCGGGCGCGCCCTCCGGGTGCACGTGCAGGTAGGCCAGGTCGCCCTGACGCAGCGCCACCAGGTGCCCGTACGCCCCGAGGTAGGGCTGGAGGTCGGTGACCGGCTGCCCGTCCCGGCTGACGGTCAGGGTGAGCCGGCTGGACCGGCCGGGTTGCGGGGTGCCGGCCAGGGTGACGGTGTAGCCGTCGACGGTGGTGCTGGTGGCCGGTGCCGGCAGTGGCTGCTCGGCCAGCGCGCCGGGGACGGTGACGTCGACCCCGAGGGTCAGCGGCTCGCCGCCGGTCGGGGTGAAGTCGGCGAACGCCCGCCAGACGCCCGGCCCGGCGAGCGGCGAGGCGACCCGCCAGGTGCCGTCGGCGGCCAGTTCGGGGTGGACGTGCCGGAAGCCGGACAGGTCGCGCCGGGCGACGATCAGGTGCATGCGCTTGTCGTGCGCCACGTCGAAGCGGGTGACCGGCCGGCCGTCCGGGCCGGTGATCCGGAAGGCGAACTCGCCCGCGGGGGCGGTCACCGGTTGCAGGGTGTAGCCCCGGTCGGAGACGAGCAGCCCGCCGGGCAGGTGGGCGGTGGCGTCGGCGCCCGCGTGGGCGTCGCCGTGGCCGGATGCGGTGCTGTCGTGGCCGGGTTCGGTGGCGTCGTGACGGGTCTCGGCGGCGGGGGCGACGGGGCCGGCCAGGTGACCGACCCCGTACGCCGTGCCGAACACCGCCGCGAGGCCGAGGGCGAAGCCGCTCAGCTTGGTCGCCGTGTTCATGGTGCTACCTCGGTTCCTTCGGGTCCTCGGACCCGTCACGCCCCGACGAGGTCGTAACCGGCCTCGTCCACGGCGGCGCGGACGGCGTCCGTGTCCAACGGGCTCTCACTGGTGACGGTGACCTGGCCGGAGGCCAGATCCACCTGCACGTCGCTGACGCCCGGCAGGGCGCTCACCTCGGTACTGACCGAGTTGACGCAGTGCCCGCAGGTCATGCCCTGCACCTGGTACGTGTTGGTGACCATCGCTACTCCCTTCCCGCCGCCCCATCCTATACCCCCCAGGGGTAGCAGGAAGAGAGACGGCTGCCACTTTCGTTCTCGCAGATACCCGCCGGGGGTATCTGCCGCTGATCGGACCGTACCATACCCCCGAGGGGTACGCTATCCTCTATCTCATGACCGCACCGACGACCCCGACCCGGGGCTACACCGCCAGCAAGGACCAGCTGCTCGCGCGGCTCCGCCGTATCGAGGGCCAGGTCCGCGGCATCGAGAAGATGGTCGAGGACGACCGCTACTGCATCGACGTGCTGACCCAGATCTCCGCCATCCAGGCCGCCCTGGACAAGGTCGGCCTCGGCCTGCTCGACGGGCACGCCCGGCACTGCATGCACGAGGGTGCCGCCGAGGGGCGCGCCGACGAGATGGCGACCGAGATGATGGCCGCCGTCGGCCGGCTGATGAAGCGGGGCTGACCAGGACTTCCGTCCCGTAACTCGGGCCACCCGACCTGTCCCGGACGGGTCCGCGCCGACGTACGTTCGAGGTGGCGACCGGGGCCGGCGCCACCTCGCGCCGGACCGGCCGCCCCTCGGGTACGAACGGGAGGGCGGCCAGATGATGTGGAACGGTCCGATGATGGGCTGGATGTGGATCTGGTCCCTGGTGGGGCTGGCGGTGCTGATCGGGTTGGTGTGGCTGGTGTTCCGGCTCACCGAACGGGACCCTGCCACGGCCGGCCCCGGCACCGCCCGACGCATCCTCGACGAGCGGTACGCCCGCGGCGAGATCGACGAGGAGGAGTACCGGCGTCGACGCGCCGGTCTCAGCTGACCGACCCGGCGCCGGGCGCCGAGGTCGCGGCGACCCCGGCACCCGGCGCACCCCGGCTCAGAGCCGGTCGAGCATCTTCTTCATGGTGTCGATCTCACCCTGCTGAGCGGTGACGATCTGCTCGGCGAGCACCTTGGCGTCCGGGTTCTCGCCCCGGGCCAGTTCGTCCTTCGCCATGGTGATCGCGCCCTCGTGGTGGGCGATCATCATGGTCAGGAACTGCCGGTCGAAGTCCGTGCCGGACGCCGCCCCGAGCTTGTCCATCTCGGCATCGGACATCATCCCGGGCATGCCGTGGTCCATCCCCGGCATGCCGTGGCCGGCGCTCGCCGACGGGACCGGCCGCCCCCAGGCGGCGAGCCACCCGGTCATGGTCGCGATCTCCGGCGCCTGGGCGGCCTTGATCTGCCCGGCCAGCTTCTTCAGCTCCGGGTCGGCGGCCCGGGACCCGGCCAGCTCGGCCATCGCCACGGCCTGCCGGTGGTGCGGAATCATCATCTGGGCGAACATCACGTCCGCGTCGCCGAACGAGGCCGAGGCCCCGGCGGCGGGCGTGCCGGTGCCGCTCACGCCCGGCATGTCGTGGTCCGCGCCGGAGGTCGAGTGGTCGCCGCCGCAGCCGGCGAGGACAAGGGCCGCGGTTACGGTCGCGCCGGCCATGGCGGCCCGACGCGCGAGGGTACGAGTGAACACGGTGAAAGCCTTTCGGTGTCGGAACGTACGCAGCGGGCGGGGACGCGGGTCACCGGGTGGTCCGGTCGACCCGCGCCGGGCGCTCCTATCTGCGCAGCACCGACGCCGTGGCGAGGCGTAGTCCGTACCGCCGTGCCGGCGGGGCGCGCGGGCCGACGGTGAGCGTGAGCGCGCCACCGACGGTCGGGCCTGCTGGGCGTGACCGGACCCGCAGCAGCACTGCGACCAGCAGCGCGACCGCGAACGCGCCGAGCACCGCGAGGCAGACGCTCCACCCGGACGGATGCCCGCCGAGGTCGCCGAGCGGGAGCGCGCGCACCTGGCAGCCGTCCCCCGGGCAGTCCTGGTCCGGGCCGGCGACGACCGGTCCGGCCGCCATCGCGGCGGAGGCGGCGTGGGCCGCCGGGTGCCCGGTGGCGTGGTCGGCCGGGGTGTGCGCGCCGTGGCCGAGGGTGTGCATCACGGTCAGCCCGACCAGGGTGCAGAGCAGCAGCAGGAGCCGGACCCACCGTCCGGTCACCGCCGTCCCCGTCGCCACGATCACCACGGTAGCGGCCATCGCCCCGGGACCCGGGAGGAACCCGCCGGGCCCGTCCCGATCCGGCCGCGCGGCCGGGCCGGCTGGCTACCATTCCGACGACGACCCGGCCTGCGCCGTCCCGCGGGCGGCCCGGTCGATGAACCGACCGGGTGACACGTATCCCGCCGCGAATCGTTGGGAGATCCGCCATGGGCGCCGACCACACCCGTCCCGCTCCGTCCGCCCCACCGGGCGTACGGCGGCTGCTGCTCGCCACGGTGGTGCCGCTCTTCGCGATCACGGTGATCGCCGCGCTGGTGCTCTGGCCCCGGGACACCCGGGAGCCGGCGGCCGGCCCGGAGCCGCCGCGCTACCAGGGCACCGTCACCCGGGTGGTGACCGAGGCCTGCCCGGTGACCCCCGAGACGCCGGAGGAGGCCCCGGGCGGCTCCGACGGTCCGTGCGGCACGGTCACGGTCGCCGCCGAGCAGGGGCCGGACGCCGGTCGCCAGGTCGAGGCGCCGGTCCCGTCCGGCCCGGGCGCGCCCCGGGTCGAGGTCGGCGACAAGATCATCCTGGTCGAGCTGACGGACCCGGCCGACCCGGCGACGAAGAACTACCACATCGCCGAACACCAGCGGGGTACGCCGCTGGTCTGGCTCGCCGTGCTCTTCGCCGTCGCCATCGTGGCCTTCGGCCGCTGGCGTGGGCTGGCCGCCCTGGGCGGATTGGCCGCGAGCTTCGCCATCCTGCTCGGCTTCGTGCTTCCCGGGATCGGCGCCGGCCAGCCACCGCTGCTGGTCGCGATCGTCGGCGCCGCGCTGATCATGTTCGTGGTGCTCTATCTCACCCACGGGATCACCGCGCAGACCTCGGTGGCGGTCCTCGGCACCCTGGGCAGCCTGGTGCTCACCGGCGTCCTCGGCACGCTGGCCACCGCGGCCACCCACCTGACCGGCTTCGGCAGCGAGGACGCCACCACGCTCTCCATGTTCCAGCGCGACGTCGACCTGCACGGGCTACTGCTGGCCGGCATCATCATCGGCTCGCTGGGCGTACTGGACGACGTCACGGTCACCCAGGCCGCGACGGTCACCGAACTGGCGCACGCCAACCCGGAGCTGTCCCGGATCCAGCTCTACCGGGCGGCCACCCGGGTGGGCCGGGCCCATATCGCCTCCACGGTCAACACCATCGTGCTGGCGTACGCGGGCGCGTCGCTGCCGCTGCTGCTCCTGCTCGTCGCCGACTCGCGGCCAGTCAGCCAGATCCTCACCAGCGAATTCATGGCCCAGGAGATCGTCCGCAGCGCGGTGGCCACGCTCGGCCTGATCGCCGCCGTACCGCTGACCACCGGGCTGGCCGCCGTGGTGGCCACCGCCGGTCGCGGTGGTGCCGCCGCGACCGCCGGCCCCGAGGGGCCGGTGCGGCCACGACCGCCGGCCGACCGGGACGACGCTCTGGCGGCGCTCGGTGGCCGACCCGGGTCGGCGACGACCACGGACGCCGTATGGTGACACTCCGCAGCGTGACCACCAATTTCACACGCGATGCTGGTCACGCACCGGCACGACGAAATAGGGCTTCTGGTCGGCTTCCGGACGTAGATCCCCGCGCGGACTCTCAGGTAACCTCACTGCCGGTCACCGTCAAAGGCGCGCAGCGGCGCCAGCGGTGCCACCGCCCAATCGCCCACAGGCGAGCCGGGGAACCAGGTACCTGGGGTGAATCCGCGCCAGCGGTAGGGGCCTCTTCCGTCCCGAACCCGGCAGCTAACCCGGTCGGCGGTCGATGGAAGGGAACACTGTGACGGCACCCCTACGCCGCTGGTTGACACCCGTGGTGGCCGTGCTCGCCGCCTGCGCCATCATCCTCGGGCCCACCCCGGCCTCGGCCGCGCCCAACGCGCCCACCCCCTCCGGGCACGAGGAGGACGGCGAGCCCCAGCTCATCTCCGACGCCATCGCGCAGGCGAACCGCAACTTCATCCGGGCAAAGACCAAGCTGGAGAACTCGAAGAAGCGCCAGCTCCAGCTGGCCCTGGAGGTACGCGCGGCGCAACAGGAACTCGATGCGCTCAGCCCGCAGGTCACCGCGATCGCGGCGCAGTCCTACCGGACCGGCCGCCTGGGCGCGATGACCATGCTGCTGGAGAGCAACTCGCCCGACTCGTTCGTCCGCCGGGCCGCCGCCCTGGACGAGCTGAACATGGTGAACGCCCAGAAGCTCGCCGCGGTCAACGCGGCGAAGAACCGCGCCGAGCAGGCCAAGCTCGCCCTCGACGCCGAGGTACGCGAGCAGCAGAAGCAGACCAACGTGATGGCCCGGGAGAAGGCCGAGACGGAGAAGGCGCTGAAGCTGGTCGGTGGGATGGGCTTCACCGGCGGCCTGGTCTCGGCCACCTCGAAGGTCGCCGCGATCGGCCCCGGCCGCACCGCCGACGGCGACTGGAAGCCCGAGTCGTGCAGCGAGGACGACCCGACCACCTCGGGCTGCGTCACGCCGCGCACGCTGCACGCGTACAAGGAGGTCAGGAAGGCCGGCTTCAACCGCTTCGCGGGCTGCTACCGGTCCGGTGGGCCGTGGGAGCATCCGAAGGGCCGGGCCTGCGACTGGTCGCTGCAGAGGAGCGGCTTCTCCTCCTGGCACAACAACGACATGCGGATGTACGGCAACAACGTCGCCGCCTTCCTCATCCGCAACGCCGACCGGCTGGGCATCTACTACGTGATCTGGAACCGGCAGATCTGGTTCCCGGCGACCGGCTGGAAGAGGTACAGCGGGCCCTCCAACCACACCGACCACGTACACATGTCGCTGTTGTAGCGCCAACGCACGCGAACAGGGGCCGTCCCGCACTCGCGGGCGGCCCCTGTGCCGTTTGCGGGGTCGGTCAGGCGGCGGCGGGCGCCTGGTCCCCGGGGGCGGCCGGGGCAGGCAGCGTTGCGGACGGCGCCCGGGCGGGCACCGCGGCGACTGTGCGCACCTCGCCCGCGCTGAGCCGGTACGACATGCCGACCACCGCGCACCGCCCGGCGGCCACCCGCTCGGCGAGTACGGCGGAGCGGGCCAGCATGGCCTCCACGGTCTGCGCGATGTGGATGTCGACGATCCCGTTGACGTCCTCCACACCCTCCCGCGCGGCCCGCAGCAGGCTGGGCGCGACGGCGTCGACCAGCGCGCCGAGGTGCCCGGCCGGGGACGTGCCGGTACGCACCGACTCCCGGGCAGCCTGCACCGCGCCGCAGGAGTCGTGCCCGAGCACCACGACCAACGGGGTGCCGAGGATGGTGACCGCGTATTCGACGCTGCCGAGCACCTCGGGGCCGACGGTGTGGCCGGCGGTGCGGACCACGAAGAGGTCACCGAGGCCCCGGTCGAAGATGATCTCGGCGGCGAGCCGGGAGTCGGAGCAGCCGACGATCACCGCGAACGGGTGCTGGCCGTCGGCGACGGCGGCCCGGTGACCGGCGTCCTGATTCGGATGGCGGGGAGCGCCGGTGACGAACCGGTTGTTGCCGGCGCACAGCTCCGCGAGCGCCTGTTCCGGAGTGGTCGGCGTCAATGCAGTGCCTTCCTCGTCATGCCCTCACCGTCACACGCAGCACAAGGCACGTCAAGGTATACGTGATACAGAATTCATGCGTCGGGCGACCCTTGACCACGGCCCCGTCGGCGCTCCCGTCCGGCCCGCACTCCGGAGCGGGCCAGAACCGGCCGACCCGGCACCGGGCAATACCATGGCGGCCATGGCGACGACAGCAGGCGAGAACGGGAGCGCCCGGAACTGGACCTTCCTCACCAACCACGGGCACGTGCTGCTGGCCATCGCCCGTAACCCCACCGCCCGACTGCGGGACGTGGCCGACGAGGTGGGGGTGACCGAACGGGCCGCCCAGGCGATCGTCGCCGACCTGGAGGCCGGCGGGTACCTGCGGCGCACCAGGGTGGGCCGGCGCAACGAGTACACGATCAACCCGAGCGGCCACTTCCGCCACCCGGCCGAGGCCGACCAGCAGGTCGGCGCCCTCCTGGCGCTCTTCACCGCCGAACCGGCCACCGAACCCGCCGAGCGCTGACCGGCCCGCCGTGCCCGTCACCGCACGGCGGACACGGCGACGGTAGTCTCAGCCGCGTGCGGGACAGCTTGCGGTCGGACGGGACGACGGTGAACGCCGGTACCGGGCACCGGTTCCGGTCCATCCTCTGTGGAACGGTCGCGGCGCTGCTCGGCACCGTCCTGGTGGCGCCCGCCCCGGCGGCGGCGGCGCCGAAGTGCGGCCCGGCCGGCAACCCCGCCCCGACCCAGCCCACCTGGGCGCTGAACCGGCTCGCCCCGGACGCGGCCTGGCGCGTCACCAAGGGCAAGGGGATCACCGTGGCGGTGATCGACTCCGGCGTCTCGCCCCGCCACCCCCTGCTGCGCGACAAGGTGCTGCCGGGCACCGACTTCAACCACCTGGTGCCGCTCGACGGGCAGTGCGACCTGGTCGGCCACGGCACCCTGGTCGCCGGCATCATCGCCGGGCGGGAGGGCACCGGCGTGCCGTACAGCGGGATCGCGCCCGAGGCGAAGATCCTGCCGATCCGCATCCTGGCCGACAACCAGCGGACCTTCGACGAGTCGATCCCGGCCGAGATCGGCAAGGCGATCAAGTGGGCGGTCGACCACGAGGCCGCCGTGATTAATCTTTCCCTGGTGACGCTCCAGGACGACCGGCTCAAGGACGCCGTCGACTACGCCCTCCGCAAGAACGTCGTGCTGGTGGCCGCCGCCGGCAACCGGCAGGAGAACCAGCAGGACCAGCCGGCGTACCCGGCCGCGTACGACGGGGTGATCGCCGTCGCCGGGATCGACGAGAAGGGCGGGCACGTCGGCAGCTCGGTCACCGGCGACTACGTGGACATCGCCGCGCCCGGCCTGAACATCGTCGGTCCGGCCCCCGGGGGGTCGGGCTACCTCTACGAGCCGCAGGGCGGCACCAGCTTCGCCGCCGCGTACGTCTCCGGGGTGGCCGCCCTGATCCGGGCCGCGCACCCGGACCTCACCCCCGAGCAGGTCGCCTACCGGCTGACCCGGACCGCCGACAACCCGCCCGACGGGCACAACACCGAGGTCGGGTACGGCATGGTCGACCCGTACCGGGCGGTGACCAGCCTGCTGGGCACCCGGCCCAATCCGCCGCTCGGCAAGATGCCGGAGCCCGCCCCGCCGGCCGACCCGCTGGCCTGGCAGCGGACCGTGGCGATCTGGGTGGCCGTGGTCGGCGCGGGGCTGGCCGCCGTCCTGCTGACCCTCCGGCCGATCCTGATCCTCGGTCGGAGGCGCGGCTGGCGTCCCGGCCGCCGCTCCACGCCGCTGGACGCCTAGCAGGCCGGTCACGGCCGACCCGGCCCGCAACGCGCTGCGGCTCCGCTCGGCGATGCCGGGCGGAGCCGCAGGAGACCGGTCAGATCAGGACCAGACCTTGGAGTTGTTCATCTCGGTGGTCATGTAGTTCTCGCGCGCGATGCCGACCGCCGAGCCGATCTCGTTCAGGACCTTGTTGATGTCCCGGACGGCCGCGTCCCACTGAGCCTGGTGCTGCTGGTAGGCCACGCGGTCCTGGCCCTCCCACTCGAGCTTGGTCAGCATCGACCGCAGCGTGTCCAGCTTCTCGTCGATGGTCCGCGAGATGGCCTGCATCTGCTGGTTGCTGCTCTCGAGAACGGCGTAATCAACCTTGATGCTCATCAATTCCTCCTTCGCCTGTCTTCGCGGATCACGGGTTGAGAGCAGAGTGGAACTTGTCCAGCATCTGCTGCTGCTCTTCGTCGTTGACCTGGTGCGTCGTACCCGACTTGTCGAGCAGGTCGGCGATGTTGTCCATCGCCGTCAGCAGCTTGTTCGTGTCCTCGCTCCACCGCGTCATGAGCGACTGGAAACCGGTCGACGCCTGGCCCTTCCAGGCCATCGCCAGGTCGTCGACCACGTTCCACAGCTTCTTGAGCTCACCGTCGACCTCGCTGCGCGTGGACCGCACGTCACTCGCGGCGGTGTGCAGAGTCGCTGCACTGACCTCGAACGCCATGCTTCACACCCTTCCGTCATCTTCGTGGCGGCGGATCCGCCGCGCCCCTCCCCCGCGGCAAGGCGTACACACCCCACCGACGGACACTTCAAACGAACCGTAGCGGACGACGTCCAACGCGCGCAGCCCTGCTTTCGGGCCGTGCTGATGCCGCACGTCAAGAGTCGCAACGGATCACACCGACGACAGTACGAGATGGACGGACGCGCGCCACAGCGTCCCCCCGGCTTCCCGAACGCCCGACGCGCGCGCGGCCTCCCGGTCGCTCATACCGGCTCCGTCCACGCGGTCTGGATCAGCTGCTGCCCGTCCCGGCGGCGGACCAGCGTGCCCCGGCCCGGCGGCTGCGGGCTCGGCCGCAGGTTGCCGAAGACCGCGCCCTCCTCCCGGTTGCCGGACATCAGCAGGCCCGGCGAGTCGAGCTCGCGCAGACGTTGCAGCACCGGCTCGTAGAGGGCCCGGGCCACGCCGCCGACCCGCCGCGTGATGATCAGGTGCAGGCCGACGTCCCGGGCCTGCGGCAGCAGTTCGTGCAGCGCGCTGAGCGGGTTGCTGCCGCCGGAGGCGACCAGGTCGTAGTCGTCCACCAGGATGTAGAGGTCCGGGCCCTTCCACCAGCTCCGGTCGCGCAGCTGGGCGGTGGTCACGTCGGGCCCGGGCAGCCGGTTCTGCAGGGCGCTGCGGATCGAGCCGAGGCCCTGGCTGAACACCTGGTTGGACGGCGCGTAGTCGAGCAGGTGATCGCCCTCCACCGCACCGAGCAGGCCCCGCCGGTAGTCGGCGATGACCAGCCGGGCCTGGGCCGGGGTGTACCGCTCGGCGATGCCCCGGGCGATCAGCCGCAGCAGGTTGGTCTTGCCGCACTCCGCGTCGCCGAACACCGTCAGGTGCGGCTCGTTCGCCAGGTCGAGGTAGACCGGGGCGAGCGCCGACTCGTTGACCCCGATCGGGATGCCCGGGACGGACCGGTCGATGACCTTCGCCAGCTCGGTGACCGCCAGCTTGCGGGGCAGCAGCCGGACCTTCGGCGCCGGCCGGCCCGGCCAGTTGGCCGCCACGTGCCCGGCCAGGGCCACCGACGCCTCGGTCAGGTCCTCGATGTCGCGCTTGCCGTCGATCCGCGAGACCGCGCTGAGGAAGTGCAGCTTGTCGCGGGTCAGACCGCGGCCGGGTGAGCCGACCGGCACGTTCTGCGCGGCCCGCCGGTCGATCTCCGACTCGGCCGGATCGCCCAACCGCAGTTCCAGCTTCGTGCCGAGCAGGTCCCGCATGTTGATCCGGATCTCCGCCCACCGCACGGCGGTGATCACCACGTGTACGCCGAAACCGAGGCCCCGGTTGGCCAGGTTGGTGATGGTCTGCTCCAGCTCCTCGTACTCCTGGCGCAGGGTGTTCCAGCCGTCGACCACCAGGAAGATGTCGCCGAACGGGTCGTCGGCGAACTCGCCGGCGGCGCGCCGGCGACGGTAGCTGGCCACCGAGTCGATGCCGTGCTGGGTGAAGCGCAGCTCCCGCTCGTCGATGATCGCGACCACCTCGGCGATGGTCCGGCGGACCGCCTCGGTGTCCCGCCGCCCGGCCACCCCGGACGTGTGCGGCAGCCCCTCCAGGCTGCGCAGCGCGCCACCGCCGAAGTCGAGGCAGAAGAACTGCACCTCGCGCGGGGTGTGGGTGATCGCCAGCGAGGCCAGCATCGAGCGCAGCATGGTGCTCTTGCCGCTCAGCGACGCGCCGACGATGACCACGTTGCCCCCCGCGCCGGAGAGGTCGACCATCATCGGGTCGCGCCGCTGCTCGTACGGGCGGTCGACGATGCCGACCGGCACGGTGAGCCGGCCGCGTCCCGGCCAGTCGGCGGTGGTCAGGCCGTACGTCGGGTGCACCTTCAGCGGCGGCAGCAGCTCGGCCAGGCCCGGCGGATCGGTCAGCGGGGGCAGCCAGACCTGGTGCGCCTCCCGGCCCTGGCCCTTGAGCCGGTCGATCAGCACGTCCAGCATCGCCACGGCCTTGCCGTCGCCGGTCTGCTCCGGCTCCGGCGCGGTCTCCAACCGGGCCGGTGCGGCCGGCACCGGGACGTAGTCGATGCTGTACGGCACGATCCGGCGTTGCACCTGGGCCCGGGTGGACCGCTGCACCTGCCCCGGCGCCCGGTACGGCCCCGAGACGTACGCCGCCCGGAACCGGAGCATCGTGCTGGTGTCGGTCTTGAGGTAGCCGTGGCCGGGCGCGTTCGGCAGCTCGTACGCGTCGGGCACGCCGAGCACGATCCGGCTCTCCACCGCCGAGAACGTCCGCAGACCGATCCGGTACGACAGGTGGGTGTCGAGGCCGCGCAGCTTGCCCTCCTCCAGCCGCTGGGAGGCCAGCAGCAGGTGCACGCCGAGCGACCGGCCGAGCCGACCGATCATGACGAAGAGGTCGATGAAGTCCGGCTTGGCGGCGAGCAGCTCGCTGAACTCGTCACAGATGATGAGCAGGCTGGGCATCGGGTCCAGCGGCTCACCGGCCGCCCGGGCCTTCTCGTAGTCGTACCGGGAGACGTAGTTGCCGGCCGCCCGCAGCACCTCCTGCCGGCGGTTCATCTCACCGGCCAGGGCGTCGCGCATCCGGTCGACCAGCGGCAGCTCGTCGGAGAGGTTGGTGATCACCGCGCTGGTGTGCGGCAACGCGTCCAGCGAGGCGAAGGTGGCGCCACCCTTGAAGTCGACCAGGACGAAGTTGAGCTCCTCGGAGGAGTGGGTCACGGCCAGCGCCGCCACCACCGTGCGCAGCAGCTCGCTCTTGCCGGAACCGGTCGCGCCGATGACCAGGCCGTGCGGGCCCATGCCCTCGTGCGCCGACTCCTTGAAGTCCAGCTCGACCACGTTGCCGTCGGGACCGACGCCGAGCGGGATGCGCAGCCGGTCGCGGTGGCTGCGGGGCCGCCAGGTCTGCCGGGCGTCCACCGTGGCCGCGTCGCCGACGCCGAGCAGGTCCGGCAGCTCCATGCTGCGGGCCAGCGGCTCCTCGGTGCTCGCGCCCTGCTGCTGGGAGAGCCGGTACGGGGCGATCTGCCGGGCCAGCCCCTCGGCGGCGGCCAGGCTGAGCCGGTCCGGCCGGCCGAGCCGGGACGCCGTGGCACCACGGACCAGGTCCAGCCCGGTGCCGTCGCCGACGTCCAGGCAGAGCAGCCAGCGGCCGGCGTCCCGGGGCACCGCGCCGGAGAGGTCGATGACCGTGGCGCCGAGCAGGCCCGGCCCCATCAGCGCGCAGGTCGGCGAGACCTCACCGCCGTCGAGCACCACCACCAGGTGCGGGGCGGTGGTGAGCAGCTTCGCCTCCGGCGCGAACCGCGGCCGCCCGCCCAGCTCGTTGGCGAGCGCCGTCTCGGCCTCAGCGAGGCTGGCGAAGACCATCCGGCGGGCGCCCGCGGCGTCCGTACGCCCCGGGTGCTGGGCGTGCGGCAGCCACTTCACCCAGTCCCACACCGGCTGCCGGTCGGGGGCGGCCACCACCGCGACGATCAGGTCGTCCGGGGCGTGGAAGGTGACCAGCTGGCCGACCGCGGCCCGGGCCAGGTCGAGCACGGCCTCCCGCTCGCCGCGCAGCGCGATCCGGCTGAACGCGCGCAGCGACAGGGCGGTGGGCAGCTCCGGCACGCTGGAGTGGGCCCGGACGAACCGGCGCAGCGCGATCGCGCTCATCGGCTCCAGGTCCTCCACCGGCTTGGTCTCCGGCGGCACGATCTCGACGGCCAGCCGCTGCGGGCCGAGCGCGATCCGGGCCTCGCCGAAGTCGTCCTCGGTGATCCGCCGCTCCCAGAGCCGACGGGAGGCGGCGATCGACCAGAGCGCGTCCGGCTCCGGGTGCCGCCAGGTCATCGCCGCCCGCTGCTGCTCGGCGGCCCGCCGGGTGCGCTTGCGCATCTGGGCCAGGTAGCGCATGTAGTCGCGGCGCTGGGCGTTCAGCTCGGCCTTGTCGTTGCCGCCGTTGCCGAGGGTGCCGATCGCCATGCCGAGCATCGACACGCCGAACAGGCCGCCGGCCACGTACGTCATCATGCCGCCGCCGCGCCCGGCGTAGAGGAACGCCATCGCGCCGACGCCGCAGAGCATCGGCAGGATCATCAACACCTGGCCCATGCCGCGGGGCTGCTGCTCGGGCAGCTCCGGCGGGGACTCCAGCAACACCTCGCCGCGCGGCAGCGCGGGCCCCGGTTGACGCGGAAGCCGGCGGAACACCACCGTGCTCACGGCATCTCCTCCCCAGAAGCGGCCCTGATCGTGGTCTGCCAACGACCCGAGTCGTCGGGTGGGCAACCTGTGCGACCGCCATCGTAGGTAATCTCCCGGAGGCGTCGCGGACCCACGGGGGGGGCGACGCCACCGGCCGAGGTGGATCGTAGGCGAG
Source organism: Micromonospora yasonensis (assembly GCF_026013475.1). Lineage (GTDB taxonomy): Bacteria > Actinomycetota > Actinomycetes > Mycobacteriales > Micromonosporaceae > Micromonospora > Micromonospora yasonensis. The sequence continues at coordinate 35,383 of NZ_JAPDPH010000022.1, read as the reverse complement.
CACGAGGAGGCCTCAGTGGCGACGAAGACGGCGACCGGCGGGCTGAGCCGGATCACCATCGTGGCGCCCCGGACCAGGATGGATCTGGCGTTGCCGTCGGATGTCCCACTGGCCGACCTGCTGCCCACCCTGCTGCGGTACGCCGGAGAGGACCTCGCCGACGAGGGCGTGCGGCACGGCGGGTGGAGCCTGTCGCGGCTCGGCGGGCCACCGCTGGACGGCGGCCGTACCGCGGCGCAGCTCGGCGTCCGGGACGGCGAGGTGCTCTACTTCAACCCCCGGGCCTCGGCCGCACCCGAGATCGTCTTCGACGACGTGGTGGACGCGGTCGCCACCGCCACCAACCAGCGTCCCGGTACCTGGCAGGTCGGCACCACCCGCTCGTTCGCGGTGCTGTTCGCCGGGGCGGCTCTCGCGGCCGGCGCGGTGGCGGCGCTCTTCGCCGGGCCGCCACAGCTGCCCGGCGCGCTGGCCGCGCTGGTGGTCGCCCTCGCCCTGCTGGTGACCTCCGCCGTGCTGTCCCGGGCGGCCGGTGACAGCCGTACCGGTTCGGTGCTGGCCATGGCCGGCCTCGGCTACGCGGCGATCGGCGGCCTGCTGGTGCTCGCCGGTGACCGGAAGCTGGCCGACCTGGCCAGCCCGCACCTGCTGATGGCCGCCACCGCGGTGGTGCTCTTCGCCGCGGTGGCCGCGCTCGCCGTCGGCGACCGGCTGCCGCTCTTCCTCGGCGCGGTCGCGGTGGGCGTGGCGGTCGGCATCGGCGCGGCGCTCTGCCTGGCCTTCGGCATCGGCGCGGCGGCCGCCGCGGCGGTGGTCGCGACCATCGCGTTCGCCGCCCTGCCGGCGCTGCCGATGATCTCCTACCGGCTGGCCCGGCTGCCGGTGCCGTCGATCCCGACCGGCCCGGACGACCTGAAGAGCGACACCGAGTCGGTGGACGGCCGGCAGGTGCTGCGCAACAGCGAGCGCGCCGACGCGTTCCTCACCGGTCTGCTGTGGACGGTGTCGGTGCTGGTCCTCGGCGGCCAGCTCGTGCTGGCCGACAACGGCCGGCTGCCGTCGGTGCTGCTCTGCCTGGTCCTGGCCCTGCTCTCGCTGCTGCGGGCCCGCCCGTTCATCGGCCGCGCCCAGCGCGTCCCGGTGCTGCTGGCCGGCACCGTCGGCCTCGGGCTGGCCGCCATGGCCACCTTCGGCGCCGGCTCGCTCCCGGTCCGGCTCGGGCTGATCCTCGGCGGCCTGCTGCTGGCCGCGCTGATCAGCCTGATCTACGGGCTGACGGTGGCGGGCAAGCGGATCTCGCCGGTCTGGGGGCGCACCCTCGACATCGTCGAGATCCTGCTGATCGTGGCCCTGGTCCCGCTGACCGTCTGGGTCTGCGGCCTGTACGGCTGGATCGTCAACCTTCGACCGTGACCGTGCCCATCGCGGTGGCCACCGGCGCGGTGGCGTAGACGCCGGGGCCGTGCTGCCCGTCCAGCAGGCGGGCCGGCACGCCGACCCGCTTCGCCACGTCCCGGACGGCCTTCACCAGCGCGGCGGCGTGCCCGTCCATCGCCGCCACCCGGAGCAGCGGGGGAACCCGGCGACCGCCGGGGAGCACCACCGCCGCGACCGTGTGCGACGGCGCGGAGGTGGCCGTCACCGCGTCCACCAGCGCGCCCAGTGAGCCGTTGGGGCGGACCCGCAGGGCCAGGCAGCGCTGGGTCCAGCCGCCGCCGCTCAGGCTGGTCCAGCTCTCCACCGGTGCCTGCGGCGCGAGGTCGAGCCCGGCCCCGGAGACCACCGCCGCGTGCAGCTCGTCCCGGCCGAGGACCCGGTGCGGGAGGCCGGCGGCGTTCAGCGCCTTGCCGAGCCGGCCCATGCCGGCCGCGACGGTACGGTGCACGCCCCGCACGCCGCCGCCCCGGCTCACCGTCTCGGCGCGGGCGTCGGCGACGGAGAGGCGCAGCGCCACCCAGACCGTCCGGTGCGCGGCCGGCGGGGCGCCCGGCGCCGGGTACCAGACGAGCGTGTGCGAGACGACCTGGGTCTGGGTGACCGGGCCAGCGAAGTCGGCGAGCACCGCGAGCGCCCGGTCCACCTGGGCCGCCTCGATCGACCCGGCGGGGGCGCCCGGCCGGCCGGTCAGCGCGACCGCCGCGAACCAACCCCGCTCGTCCTGCCCGACGCCGATCCGGTTGCCGCGCTCGGTCAGCTCGACGACGGCCAGCTCCGGGGCGAGCGCGGCCAGCCGCGGGTCGCCGGAGGGCACCGCGCCCTTCGCCCGGCCCCGGCGGCGACGCAGCCGGCGGCGGAGCATCAGGTCCTCGTACCACCAGCGGCCGCCGCGCCGGGCGAAGGCGGCCACCACGGCGAGCAGCGCCAGCCCGCCGACGGCCGGGAGCAGCCAGGCCGGACCGCCGGTGGCGAACCACACGGCGAGCGCGGCGCACTCCACCACCACCAGCTGGCCGACCACCACCGGGCCGAGCCGGCCGCGCCGGCGCTTGTCGGCCGGGGTGACCGGGCGATCGTCCGGGCCGGCGGGGGCGGTGGCCGTACGACCGGGTGGCGCCTGGACCTGCGTCATCGGTGAGCGTCCCTTCTGGACATCCTGGGCATCCGCCGGATCGGTGCGACGTCGGGGGCGGGCGGGGTCCCGACGCACCTCCGACGGCCCCTTATCGTAGGGAAGCCCGCGACGGAGTTCGGACCTGATCGTCGTGGGACCCACCCCCGCCGGAGGTTAGTCATGCGGACCCGCCGCGATCAGGTGCAGGCGTACCGCTTCGTCACCCGCCGCATCGTCTCCGCACTGCTCTCCGGTGACCCGGAGACCAACGACCTGCCGATGCGGCGGCTCGGCATGGCGGTGTTCGGCAGCATCATCGCGGCCGCCGTGGTGCTCGGCGGCGCGGGCGCGTACGGCCAGTTCACCGGCAACGCCGCGCCGTTGGAGCCGAACACGCTGGTGATCGAGCGGGAGACCGGCGCCACGTACGTCTTCACCGACGACGGGCGGCTGCACCCGACGCTCAACTACGCCTCCGCCCGGCTCATCCTCAACGAGGCCGATCCGCAGGTCCGCACCATGTCGCAGGCCGCCATCAAGGACCGCCCGCGCGGCCGCACCGTCGGCATCGTGGGTGCGCCGGACGACGTGCCGGCCCGGAAGTCGCTGGTCGGCCTCCCCTGGTCGGTCTGCGACGTACCCGATCCGGTCGACCCGCAGCGCTCGACCACCCGGCTGGTGATCGACCGGCCGCTGCCGGGCGGCACCCCGCTCACCGATCAGGCGGTGCTGGTCCGGGTGGACGGCACCCGGTACCTGCTCACCGGGGGCACGCAGCTGCGCGTCGTCGGCGACGAGCAGGCCCTGGTCGCGTTGAAGATGGCCGCTGCGCCCACCCTCACCGTGGGGCAGCAACTGCTCAACGCGGTGCCGGTCGGGCCCGCCCTGCGCAAGCCGAGCATCGACGGGTACGGCGGCCCGAGCGGCCTGACGGTGGCCGACCGACCGGCCCGGATCGGCCAGGTCTTCCGGGCCGCCGACCAGTACTACGTGCTCACCAAGCAGGGGCTGGTGGCGGTCACGGAGATGACCGCGCTGCTGCTCGGAGACGGCGGCCGGCCCACCGACGTCACCCCGTCCCAGGTCGGTGAGCTCCTCACCGACCGGCGGCTGGACCCCGAGGGCCTGCCGCAGAAGCTGCCCACGCTGCACGAGGTCCGGGCGGGGCGCACGGTGCTCTGCGCCAGCTACCGGTCGGGCGGGCCGGGCCAGCCGCCGACCACCACGCTGGAGGTCTTCGACCAGCCCCCGACCGAGCTGACCGCGACGACCGGGGTGGCCGCGCGGCAGACCGGCCGGGACGCGGTGCGCACCGCCGAGGGTGTGCTGCTGCCCGGCGGCAAGGGCGTGCTGGTGCAGGCCGCGGCCGGGGACACGGGCGGGCCGGCGGCCGGTGCCACGGTCTACCTGATCACCGCCCAGGGGGTCCGCTACCCGCTCGGGACCGCCTCCGGGGACGCCCGCACCGCGCTCGGCTACGGCGAGGTGCCGCCGCTGGCAGTGCCGGCGTCGCTGCTGGCCCTGGTGCCGACCGGCCCGGCGTTGGAGCGGCGGGACGCGATGAACGAATTCGACCCGGGTGCCCGGTCAGGGGGTGCCGCGGCGGACAAGTCGGGCCAGTCGGGCACTCCGGCGCCGTCCGGGTCCGCCTCGCAACAGGGCGGCTGACCGCGGCGCGCGGTCCGATGTGGAGGCGACACCGGTACGGGTCGCCCCGGCTGGCTCGGGTCGACTAACCTGAGCGTGGCCAACGGTTCTCGACGATGACTACGGGGATGCAGCCATGACCGGGCGCACGACAGTAGACGTACTGTCCTTGGAGGACTTCCACCAGCGGCTTGAGCAGCGGCTGAGCGAGGCCGAGTCGGTGTTGAAGAAGCTCAACACCGAGATGCAGTGCCGGCCGCCGGCGCTGGGCTCCTTCACCGACGCGGCCGAGAACGCCCGCCGCTACTCCCAGACGCACGCGAGCTTCGTCAACCACGCCGAGCGGCTGCGTCGGGCGATCGAGGCCGCCCGGGAGGCGACCAAGACGATCATGACGAACTACCGGACCGCCGAGGCGCGCAACGCCGCCGCCGCGGCCGACATCATCGCCGCCCTCGCCGGGGTCCGCGAGGCGATGCAGCCGGCGAAGGGAGAGGATCCGCGTGTCTGAGTACACCCAGCGCTACGAGCCCGTCAGCCACAAGGAGCTCTACCAGGGCATCACCGCCGGCGACCCGAAGCAGATCGACGGGCTCAGCGCCCAGTGGAGTTCCCTCAAGGACACCCTGGACGGCCTCGGCCGGGACCTGGCGAAGGATCTCGACGCGCTCGCCAAGACCTGGTCCGGCGACGCCGCTCGGGAGTTCCACCAGCGGCTGAACCTGGTCGTCGACTACTCCGGCAACCTGGCCGAGGGCATGGCCGGCATCAAGCAGGCGCTCGGCATGATGGCCACCGAGCTGCGTACCGCCCAGTCGAAGGCGGAGAGCCCGGAGGAGACCGACGACAACGACAAGCTGGTCGACGGGGCGGTCAAGGGCTTCCTGATGGGCGGCGCTGCCGGCGCGGTGATCGGCGGGTTCGTCGGCCACAAGCAGGACGAGGCCGAGCAGGAAAAGGCGCACCAGCGGATGGTGCAGGTCGTCGCCAACCTCGCCGAGGGCTACGACTTCTCCGCGTACGGGCGGATCGTCGTGCCGGACGAGCCCGACGACCGCCTGCCGGGCCAGACCGACAAGACCGGCCCGACGCTGGGCAACGGCCCCTCGGTGGGCACGCCGTCCGCCGGGCCGACCTCCGGCACGTTCGGCTCCACCTCCACCGCCACCGCGACCACCTCCGGCGTCCACCACACCGGGCCGACCAGCGGCACGGTGGGCACCGGCCCGGGCACCACCACCGGCACCGGCGGTCCGGGCACCATCGGCTCGATCGGCGTCACCGACCCGGCCGGCACCTCGCTGGCCGGCGCCGCGCCGCCGCTCACCAGCCCCGGCCCGACGACCGGCCTCACCGGGCTGAGCAGCGCCTCCTCCACCGTCCCGACCAGCGGCGGCAACTCGTTCTTCGGGGTGCCCGGGGTGGGCACGGGCTCGCTGGCCGGCTCCACCGGCGGGGTGAGCGGTCGCCCGGGCGGGCTGGAGAACCGGTCGGCGGCCGGCACCGGTCGACTCGCCGGTGGCCGGGGGGCCGTGGTCGACGCCGAGGGCCGGTCCAACGGTGGCAAGGGCGCCGGCGCGCGCTCCGCGATGCCCGGGCGCAACGGGGTGCTGGGCAAGCACGGCCAGCGCGACGAGGACGAGACGGACGAGCACCTCACCTGGCTGACCGAGGACGAGATGGTCTGGGGCGACGGCCGGTCGGCCCCGCCCTCGGTGCTCGGCACCGACTGATCACGCGTTGACCGACGGCGCGGCGGCCTTCCGACGAGGGGCGCCGCGCCGTTCGTCGTACCCGGTTCCCGCGGTCCGTCCACAACGCATCGTGGGCCGGGTCACGCGATCCGGACCGCTCATCGGGGTGCACGAGGCGGATCCGACCGATAGGTTGAAAAGGTGCACCCCGTAGCGTTCGCCCCGCCCGTCTGGGCGGCGACGCTGCGCGCCATGCGCCGGTTCACCCGGATGGCGGCGACCGCGTTGGTGCTCGTCGTCGGGCTCAACGGTCTGACCGCACCGGTCCCTGCCGATCCGCTCCGTCCGGTCTCGACGGTCCGCCCGCCGGCCGGCCCTCAGGTCTCGCAAGGGCCGGTCGATGCCCCGACGGCCCTGTCCCTGGCCGGTCCCGCCGACGCCGCGCCAGCGCTGAGCGCGATGACCGTCGTGTGGGCGTCCGAGGCCGGGGTGACCACCGCCGACTCCGCCACCCTGCGGGCGGCGTCGACCGCGCCGGCCACCGCCGCGCCGTCGCGCCACGTCGAGCCCCAGGCCGCGATGGTGCGTCCGGCCGCCGCCGTGGTGGCGCCCTCCGCCGATCCCGGCCGGGAGTCGGCCACCCGCCGCGGCCCGCCGCGCGCCTGATCGCGCCGGCCGCTCACCCGGCCCTGGCATGTCTCGCCGCCCATCGGGGTACGGCTCGGTCCGTGCCCACCGCGCCCGGCGGCAGTCCCCCGCCCGTCGCCCAGGCCCCCAGACCGTTGACTCCGAACGTCCCACCACGAGGTGCTGGTGATGCAGACCGTCTTCTCCGCAATCCTGTACGACGTCCCCCAGGCCGCCGTGATCTGGCTGGCCCTGATCGCCGTGGCCGCGATCGTGATCGCCGCCCTGATCGTCCGCCCGGACCGGTTCCGCGCGGTGTTCGGCGACCGGATCAGCGAGGCGGCCCGGCCGAGCAGCCTGGAGCTGGCCGAGGAGGCCCGCGAGCGCTCCCGCGAGCGGGCCCGGTACGCGCAGGAGGTGGACGTGGCCGCCGCCCGGGCCGCGACGACCGCCGAGCGGCGGCGGGCCGAGTGGCTGGCGGCCCAGGAGGCGGTCGAGGCGGCGTGGCAGGCGTACGAGGCGGCGGAGGAGGACGTCCGCCGGCTGGCGGCCGCCGCCGCGCTGCCCCTGCCCCGGACGGCCCGGACGCCGGCCGAGTACGCGGACCGGGAGCGCTGGCTGCACCGGGCGGCGACGGCGGCGCAGGAGCGTGGGGAGATCACCGTCGAGCAGCTCAGCGACATCCTCGGGCACCGCGGCTGGGACCCGCGCCGGCACCCGGTGGAGCAGGAACTGCTGCTGCGCCGGCTGATCCGGGACAACGTCCGGGCCGGGCACACCGCCGCCCACGAGCGGGAGCAGGCCGCCTGGCGGGCCGCGGAGCTGGCCGCCGCCGCGGCGCGGAGCCTGCGCGACGAGGCGTACGCGGCCACCCGGCCGGACCCGGAGCGGCGTTCCCCGCTTTCCATCGTGGACCTAGCCGGGCCGGAGGCCACCCGGGAGCTGCCGGCCGCTGCGCGGACGGAGTCCGGGCCGGCGGCCCGGGGCCGGGCGGCGGTGCCGGCGTACTGACCGCAGGCGAAGGTGGCCGGGTTCGGTTAGCGTGACCTCGTGTCCCGAGAGGCTTGGATCCTGCTGGTGCTCGCCGGCGTCGTCGCGCTGGCGACGCTGGTCGGCGCGGTGCTGCTCGCCATCCGGGTGGTCCGCACCCGCCGACTGCTCGGCGCGCTGGGCGTCGGCGGCAAGGTCGCCTTCTACGGCGCGCTGATCTACGCGATCCTCCCGGTCGACCTGCTCCCCGACCCGATCTACCTGGACGACATGGGCGTGCTGGCCGGCGCCCTGTTCTACCTGGGCCGCCTGGCCGCCAAGCACCGCGCCGCCCAGCGCGGCCTCGCCGACCCTCCGCCGCGGCCGCCGATGCCGAACCGCCCACACCGTCCCGTGTCATAACGCCGGTACGCCGAGCGCACGCCACCAAGATCCGCGCAGCTGCCGGGAAGTTGCTGCCTCCAGGTAGGCGGAGGCAACAACTTGCCCGAAGTTGTGGCGTGTTGTCAGCCTCGGCGCGCCGGATGTCCGGTTCCGGGGTGAGCGGGGACATAGGAGGAGCGGAATCACGGAGGGTTGGCGGCCGTTGCACATTCGGTGAGCGAGCGGAGACCTTCCGACTGCATCCCCTTACCGCCGAGCGCCAGTCCCGGTGCTGCTGCGTCCCCGCGACGGGGTTCGCAACCCCCCGAATGGAGCTTCGACATGAATTCGATCTTCCGCAAGAGCATGCTGTCCGTCGCCGGTCTGGTGATGTCCGGTGGCGTCGTGGCCGGCCCGGCCATGGCCGCACACGCGGCCCCGGCGCAGCCGAAGCCGGTGACCGCCGACAAGGGCGCCAAGGGCGAGCGCAGCGCGCGCTTCGACTATCAGGCCCAGCCGAACTTCTACTACTGCGGCCCGGCCTCGACCCGGATCGCCCTGTCTTCTGAGGGCAAGACGGTGAGCCAGGACGAGCTGGCCGCCAAGCTGGGCACGACTGAGAACGGCACCGACTCGGCGATCGACATCACCCGGGTGCTCAACGAGTACACCGGTGGCAAGTACAAGACCACCGAGATCCGGGACAACTCGGCCACCAAGCAGCAGGTCGAGCAGCTGCGGGCGGACGTCAAGACCGCCGTGGACCAGGGCCGCCCGGTCGTCGCCAACATCATCGGCAGCGCCGTGGACGTCGACGGCGTGGCGCACAGCTACCCGGGCCACTACCTGACCGTGGTGCAGTACAAGGACGACGGCAACACGGTGCTGATCGCCGACCCGGCCAGCCCGAACGAGCCGACGTACTGGATGAACGTGGCCGACCTGGCCAACTGGATCGCCAGCCGCGGTTACAGCTCCTGACCGAGCAGCACGAAGGGCCGGTCTCCCCAACGGGAGGCCGGCCTTTCGCCGTCGCCACCGGGCGGTGCCGGGCCGCCCGCTCAGGCCGGGTGCGGGGTACGCAACCGGCTGGTGAACCAGCTCCCCGCCTGGTCGGCCACCTGCTCCAGGGTGCCCGGCTCCTCGAAGAGGTGGGTGGCGCCGGGCACGATCCGGAGCTCGGCGACCTCGCCCAGTTGGGCCTGCGCCTGCTCGTTGAGCACGATGACCTGCTCGTCCAGGCCGCCCACCAGCAGCAGCGTCGGGGCGCGTACCGCCGCCAGGGAGCTGCCGGCCAGGTCGGGGCGGCCACCGCGGGAGACCACCGCGCGGACCTGCTCCGGCCGGGCGGCCGCGGCGACCAGCGCGGCGGCCGCGCCCGTGCTGGCCCCGAAGAGTCCGATCGGCAGCCGGCCCAGGCTCGGGTCGGCGGCCATCCAGTCGACGATGCCGGCCAGCCGCTCGGCGAGCATCCCGATGTCGAAGCGCAGCTCGGCGGTGATCTCGTCCCGCGCGTCCTCGTCGGGGGTGAGCAGGTCGATCAGCACGGTGGCCAGCCCCCGGTCGTTGAGCTGGTGCGCGACGGCCACGTTGCGCGGGCTGTGCCGCGAGCTGCCGCTGCCGTGCGCGAACAGCACCACGCCGATCGCCTCGGAGGGCACGATCACGTCGGCGGCCAGCCCGCCCTCCACCACCGGAACCGTCACCTCACGCGTCTCCATCCCCACACCTCCCACCCACCCGCATACCCGCCCCCGCCTCCCCCTCACCTCCTCCCGCCGCGCGGCCTTGCCTTGACGTCGGCGGCAAGGTTTAGCGTGGGCGGCACGGGTTGGTCGGGGAGGGTCTGATGCGAATCGGGGAGCTGGCGGAGCGGGCCGGTACGAGCACCCGGACCCTGCGGTACTACGAGACCCACGGGCTGGTGCGACCCCGCCGTTCGGCGAACGGCTACCGGATCTACGACGAGGCGGAGCTGCGCGTCGTGCACGAGATCCGCGCCCTGCTGGCGGTCGGCTTCGGCCTGGACGACATCCGGCCCTTCGTGGCCTGCTTGCGGGCCGGGCACAGCTCCGGCGACGTCTGCCCGGACTCCGTCGCGGTACTGCGACGCAAGCTCGCCGAGGTGGACGACTACCTCGACCGGCTCGGCGCGGTCCGCCGACAGCTGCACGACCAGCTCGCCCGCGCCATCGCCCACCGGGAGGAAACATGCCTCAGGACACGCAAGAGAGCCGACTGATCGAGGTCACGGACGCCACGTTCGCGACCTGGGTGCTGGCCGCCGACCGGCCGGTGGTGGTCGACTTCTGGGCGGAGTGGTGCCCGCCCTGCCGGGCGGTCTCCAGGCACCTCGCGGAGTTGGCCGAGGAGTTCGGCGACAGGCTGCGCTTCGTCACCCTCAACTCGGACGAGAACCCCGCGACCACCCGGGCGTACCAGGTGATGTCCATGCCGACCATGATGGTGTTCCGGGACGGTCAGGTGGTGGGTTCGATCGTCGGCTCCCGGCCCAAGAACCACCTGCGGCTGAGCTTCGCCCGGCACCTGGACGGTTGAGCCGACGCCGAGCGGGAACGCGCGGGGTGACCAACGGACCCCGACGGATCGCGAGGATCGTCATGGCCAAGCAGGACAGGTCCCGACAGCAGGCCGCCGAACGGGAACGCCGCGAACGGGACGCCGAGCGCTCCCGGGACTGGGCGGACGAGGCGGCGCAGGCCCGTACCGCCGACGATCCCCGGGCCATGGCGCCCCGGGACGCCGAGGGCCGGCCGTCCAACGGCCGCCAGTTCTGACGTACGCCGGAAGCCGGCCCGGTGCGATCGCCGGGCCGGCTTCAGCTGCTGTCCTCCGGCAGGTGCAGCAGGGGGGCCCGACCCGGCGGCTGCTCCGGCTCCGGCCCGGCCGGGTGCGCCAGCGGCACCGGCACGGTGACCGGCTGGGCGGTGGTGACCCGGACCGTCTCGCCGTGGTGGCGCAATTCCAGCACCGTGTCCGGTCCCCCCTTGCGCAGCGAGTACGTCGTCTGGTGCGGCCGGACGTCCACCCGCAGGTGCACCGACCGCCACTGGAGGGAGAACTCCAGGCGGCTGAGCCCGCTGGAGAGCCGGGGCGAGAAGGAGAGCGTCCCGTCGTGGTCACGCAGGCCGCCGAAGCCCGCGACCAGCGCGATCCAGGCACCGGCCAGTGAGGCCATGTGCACGCCGTCGCGGGTGTTCTCGTTCAGGTCGTGCAGGTCCATCAGGGCGGCCTCGCGCAGGTAGCGGTGGGCCAGCTCGCTGTGGCCGACCTCGGCCGCCATGACCGCCTGGGTGCAGGCGCTCAGCGAGGAGTCGCGGACGGTACGCCGCTCGTAGTAGAGGAAGTTCCGCAGCTTCTCCAGGCCGGTGAAGGCGTCCCCGCGCCAGTGCATGGCCAGCACCAGGTCGGCCTGCTTGACGACCTGCTTCCGGTAGAGGTCGAAGTACGGGTAGTGCAGCAGCAGCGGGTACTTCTCCGGCGGGGTGTGCTCGAAGTCCCACTCCTGCAACCGGGTGAACCCCTCCACCTGCTCGTGCACGTCCAGGTCGGGGTCGTACGGGACGTGCATGGCGTGCGCGGCGTCCCGCCAGGCGGCCGCCTCCTCCTCGGAGACCCCCAGGTCGAGGGCCTGGTCCCGGTAGCGCATCGCGCAGTCGGCGGCGGTCAGCAGGTTCCGCTGCGCCATCAGGTTGGTGTAGATGTTGTCGTTCTTGACCGCGGTGTATTCGTCCGGTCCGGTCACCCCGTCGATGTGGAACCGCCCGTTGCGGTCGTGGTGGCCGAGTGAGCGCCAGAGCCGGGCGGTCTCGATCAGCAGCTCCAGCCCGATCTCGCGCTCCAGCCCCACGTCACCGGTGACCAGTACGTACCGGCGCAGCGCGTCGGCGATGTCGGCGGCGATGTGGAAGGCGGCCGTGCCGGCCGGCCAGTACGCCGAGGACTCCGGCCCCTCGATGGTCCGCCACGGAAAGGCGGCCCCGGCCAGGTTGAGCGTGCGGGCCCGCTCATGCGCCTGTTCGAGGGTGGAGTAGCGCCAGTACAGCGCGTCCCGCACCGCCGACGGCTGGGTGTACGTGAGCACCGGCAGCACGAACATCTCGGTGTCCCAGAACGCGTGCCCGTCGTACCCGGGACCGGTGAGCCCCTTGGCCGAGATCGGCCGGCGTTCCGCGCGGGCGCCGGCCTGGAGCACGTGGAAGAGGCCGAACCGGACGGCCTGCTGCACCTCCGGGTCGCCCTCCACCCGCACGTCGGCGGCGTCCCAGAACTCGTCCAGGTACTCCCGCTGCGCCCGGCGCAGCCCGTCCCAGCCGTCCAGCCGGGCCGCGGCCAGGGCCGCCCCGACCTGGTCCCGCAGCGCCGGCAGCGAGCGTCGACTGGACCAGCCGTACGTCAGGTACTTGACCACCCGCAGCGCCTGGCCGGGCTTGAGCACACAGCCGATGGTGGTGCGGACCCAGTCCTCGTACCCCTCGGACTCGATGGTGGTGCGCTCCGGTCCGTGCACGTCGTGCGCCATGGCGGCGGCGAGCCGCAGGCCGCTGACCTTGGTCCGGTGGATGAGCAGCCCACCGTCGTCGGTGGTCAGGTCCTCCTCGGCCAGCAGCGGGGACTCCAGCACGGCGGCGACCCGCGGGTCGCGGCTCTGCGGCGGCAGGGCCTCGTTGGCCACCAGCTCGGACTGGAGGATCAGCCGGATCGGCCCGTCGACCGCCTCGACCTCGTAGTTGATCGCGGCGACCGATCGCTGGGTGAACGACACCAGCCGGGTGCTGCGGACCTTGACCTCCCGCCCGGCCGGCGAGCGCCAGTGCACCTCCCGGTGCAGGGTGCCGGCCCGCAGGTCGAGGACCCGCTCGTGGGAGAGGAGTTCGCCGTACCGGACGTCGAGCGGCTCGTCGTCGACCAGCAGCCGGATCAGCTTGCCGTTGGTGACGTTGACGATGGTCTGGCCGGACTCCGGAAAGCCGAAGCCGGCCTCCGCGTACGGCAGCGGGCGCAGCTCGTAGAAGGAGTTCAGGTAGGTGCCGGGGAGGCCGTGCGGCTCCCCCTCGTCCAGGTTGCCGCGCAGCCCGACGTGCCCGTTGGAGAGGGCGAAGACCGACTCGGACTGGGCGAGCACGTCCATGTCGAGCTGGGTCTCCCGGACGTGCCACGGCTCGACCGGATACGCCCGTTCCCGGATCACGTCGGCACCCCGGTCAGCAGCTCGGCGAGGTCGGTGACCACCACGTCGGCGCCGTGCGCCCGCAGGTCGTCGGCCTGGCCGACCCGGTCGACGCCCACCACGTACCCGAAGCCGCCGGACTTGCCGGCCTCGACCCCGGCGAGGGCGTCCTCGAAGACGGCGGCCTGTTCCGGCTTGACGCCGAGCAGCTCGGCGCCGGCCAGGAAGGTGTCCGGGTACGGCTTGCCGCGCAGCCCCCGCTCGCGGGCCAGCACCCCGTCCACCCGGGCCTCCAGCAGCGGTTCCAGCCCGGCGCCCTGCACCACGGCCGCGCAGTTGGCGCTGGCCGAGACGACCGCCCGGCGCAGCCCGGCGCGGGCGGCGGCCTCCAGGTAGCGCACCGAGCCCGCGTAGACCTCCACCCCGTCGGTGTGGATCCGCTTGAGCAGGATGACGTTCTTGCGGTTGCCCACCCCGTTGACCGTGTCCGCCTCCGGCGGGTCGTCGGGCGAGCCCTCGGGCAGGGTGATGCCGCGCGAGGCCAGGAAGGAGCGCACTCCGTCGGCCCGTGCTTTCCCGTCCACGTACCGGTTGTAGTCCGGCCCGGGGTCGAACGGGCGGAACGCCTCGCCGGTGGCCGCCGCGCGTTGCTCGAGGAACGCGTTGAAGGTCTCGGTCCAGGCGGCGTTGTGCACCTTGGCGGTCTGCGTCAGCACACCGTCCAGATCGAAGAGACAGGCGGTCACGTGAGCGGGTAGGCCCAGCATTGTCTGAATCTATCCAGCGGACCGCGCGGGAAACCACGATTCGGACGTCAGCGGTTCGGGCGGAGCGTCCACACCACGGTGAGCAGGGAGGTGATGATGCCGTCCTCGGTGCCGATCTCCACCTCGACCGGGAACTCCGGCCGCTGCCCCGCGTCCAGCTCGGCGATCACCTCGGCCGGGGTACGCCCCAACCGCGCGGTGGCCCGCACCGGACCGAGGGCGACCTTCTGGTAGGCGATGCTGGCGGTCACGGCCAGCGGCACCGCCCGGTCGAGCACCGAACCGAACGCCGCGAGCACCGCCGCCCCGGACGCGGTCTCCCCCAGGGTGAACATGGCCCCGGCGTGCGGGCCACCGACGTGGTTGTGGTGCTCCGGGACGTCGGGAAGCCGGACCACCGCCCGTACCCCGCCCTCGGCCTCGGGCGCGACCTCGACGAATTCGATACCGAGCGTACGGGCGAACGGCACGGCTTCGAGGAGACCGGCCGCCACCTGGCGAGAGTCGATGGACATGCCCGCACGCTACTTGTCGGTAACTTCACCGGCAAGGGGCTGCCTTGCACCTGGCGGCAGTCAGCGGCGCCTGGCGAACTCCACGAACGCGGCCCAGCTCGCCGGGGTGAAGGTGAGCACCGGCCCGGCCGGTCCTTGCTGTCCCGGACCCCGACCACGCCGGGGAGGTTGTCGGCGACCTCCACGCAGTTGCCCTGGTTGCCGCTGCTGCGGGTGCTCTTGCGCCAGATCGCGCCGGTCAGGTCCATTGTTCCGCCGCCTCCGAGATCGCCTTGAGGGTGGCCCCGTGCGGCATCGCCTCCGCGCGCACGGACTCCCAAATCTGCCGAAGGGAGTTTACGTCCACGGTCCGCTCGACGATGGTGCCGTGCAACTGGTTATCCAGGTAGCCGAGGTCGTCACCGTCGGGTGGGGTGGCGAGCACGAACGCGCCGTTCAGCCCCGGGTAGGCAGCGACCTCACGCGGCACCAGGTGCAGGTGCACGCGGGGGCGGCGACCCACCTCGACCAGGTGCCGTAGCTGCTCCTGCATCACCTTCGGGCCGCCGATCGGGCGCTCCAGCACGGTGTAGTCGAGCACCGCCACGAACTGGGGCGGCGCGGGCCGGGTCAGGACCGTCTGCCGGGCCAGCCGGGCGGCGAGCGGCTGCTCGATGGCCTCCCCGACGAGCTGTGCCGCGCCCTCGTAGAGCGCCCGGGCGTACGCCTCGGTCTGGAGCAGGCCGGGGACGACCAGCGGCTCGAAGCTGCGCAGCGCAGTCGCCTCCTGCTCGATGGTCACCCACTCGCGGAACCACGGCATCAGGGACTCCTTGAGCAGCGCCTCTCGGATCCGGATCAGCAGGCCACCGGCCTGAAGCGCCTCGTCGCAGCGCTGGGTGAACTCCTCCCGGGGCGCGCGGCGACACTGCTCCACCGCCGCCACCAGTGAGGCCGAGTAGTTGATCCGCTCACCGAGCGCCTCCTGGGACAGCCCGGCGTCGGCGCGCAGCCGGCGCAGCTCCCCGGCGAACAGTTCCAGCATCGGCATCCGGCTCATCTGCACACCTCTGTACGCGTCTGCACACGGGGGACGGCCGATCGCACGGCCGGGGTGGTGGGGGCGGAACGGCTTCCGACCTTAGTGGACCGGTGAGCAGACTGTCACGCAGCGGAGCCGTCCGTGGTGCGGAGCGACGGACTCCGGGCCCGCCCCGCCGATCCCCCCGGCCGGGGCGGGCCGCTCCCCACGACGAAGGAGGCGTACATGCGTCTGCGCTGGTTCCGGTGCCGGGGTGCGGCAGTCCCGACCCTGCCCCGCCGGGTGCGGGGCGACAACCTGCCGGAATGGATGCGGCAGCCGACCCGACCGCTGCCCACGATGAGCCCCGGCCGGGTGGGCAACCTGACCCCGGCCCAGCAGTGGCGCGCGAACGGCGGCCGATGGACCCGCCCGACCATCTCGGACGGGCCGGCGTGATCAGCCACCAGCTTCCGCAGCCAGGCGACGGGCCGGCGGCGGACCGGCCCCGGGCGTGCCCGTCGCACGCCACGCCGCACACCCCGCTGCGCCCGATGTGGTGCTGCCGGGCCTGCGGGCAACCGTGGCCGTGCCCGCAGGCCCGCCTGCTGCTCAAGGCGGAGTACGCGGCCAACCAGATCGGCCTGTCGCTCTACCTGTGCGGGATGCTCTACGAGGCGGCCCGGGACCTCTGCCGGCTCAATCCGGACGGCGGCCCAGCCCCGGCCGAACTGTTCACCCGATTCGTGGCCTGAGGCCCTTACCGCCGCCCGATCGGGGGTCCGCCCTGAGCCGTGGTGTTAACAGGGGGCCCTTCCTATACCGAAAACGTTAATAGGGGGCCCTTCCTTACACCTCAGCGCCAGCCGACGTCGATCCGGTCGCCGCGCTCGTCGAAGAAGTGGAGGGCGTCCATGCGTACCTGGACGGCCAGCGGGTGCCCCGCCGACACGGCCGGGTACGGGGCGAGCCGGACGGCCAGCTCCGCCGGGCGGCGGTGGTGCCGGCCCGGGTCGGGGAGCACGCTGGTCCGGTTTCCGGCACCGCTCGGCGCGGAGACCGGGGCGTCCACGGACCGGCCGGCGAGACGCTGCATCACGTGGCCGAACCGGCGCAGGCCACGCTGGCCGGGCACCGTGTTCTCCACGGGGGTGCCCATCTCGTCCACCACGATCGCCGTGGCGCCGATGTCGAGGAAGGCCAGCGACTCGTGGCCGTGGTGCTCCAGGTAGCGGATCCGCCCCTGGAGCACGTGGCCCTGGGCGCCCGGGGCGACCGGGGTGAGCGCCTCGGCCCGCATCCCGACCACGATCCGCTCGCCGTGGTAGTGCGCCACGGCCCGGCTACGGATGTCGTCCCAGGGCAGGTAGAGCGTCTGCTCGCCGAGGTTCAGCGCCACGTACCGGTCGAGGTGGACGTAGACCGACGCCTCCAGCAGGTTCATCCGGGGGCTGCCGAGGAACGCGGCGACGTAGAGGGTCGCCGGCCGGCCGTACACCTGGGTCGGGGTGCCCACGTCCTGGAGCACGCCCTTGCGCATGATGGCGACGCGGTCGGCCATGGTCAGCGCCTCGGCCTGGTCGTGCGTGACGTAGATGGTGGTGACGCCAAGTTCGCGGGTCAGCCCGGAGATCTCGGCGCGCAGCTCGGCCCGGAGGCCGCTGTCCAGGTTGGAGAGCGGCTCGTCCATCAGGAACAGGCCGGGCCGGCGCACGATCGCCCGCCCCATGGCGACCCGCTGCCGCTGGCCGCCGGAGAGCTGGCTGGGCTTGCGGGCCAGCACGTCCCCGATGCCGAGCGCGCTGGCCACGTCCTGGATCCGCTCGCCGCGGGGCCCCGGCTCGACGCCGGACAGCCGCAGCGGGAAGCCGATGTTGTCGCCGACGGTCATGTGCGGATAGAGGGCGAAGTCCTGGAAGACCATGGCGATCTTCCGCTCCCGGGGTGGCAGGTCGTTGGCCACCTCACCGTCGAGCATGACGGCGCCCGAAGTCGGGTCCTCCAGCCCGGCCACCATGCGGAGCACGGTGGACTTGCCGCAGCCCGACGGGCCGAGCAACACCATGAACTCGCCGTCGTTGACGTCCAGATTGACGGTGTCGACCGCGACTGTCCCGTCCTGGAACACCTTGGTGACATCCTTGAGCGCGACGGTGGTCACCGTCTCCTCCCCAGCTCTCGGCCGAACCCGGGAATGACTGTGACGAGGATCATTCGGTTCGCACATCGGGTAAACGTGCCATGTTGTCAGGCCGGCTCGTCCAGGAAGACCCGGCGGACCACCCGCTCGGCGGCGTGCCCGTCGTCCAGGGCGCAGAACCGTGACCGGAACCGGTGCCGGTCGTTCTCGGCCTCCGGTGCGCGCAGCGCGCCCGACCGGAACACCTCCAGCAGGGCCGGGAAGTCCAGGGCCACCGCGCCGGGCGGCTCGGCGATCAGGTCGAAGTAGACGCCCCGGGCCACCCGGTACGCGTCCCAGTCCGGCGCGTACACCACGATCGGCCGGTCCAGCACGGCGTAGTCGAACATGGCCGACGAGTAGTCCGTGACCAGCACGTCCGCCGCCAGGTAGAGGTCCTCCACCCGGTCGTGGTCGCTGACGTCCAGCACCCCGCCGGCGGCCGGCCCCCGGGGTCGCCGGCCCCGGTCGAGGAAGTAGTGGCTGCGCATCAGCAGCCGGCCCGACGGGCCGAGCACGTCGCGCATCCGGTCCGGGTCGAACGGCGGCCGCCACCCGGGCAGGTGCTCCCGGTGGGTGGGCGCGTAGAGCACCACGAACTCGTCCGGCCCGATGCCCAGTTCCTTCCGCACCTGCTGGCACTCGTCCGGGGTGGCCAGCGCCAGCCGGTCGTTGCGCGGGTAGCCGACCTCCAGGGTGGTGTACGCGGCCGGGTACGCCCGCTCCCACATCTGCGTAGAGAAGCTGTTCGAGGAGACGCTGAAGTCCCACCGGTCCACCCGGTGCAGCAGCTTGGCGAAGTCCATCTCCATCGCCCCCATCGGGTACCGCTGCTGGTCCAGCCCCATCACCTTGACCGGGGTGCCGTGGTGGGTCTGCAGGTGCACCGAGCCGGGCCGCTTGCGGACGAAGTCCGGGAAGTTGACGTTGTTGACCAGCCACCGGGCCCGGGCCAGCGCCCGGTAGTAGTCCCGGGTGCCGGAGACCACGTACTCCACACCGGACGGCAGGGTGTCCACCCGGTCCCGCCGGACCACCCAGACGCCGCGCACCTCCGGGGCGAGGCGGCGCGCGGCGGTGTAGATGGCGGCCGGATTGCAGGCGAACCCCCGGTACCAGTACGCGGCGAAGACCGCGAGCGTCGGGTCCAGCGGCCGGTGCAGTTCGCCCCGGTAGTACTCGCGCAGCGCGGCGTCCCGGGCCTGCTGCGCGGTACGCCGAGCCACCGGCAGCACCCGGCGCCGGACCCGGCGGGCCGTCCGCCGGGCCGTCTCGGCCGCCTGGTTGGCGTCGCGCAGCGCGCTGAACGTCCGCCAGCGCCCGGCGGCCACCAGGCGGTGCTTCAGCCCCTCCACGCCGGGCGGGACCGGGTAGCCGCCGGGCGGCAGGAAGCGGGCGTAGTCGGCGTGGATCTGGGCGAAGAACGCCGGCCGCAGCTTGGGGGCGATCCGTTCGCCGTTGCCCAGCACGGTCAGGTAGTGCCAGATCATCCGCTCGAAGAGGTCCGGGCGCAGCGCCAGGGCCTCCGCGTCCCACCGGTCCAGCAGCCGGAACACCCGGTGCCACTGGGCGAACACCTCGAAGTGCCGGTCGCCCCGGGTCCGGGTGATCGCCCCGGTCCGCCGCTGCCGGTAGTTGAGGCAGATCCGGTCCAGCACGCCGATCCGCTCGGCGGCCAGCAGCACCGGATAGCTGAACGAGACGTCCTCGTACCAGCCGGGTTCGAAGCGCAGGCCCCGCTCGACCAGGAACTCCCGCCGGACCAGCCGGTTCCAGGCGGTGTGCAGCAGCCGCACGGTCTCCGGCCGGTCCAGCAGCCGGAAGGTCGTCTCGCCGGGCGGCTCCGGGAACACGTCGCCCATCGCGCTGCGGGTGCCGATGTTGTTCCAGTGCGCCCGGAGGTGGTCGACGATCAGCACGTCCGGGCGGGTGGCGTCGAGCCGGTCGGCCACGTGCGGCAGGCAGCCGGGGACCAGCCAGTCGTCGCCGTCGACGAACCAGACGTACTCGCCGACGGCCCGGTCCAGCCCGATGTTGCGGGCCGGACCGAGCCCGACGTTCTCGGCGAGGCGGACCGGGCGGACCCGAGGGTCGCGCTCCGCGTACTCCACCAGGATCTCGCCGCTGCGGTCCGGTGAGGCGTCGTCGATCCCGACCACCTCGAGGTCGTCGTACGGCTGCTCGAGGATCGAGTCGAGACACTCCCGGAGGTAGCCCTGCACGCGATAGGCCGGAACGATGAAGCTGAGCAGAGTCATCCCGGCCGGCCCTCCGTCAGCCCGGCGAGCGGACACCTCCGCCCGTCGGGGCCGGCGCCCGCCGGGCGCGAGCCGGCAGGACCACCCAGGCGAGGACCACGCTCGCGACAAAAACCACTAGAAGGTACGCACCGAGTGTAGCCAGAGCGAAGCTCACGATTCCGGCTATTGCCGCGAGACCCAGCAGGACCGACCGCCCCTCCCAGCCCAGGGAGGCGGCGTGCAGCGGCGGTGCCACCTGCCGCTTCTCCAGCCTGGCCGTCAGGTCGTAGTGGTGCAGGGTCAGCACGAAGACGTACCCGAAGATCAGCCAGGCGGGCGCGCCACCGACCACCGCGACCGCGATGGCGAAGAGATACTCCCCGGCCCGCAGCGCGGCCGGGATCAGCCAGTCCAGCGGCCCGTCCGGCGTCGCCCGGACGCCCAGCGCGGCCAGCAGCCAGACCAGCAGGGCCACCACGACCACCCAACGCGGCGTGTCGGTGCCCCATCGCCAGGCGAGCAGGAGCAGCACCACCGGCCCCAGCGCCGGCAGCACGGCGAGCCAGAGCACGCCGACCCCCGGGCGGGCAGCCCGGAGCAGGAAGCGTTCCAGGCCCGACGGGCGGGCCGCCGCGAACCGGTGGACCACCGGGCCGTCGTCCCGGTGCAGGGTCACATCGACCGTGGTCATCACCGGCACCCGCATCCACCAGGCGCGCAGGGTCCGCAACGCCCCGGTGTACGCGAACGCCAGCGTGCCCCAGACCAGCACCGCGCCAAGCGCCACCAGCGGGCTGAAGAGCGCGGTGGCCAGCGCGATCAGCGCCCACCGCTCCCCGATCGGGAAGACCACCGTCCGCTTCAGCCAGTACGACACCGAACCGGTGTCCGCCTGCACCTTCGTCGAGGCCGCGTTCAGCTTCCCGCCGATGCCCTCGGCGTCCTCGACCGTGGCGCGGGGCCGCCGGGCCGCCTCGTCGTGCAGCACGCCGTACCAGGCGTCGGTCATGTGCCGTACGGTCTGCAGGGTCATCGCGGCGATCGCCAGCGCCCAGCCGTAGCGGAAGCCGGCGTGCGTGGCGCCGTAGCCGAGGCCGGCGTAGACCACGTACTCCTTGGCCCGGTCGGCCATGGTGTCCAGCCAGCCACCCCAGGCGCTGAAGTGCCGGGTGTAGCGGGCCAGTTGCCCGTCCACGCAGTCCAGCACGAAGCCCAGGTAGAGCAGGACACCGCCGGCGACCAGCGCGGCCCGGCCGCCGACCCCGAAGAGCACGGCGGCGACCACCGCGAAAGCCACCGAGATCATGGTCACCCCGGTCGGGCTCAGGCCGAGCCGGGCAGCCGCCTTCGTCACGTACGGGGACCAGGTGCTGACGAAGAACGTGGTGAAGAAGTCGTCCCGCTCCTTCACCGACAGCCGCAGCTCGGCCTTGTCCTCGTCGACCGTGGCCACCGCCGCCTCGGCCGCGCGCAGCTCCGCCTCGGTGCCGACCCGGTGCGCCACGAGCAGGCGTACCCGGTGGGCGAAGATCAGCGACCCGCGCCCGGCGAGTCCGGCGAAGAGCTGGTCCAGCGCGGACGCCGGGTCCACGCCCCCGGTGGCCGCCCGCTCGGCGGCGGCGACCAGGTACGGCAGGTCCGCCCGGCCCACCCGCAGCGCGCCGCCGAACACCCCGGTCGCGCCCGCCTGATCGTTCACCGCGACCACCTGGCCGCGGTCCTCACGGACCGTCGCCCGGCCGGGCGCCGGCGGGTCGGTGAGCACCAGGGCCACCGTCGGCCCCACCGGGCTGGTCGCGAGGTGCTTCAGCACCGCGGTGTGCGCCACCAGGTCGGCCTCGCTGAGCAGCACCGGGCCGGTCGCGGCGGCCAGCAGTTCGGCCAGCTCGGTCAGGCCGGCGGCCACCCGCACCTCGGTCGCCCCGGCCCGCCGCCACTGCCCGGCGAGCCGGTCGGCCAGGCGTTCCCCGGATTCGGTGGTCAGGCCCGCCGCCGGCCCGGCGGCGAGCACGATCGCGAGCGTCACCGCGTCGAAGCGCTGGCGTACGCCCGCAGCGCCTCGTCGATGGTCCCGTCGACGGTCAGCCGTCCGGCGTCGAGGTAGAGCCCCCGACGGCAGAACCGGGTGAGGTCCTTTTCGTTGTGTGACACCAGCACCAGCGTGCGCCCTTCCGCGAGAAGTCGCTCGATGGTCGCATAGCACCTGGCGCGGAACTCCGCGTCCCCGACCGCGGTCACCTCGTCCATCAACAGGATCGGATGGGGCAGGTGCGCGATGATCGCGAAACCGAGCCGGACCTTCATGCCGGACGAGTAGTGCCGGACCGAGGTGTCCACCGAGCGTTCGACCTGCTCCCCGGCGAACGAGACGATCTCGTCGAAGTGTCGTCGCAGGTACGCCGTGGACAACCCGTGCAGCCCGCCCACCAGGTACAGGTTCTCCCGCCCGGTCAGGTCGTTGGAGAAGCCGGCGGAGAGTTCCAGCAGCGGGGCCACCGCGCCGCGTACCCGGATCCGGCCCTCGTCGGGGATCAGCACCCCGGCGATCAACCGCAGCAGAGTGCTCTTGCCGGTGCCGTTCCGCCCGACCACCCCCACGGTCTCGCCCGGCTCGATCCGGAACGACACGTCCCGCAGCGGCCAGAACTGGTCGGTGGCGGCGCTCCGCCGGCCGCGGTGGATCAGCAGCTCGCGCAGCCGGAGCTGGCGGCGCCGGTTGCGCACGAACTGGATGCCGAGCCCCTCCGCCTCGATGATCGCCGGCATTCAGAGTTCCTTGAGCACGGCCGGTTCGAGCCGGCGGAACGACCACCAGCCGGCGGCCAGCACCAGCAGGCTGTCCAGCACGGTCACGGCGAGCAGCCGGGCGTCGGGGAACTGGTCCGGGTACCAGATCGCGTGGTGCAGCTGGAAGATGCCGACCAGCGGGTTCAGCTCGTACCCGATCTTGATCCAGGTCGGCATGCCGGAGTCCCGGACCAGGGTGAGCGGATAGATGATCGGGGTGGCGTAGAAGAGCACCCGGATGATCAGCCGCATGAAGCGCTCGATGTCCCGCATCAGCACGTTGCACGCCGACAGCAGCAGCGCGAGCCCAACCAGCAGGACGAACTGCACCGCCACCGCGAGCGGCAGGGCGAGCAGCGGCCACCAGCCGGGGTGGATCTTCCCGTGCGCCAGGTAGATCGCCGCGATGCCGGCCAGGATGGGCAGCCCGGCGAGGTACTCGGCGAACCGGCCGGTGACCCGGCCGATCGGGAAGACCTGGCGGGGCACGTTCATCGTGGTGATCAACCGGGCCTGCCCGGTCAACGCGTTGGTCGCCTCGCTGAGCGCCGAGCTGGCCCACATCCAGGCGAAGATGCCGGTGATCAGAAAGAGCGGGTACGACCCGGCCGCCTCGCCCAGGTGGCGCCGGGTGGCGCCGGAATAGAGCACGCCGAAGACGAACCAGTAGATCAGGCCCATGCCGAGCGGTTCGAGGAGCGACCAGAAGTAGCCCAGCAGCGACTGCTGGTACTTCACCGCGAGGTCCCGCTTGACCAGGATGCGCAGCGAGTTACGGGCCGACCAGAGCGCGGCGACTCCTGTCGTCACCGTCCCATCCTCGCCTCCGCCATCACCGGTCGACAACGCTACCCCCGGGGTCACCCCTTCGGGTTCAGCACTCGATGACGTTGACGGCGAGGCCGCCCCGCGCCGTCTCCTTGTACTTCACCTTCATGTCCGCGCCGGTCTCCCGCATGGTCTTGATGACCTTGTCGAGCGAGACGGCGTGCACGCCGTCACCGCGCAGCGCGAGCCGGGCGGCGGTGATCGCCTTGATGCTGGCCACCGCGTTGCGCTCGATGCACGGGATCTGCACCAGGCCGCCGACCGGGTCGCAGGTCAGCCCCAGGTTGTGCTCCATGCCGATCTCGGCCGCGTTCTCCACCTGCGCCGGGGTGCCGCCCAGCGCCTCGGCGAGCCCGGCCGCCGCCATCGAGCAGGCCGACCCGACCTCACCCTGGCAGCCCACCTCCGCCCCGGAGATCGACGCGTTCTCCTTGAACAGCACCCCGATCGCGCCGGCCGCCAGCAGGAACCGGATGACACCCTCGTCCGAGGCACCCGGCACGAACCGCGTGTAGTAGTGCAGCACCGCCGGGATGATCCCCGCCGCTCCGTTCGTCGGCGCGGTGACCACCCGGCCGCCGGCCGCGTTCTCCTCGTTCACCGCCAGGGCGAACAGGGTGACCCAGTCCATCGCGCGCAGCGGGTCGGTGGCGTCGGCCTCGGCCTCCAGGCTGCGGCGCAGCTCGGCCGCCCGGCGGCGGACCTTCAACCCGCCCGGCAGCACGCCGTCGCGGGCGCAGCCGTTGTCCACGCATTCGCGCATGACCCGCCAGATCTCCAGCAGCCCGGCCCGCACGTCCGCCTCGCCGCGCCAGGAGAGCTCGTTGGCCAGCATCACCTCGCTGATCGACAGCCCGGTCTCCCCGGTCACCGCGAGCAGCTCCGCGCCGGTGAGGAACGGGTACCGCACCCGGGTGCTGTCCGGCTTGATCCGGTCCGCCCCGGCCGCCGCCTCGTCCACCACGAAGCCGCCGCCCACCGAGTAGTACGTCCGGGCGCGTACCTGCGCCCCGGCCGCGTCGAAGGCCGCGAAGGTCATCCCGTTCGGGTGGTACGGCAGCGAGCGCCGCCGGTGCAGCACCAGGTCCCGGTCCGGGTCGAAGTCGATCTCCTGGGCGCCGAGCAGGCTCAGCCGCCGCTCCGCCCGGATCCGCGCCACCCGTGGCCCGACGCTGTCCGTGTCGACCGTCTCCGGGGCCTCGCCCTCCAGGCCGAGCAGCACCGCCCGGTCGCTGCCGTGGCCGTGCCCGGTGGCGCCCAGCGAACCGAACAACTCCGCCTGCACCCGGGTCACGTCGGCGAGCAGCCCGTCCGCCTTGAGCCCGGCCACGAACGTCCGCGCGGCCCGCATCGGACCCACGGTGTGCGAGCTGGACGGCCCGATACCGACACTGAAGAGGTCGAAAACGCTGATCATGGCTGCACTTTCCTCGCCGTCGTACCCGTTGTACGGATCCGGGCCGGTGTGCGCCGTCCCCGGTCCGGGACGACGGGTGGACCCCGGGGGTGTGGGGCCCGACCGGCGAGCCTACCTGCCCAGGTCAGTACCCGTCCGCACCCCGGCACACGCCCACTCTCCGCCGCCACCCGCCTCCCCACCGTCACCACCCCGCCGCACGAGCGGCCGGGGCGGGCACCGCCGGCAAGCAACCACACCCGCCTCGCCGGCGATCGCCGGGTCCTTCGGGCGGGGCCGGCCGGGGTATGCACCTACGGGTGCCCGGGTCGCCGATCCTCCTCGGGGCCGAGGGCGCGGTGGGCACCCGTTCCTAGCGTGGAATTCAGCGCGGCGGATCGCCGCAGAGTGGGAGTACGACGATGAGTCGCAAACTGGTCCGGCCCCGCCAGGGGCGCATGTTCGCCGGTGTCTGCGCCGGTCTGGCCCAGCGGTTCGGCATGTCCGCCGGCATGGTCCGGCTGCTGTTCCTGCTGTCGCTGCTGCTGCCCGGCACCCAGGTGATCATCTACCTGATCCTCTGGATCCTGATGCCCAACGAGGACCGCGTGCGCTATTGAGCCGGACAGCGCGACGCCCGCCCGGGGACCGGGCGGGCGTCGGTGTCGAGAATCAGGGGGCCGTGTAGGTGACCGTGATCTTCTGGTAGCCGAGGGAGCGGAGCAGACCCTCCAGCATCTTGCGGGTGTTCTCCTCCGCCCGGGTGGTCAGCCCGCTGTCCCGGGCGGCGGTGGTGATCCGGTCCTCGGCCAGCTTGTAGACCGCCTGCTGCCGGTTGGGATCGCCGGCCACCAGGTCGTTGAGCCGGTTGATCAGGCCGCGTTCCTCGGCGAAGACGTAGCTCTTCTCCAGGTCGAGGTCGGTCTCGCCGAGCTGCGGCGCGGGCAGCTTGATCTCCACCGACTTCTTGTCGTCGGAGACCACCACCGCCCCGTCGGCGATCTTCGCGAAGTCCACGTACGCCTCGACCCGGCCCGCCCCGACGAAGAGCGTCCGCTCGTTGAGCAGGAAGTCCGGCACGTTCTTCCGGTCCTTCTGCAGGTCGACGACCACCTGGAAGTCACCCTCGGCGGCCACGTACCGGCTGAGGTCCCGGATCGACTTCAGCAGCGGCGGCTGGCTGCGGTCGGTCTGCTGCTGGGCGAACGGGTTACGGAAGTGTGGCAGGATCCCGGTCGCCTGCACGCCGAGCAGCGCCACCACGACCAGCGCGGCCGCGCCGAGCACCACGAGCAGGCCGCGGACCGGGCCGCCGGACGACCGCGGGCCACCCGGTGCCGGTTCGCCTGTGACGTCCGCCCGGGCCCGAAGGTGGTCGCCGGTCGGGTATTCCGGGAACTCCCTGGTGGGCTCGTTGATGTCACCGTCGCGGGCCATTCGCCCTCACCGTCCTCGTCAGACACATCGACTGATGATGACGGTACGGCCCTGGTGCGACACTCGCCCGTCGGGCGACCCGAACGGGTGAACCCGCAGCTCAGGCGAAGGCGGACAGCCCGGTGAGCTGCTGACCGATGACCAACTGGTGGATCTCCGAGGTGCCCTCGTAGGTCAGCACGCTCTCCAGGTTGTTGGCGTGCCGCATCACCGGGTACTCGCCGGAGACGCCGTTCGCGCCGAGGATGGTCCGGCACTGCCGGGCGATGGTGAGGGCCTCTCGGACGTTGTTCAGCTTGCCCACGCTGACCTGATGGGGCCGCAACCGGCCGGCGTCGGCGAGCCGCCCCAGGTGCAGCGCCAGCAGCAGGCCCTTGTTCCACTCGACCGCCATGTCGGCGAGCTTGGCCTGGGTGAGCTGGAAGCCGGCCAGCGGCCGGCCGAACTGGGTCCGGGTGGTCGCGTAGGACAGGGCGGTCTCCAGGCAGTCGCGGGCCGCGCCGAGCGCGCCCCAGACGATGCCGTGCCGGGCCTCGGTCAGGCAGCTCAGCGGCGCCTTGAGCCCGATCGCCTCGGGCAGCCGGGCGTCCGCCGGGAGCCGCACGTCGTCGAGGGCGATCTCCCCGGTCAGCGACGCGCGCAGCGACATCTTGTGCCGGATCTCGCGCGCCGTCACGCCGGGCGTGTCCATGGGTACGGCGAAGCCACGCACGCCCTCATCGGTGCGCGCCCAGATCACCCCCACGTCGGCGATCGGCGCGTTGGTGATCCACAGCTTGCTGCCGTTGAGGATCCAGTCGTCGCCGTCCCGGCGGGCCCGGGTGGCCATCGAGGCCGGGTCGGAGCCGTGGTCCGGCTCGGTCAGCCCGAAGCAGCCGATCGCCTCACCGGCCGCCATGGCGGGCAGCCAGCGCTGCTTCTGCTCCTCGCTGCCGTAGCGCCAGATGGCGTACATGGCCAGCGAACCCTGCACCGAGACCAGCGAGCGGACGCCGGAATCGCCGGCCTCCAGTTCCAGGCAGGCCAGTCCGTACGCGACGGCCGACGCGCCGGCACAGCCGTACCCGGTCAGGTGCATGCCGAGCAGGCCGAGCTTGCCGAACTCGCGGGCCAGCTCGCGGGCCGGGACCTGGCCGTCCTCGTACCAGCCGGCGACGTGGGGGCGTACCCGATCGTCGACGAGCTGGCGCACGACGGCGCGGATCTGCCGCTCCTCCTCGTCCAGCGACGCGTCGATGTCGAGCAGGTCGAGAGGAGTCATGCCGTCACCTTAACGAAGACTCAGGGAGGGGGTCACTCGCCCAGCGGGCTGAGCACCAGCACCCGGGCGTGGATCTGGTTGCGCTGCTGGAGCGCCGCCCGCAGCGCCCGGTGCAGGCCGTCCTCCAGGTAGAGGCCGCCGTTCCACTGCACGACGTGCGGGAAGAGGTCGCCGTAGAAGGTGGAGTCCTCGGCGAGGAGCTTGTCCAGCGCCAGCTCGCGCTTGGTGGTGATGAGCTGGTCCAGCCGCAGCGGGCGCGGCGGGATCTCCGCCCACTGCTTGAGCGTGAGGTTGTGCTCCGGGTAGGGACGCCCGTCCCGGACCGCTCTGAAGATCAAGGCGCGCTCCCCTCCCCCTGGCCCGGCTGGTGATGTCGGTGCCAGCCTAGCCGCACCCGCCACACCGCGTTTTACTCCCTCATGTCGGTTTCGCCAGCACCGTTACCCCGCCGGGATCCGTTCAACTCCACCGGCCCCGCCGGACCACCTCGTCCACCGGGCGCCGACCTCGGCGCAACGACGGTGACCGGTGGTCCGGCGCCCGGTAACCGATGGTGATCGCGCCGACCGGCTCGTATTCCGCCGGCACCCCGAACGCCTCCCGGTACGCGTCGAGCCGGTGCGGCGGGATGCCGAAGAAGCACGCGCCAAGCCCCTCGTCCACGGCGGTGAGCAGCATGAGCAGCGCGGCGAAGCCGGTGTCCACGTACCAGTAGGGCACCGGCCAGCGCTCGGTCGACCGGTCCGTCCAGCCCTTGTCCGCCTCCGCGTACCGGTCCAGATAGACGGAGCGGTTGGCGTGCGGCACCACGATCAGCGGGGCCAGACGCATCCCGGCCAGCCAGCGCTCCCGCCCGCCACCACCCGGGGTGGCCGCCGCCCAGAACCGCTCCCGGTCGGCCGGCTCCTCCAGCACCAGGAAACCCCAGCCCTGGGCGAAACCCGCCGAGGGCGCCCGGGTCGCGTGCGCCAGCAGGCGGTCCACCACCTCGGGCGGGACCGGCCGGTCGGGGTCGTAGTTACGGATCATCCGGCGCCGGCGGACGACCTCGGCGAACTCCACGCTCAGGCTCCGGGCCGGATGCCCCAGGCACCCCGCCAGGTCTCGCCGGGGGCCAGCGTGATGAGGCCCTTGCCGGAACGGAACGCGTCCGCCGGGCAGGTCATCGGCTCCACCGCGACCGAGCGGCGGCGGCGCTCGCCGGAGAGGGTGTCGCCGGTGAACACCTGCCACCAGCCGAACTCGCGGTCCGCCCAGACGTGCACGGCCGCCCCGCCCGGCCCGGCGAGGGTCACCGACGAGCCGCCGTCGGCGTCCCGGACGACGTCGCCGAAGGCCACGTCGAGCACCGCGGCACCGATCGCCCGGGGCTCGGTGAAGTCGTACTCGGTGCCGGCCACCTCGGTGGCGGCGACCGGCAGCAGCCGGCCGTCCACCAGCACCCGGGTACGCCCCGGCACCCGCAGCGACACCTCGTCCACACCCACCCCGGCCAGCCGCAGGTAGGGGTGCACCGAGAAGCCGAACGGCGCCGGCTCCCCGCTCAGGTTGGTCACCTCGTGCTCGGCACGCAGCCCGTCCGCCCCCACGGTCCACCGGGTACGCAGCCGCAGCGACCAGGGGTAGCCCGGGCGCGGCGGCAGGTCGTAGCCGATCGTGACGCTCTCCGGCGACTGCTCGATCAAATGCCAGGCGACCCAGTTGACCAGCCCGTGGAGGGCGTTGTGCCGGGCCGGCTCGCTCAGGTCGAGCTGCAACGACCGCTCACCGAAGGTGTACGCGCCGTCCCGGATGCGGTTGGGCCAGGGGGCGAGCACCTGGCCGGCCGAGCCGGGGCAGAGCTCGTCCGCCTCGTACCCGTCGAGGTGGTCGACCCCGTCGTGCCGGTAGGTCCGCAGGCCGCCGCCGACCTCGACCACGACGGCCTCGTGGCCGTCGGCGGCGATGGTCCACTGTGCCCCGGACGGTGACTGCGCGGCGATCTCCATGCCGGCGACCTTAGTCGACGTGAGGAAGGGCCCCCGGTCAACGCCGGCGGTAGGGCAGGGTCCCCTGCTACCGGGTGGCGGCGGTGGCGGACCGGTAGCGGAGCAGTGCCGGGAAGGCCACCACCAGCAGTACGGCCAGGACGGCCGAGGCGAGGCCGCCACCGACCATGGCGACCCCGGTGCCGAACGCCGCCGCCGTGGCGCCGGCCCGCAGGTCGCCCAGACGCGGGCCGCCCGCGACCACCACGGTGTTCACCCCCTGGAGCCGGCCGCGCATCCGGTCCGGCGCGTAGACCAGCAGCATCGACTGCCGCAGGGTCGCGCTGACCAGGTCAGCGGCTCCGGCGAGGCCGAGCAGCAGCACCACCAGCCAGAGCTGGCGGGCCAGCCCGGCCAGGGCGATCGCCACGCCCCAGCCCACCACGGCGACCACCAGGACCAGGCCCTGCCGGCGTACCCGGCCGATCCAGCCGGAGGTGAGGCCGCCCAGCATCGCGCCGATGGCGATGGCGCTGTAGAGCCAGCCGACCGCGGCGCCGCCACCGAACCGCTCCTGGGCCAGCTCGGGGAAGAGCGCCCGGGGCATCGCCAGGATCATCGCGATCAGGTCGATGGCGAAGGAGAGCAACAGCACCGGCGTGGTGGCCAGGTAGCGGAACCCGTCGACGATGCTGGACAGGCCGGCCCGACGCGAGCCGCCGCCGCCGCCGTCCGGGTCCGGCTCGGGCAGCATCGCCGGCAGCCGCAGGGTGGCCCAGAGCGAGACGGTGAACAGCAGCGCGTCCACCGCGTACGCGATCGGCAGCCCGGCCTCGGTGGGCCAGGTGGCGAAGATCAGGCCGGCGGTCAGCGGGCCGAAGACCGAGGTCGCGGTGAACGTGGTGAAGTTCAGCGTGCTGGCGGCCGGGACCAGCTCGACCGGCACCAGCCGGGGCAGGATCGCGCTGCGGGCCGGCGAGGTGATCGCGAACGCGGTCGACTGCACCGCCACCAGCGCGAGCAGCAGCAGCGGACTGCCCACCCGCAGCAGCGACTGGAGCAGCAGCGCCAGGGTCGACGCCCAGAGCAGGGCGCCCCCGGCCAGCAGCACCCGCCGCCGGTCCCGGGCGTCGGCGACCGCCCCGCCCCAGAGTCCGAACACCAGCAGCGGCAGGAAGCCGGCGATCCCGAGCAGGCCGACCCAGAACGAGCCGCCGGTCAGGTCGAACATCTCCACCGGCACCGCCACGGCGGTGAACTGGAAGCCGAACATGGCCACGCCGTTGCCGAGCCACACCCGCCGGTACGCCGGCACGCCGAGTGGGCGCAGGTCGATCGCCCAGCGGTGCGCCCCGCGCGGCCGGGCCTCCTTCACTCCGGTCACGGTGCCAGCCGCTCGACGACCCAGGCACCCTCGTCGGTCCGCCGGAAGCGCAGCCGGTCGTGCAGCCGGCTGGCCCGGCCCTGCCAGAACTCCACGGTCTCGGGGCGGACCCGGAACCCGCCCCAGTGCGGCGGCGCGGGGATCTCGTCGACCCGGGCGAAGCGCTCGGCCGCGGCCCGGTACGTGGCGTCCAGCGCGGCCCGGTCCGGGACGACCGTGGACTGGGCGCTGGCCCAGGCGCCGAGCTGGGAGCCGCGCGGCCGGCTGGTGAAGTACGCCTCGGTCTCGGCCCGGTCGACCCGCTCCACCCGCCCGGCCACCACCACCTGGCGCTGCATCGGGAACCAGGGGAAGACCAGGCTGGCCCACGGGTTGGCGGTCACCTCGACGCCCTTGCGCGACCCGTAGTTGGTGTAGAAGACGAAGCCCTCGGGGTCGTACCCCTTGAGCAGGACGGTCCGGCCGCTGGGGCGGCCGTCGGCGTCGGCGGTGCCGACCACCATGGCGTTCGGCTCGGGGAGCGGGTACGCCACCGCGTCGGCGAACCAGCGGGCGAACTGGGTGGGCCAGTCCGCCGCGAGATCCGATTCGGAAAGGCCCAGGTCGGCCGCGTACTCGTTACGCATATCGGCCGGAGCTGGTGTGTTGCCCGTCACTCTCGTCGTTCCTTCCCTCGGCGTCCGGCGTCCCCCGACGCTGGCCACGCCCCGCCACCCAGTCTTCTCCAGCCCGCGAGCTTGTCCACTGGCGGGGATGTCATGTGGCGCACAGTCGCCGCGGGTCGCGCACTCGGTTACCGAGCAGGCAAGATGTCACGAACACATCCCTGAGGGTCGCCTAAGCCGCGGGCCGGTCGAGCCCGCGCGGCCACCACCGCCGGAAGCCAGGAGACGACATGTCCGACTTCAAACCGGGCCTGGAGGGCGTCGTAGCCTTCGAGACCGAGATCGCCGAACCGGACCGCGCGGGCGGATCGCTGCGCTATCGCGGCGTGGACATCGAGGATCTGATCGGTCAGGTCTCCTTCGGCAACGTCTGGGCGCTGCTGGTCGACGGGCGGTTCGGCCCGGGCCTGCCGCCGGCCGAGCCGTTCCCGGTGCCGGTGCACTCCGGCGACATCCGCGTCGACGTGCAGTCCGCGGTCGCCATGCTCGCCCCGTACTGGGGGCTCAACCAGCTCCTCGACATCTCCGACGAGCAGGCCCGCGAGGACCTGGCCCGGGTGTCGGTCACCGCGCTCTCCTTCGTCGCCCAGTCCGCCCGCGGCCTCGGCCTGCCGGCCGTGCCGCAGAAGGAGATCGACAAGGCGGAGACGATCGTCGAGCGGTTCATGAAGCGCTGGCGGGGTGAGCCCGACCCGCGGCACGTCAAGGCCGTCGACGCGTACTTCATCTCGGCCGCCGAGCACGGCCTGAACGCCTCCACCTTCACCGCCCGGATCGTCGCCTCCACCGGTGCCGACGCCGCCGCCTGCATCTCCTCCGGCATCGGGGCGCTCTCCGGCCCGCTGCACGGCGGCGCGCCCTCCCGGGTGCTCAGCATGCTGGAGGCGGTCGAGCGCAGCGGCGACGCCGAGGGGTACGTCAAGGGCGTGCTCGACCGGGGCGAGCGGCTGATGGGTTTCGGCCACCGGGTCTACCGGGCCGAGGACCCGCGCGCCCGGGTGCTCCGCCGTACCGCCAAGGAGCTGGGCGCGCCGCGCTTCGAGGTCGCCGAGGCGCTGGAGAAGGCCGCCCTGGCCGAGCTCCAGGCCCGCCGCCCGGACCGGGTGCTCGCCACCAACGTCGAGTTCTGGTCGGCCGTGGTGCTGGACTTCGCCGAGGTGCCGGCGCACATGTTCACCTCGATGTTCACCTGTGCCCGGATGGGCGGTTGGTCCGCGCACGTCCTCGAGCAGAAGAAGCTACAGCGGCTGGTCCGCCCGTCGGCCCGGTACGTCGGCCACGGCCCGCGCAAGCCGCAGGAGGTCGAGGGCTGGAACGCCATCCCGCACGGCGTCTGAGGGGTGAGGAAGGCCCTTCTCAACGCCTTCGGCAGAGAAGGAACGCCAGCGAGGCCCCGGCTCCGGCCGGGGCCTCGCCGCGTGTGGCGCATCCCTCAGTGGCAGGAGTGGGACCAACCGCCGGAGCGGGTGCCGGGGGTGCGAGGATGAAGGCCGGCAGCGTTGCCGGCCGGGTCGGCGGACCCGGCCTCCCCGTGCGCCCGGCGCACGAGCCGGCCATTGGTCCGCGCCCGCTGAAGGGCCCGCCCTCGCCCATGCGGAAGGATCGAGACAACCGTGGCTGACGCACCGACCATCCGGATTCCCGACGACATCAAGCCCGCCGACGGGCGTTTCGGCTGCGGGCCGTCCAAGGTCCGTCCGGCGGCGGTCTCCGCACTTGCCGACGTCGCCACCAGCTACCTGGGCACCTCGCACCGGCAGAAGACGGTACGCGACCAGGTGGCCCGACTGCGCCGGGGCCTCGCCGAGTTCTTCGCCCTGCCCGAGGGCTACGAGGTGGTCATCGGCAACGGTGGCACCACCGCGTTCTGGGAGGTCGCCACCTTCGGGCTGGTCCGCGACCGGGCCCAGTTCGCCAGCTTCGGCGAGTTCGGCGCGAAGTTCGCCAAGTCGGTCAAGGACGCCCCGTTCCTGGGCGAACCGACCGTCCGCAAGTCGGAGCCGGGCACCGCGCCGGCCCTGGTGGCCGAGGCGGGCGTGGACGTCTACGCCACCCCGCACAACGAGACCTCCACCGGCGTGGCCGTGCCGATCAGCCGGGTGGCGGGTGCCGACGAGGGCTCGCTGCTGCTGGTCGACGCCACCTCCGGAGCCGGCGGCCTGGAGGTCAACGTCGGCGAGACCGACGTCTACTACTTCGCCCCGCAGAAGTGCTTCGGCTCCGACGGCGGCCTCTGGCTGGCCCTGATGTCGCCGGCCGCGATCGCCCGGGCCACCGAGATCAAGGAGTCGGGCCGCTACATCCCGGCCTTCCTCGACCTGGTCACCGCGATCGACAACTCGCGGCTGGAGCAGACGTACAACACCCCGGCGCTGGCCACCATCTTCCTGGCGGCCGAGCAGACCGACTGGATGAACGCGCAGGGCGGCCTCTCCTGGGCGGCCAAGCGCACCGCCGAGAGTGCCGGCATCGTGTACGGCTGGGCCGAGCGCGCCGAGTTCGCCACCCCGTTCGTGGCCGACCCGGCGCTGCGCTCCAACGTGGTCGCCACGATCGACTTCGCCGACGGGGTGGACGCCTCGGCGATCGCCAAGGCGCTGCGCGCCAACGGCATCGTGGACACCGAGCCGTACCGGAAGCTGGGCCGCAACCAGCTCCGCGTCGCGCTGTTCCCGGCGGTCGAGCCGGCCGACGTCGAGGCGCTCACCGCGTCCATCGACTACGTGGTCGAGCGACTCTGATCACCTCGTGACGGTGGGTGGTCGTCGGGGCTCCGACGGCCACCCACGGTGATCATCACCGCAGCTCAGTCACGACATGCCGGGTGTCGCATCCCCCACCTTCGGGTAGATGAGCGTACGGTGGTGCGAGACGCCCGGGTGGCCGGCTCGTGGCGTGACGGCCAGCGAAGCGGGACGGAGGCAAGCCCATGCGCCCAGTACGCTTCGTCGCCCTCTCCGAGGACGGCCAGGCTCTGGTGCTCACCGACGAGGTCGGGCGCCTGCTCGCCCTCCCCATCGACGAACGCGTCGCCGGGGTGCTGCACGCCGAACCTGGCGCGGCGCCCCTGGCGGTGGTGCCGACCTCGGCCGACCCGACGCCGTCCCTCTCCCCGCGGGACATCCAGGCCCGGATCCGCTCCGGCGAGTCCGCCGAGGATGTCGCCCGGATCGCGGGCGTCCCGGTCGACCGCGTCCTGCGCTACGCGGGCCCGGTGCTCCAGGAGCGGGCCATGCTCGCCCAGCACGCCCGCCGGACCCGGCTCAAGGGCGCGGAGAAGCCCACCCCGCTGGCCGAGGTGGTCAACGGCCGGCTGGCCCAGCACGGGATCGACACCGAGAAGATCTCCTGGGACGCGTACCGGCGGGACGACGGCACCTGGCGGATCATCGCCACCTGGCCGTCGGGCAAGGCCACCGCACAGGCGGTCTGGGACCTCGACAAGACCCGGCAGCAGGTCGCCCCGCACGACGACATGGCGCAATACCTGTGCGCCGAGCGCCCCACGCCGATCCTCGGCCAGGAGCCGGCGCCGGAGCGGGGCGGCCACGCGCTGCCCGGCCCGTCGCGCGGCGAGCCGAACCGGGGCGGGCACGGCCTGCCGACGCCGGCCGATCACACCCGCCCGGGGCGGGACCCGATCCGCGCCGGCCGGGATGCCCTGCTCGCCTCGCTGGACCGGCCGCTCGGCGGCTCGTCCGGCCGGGGCCTGGAGACCCGGTCCCCGGCCGCCATGGCCGGCCCGGACGCACCCCGGCAGCGGGCCGTCTCGGGCGGCGCGGCGGCACTGCTCGGCGGCGGTCAGGGGTCGGCGTTCGACGACGACTCGGACGCGCCGAAGGAGGTCCCCGCCGTACAGATCGGAAGGGGGGCGGGTAGGGGAAGGGGGGAGGG